>NZ_CP037452.1:3108799-3435617 GCF_007754425.1 Gimesia fumaroli
CAATCAAACGCCGGATTCCGTCATGGTGATCGTGGCCAATCAGTTTCCAGTCGAGTTCATTGTCATGATCCCATTCGTGCCATTGCGCTAACTCGCCTCCCATGAACAGCAGTTTTTTGCCAGGCATGGTGTATTGGTAACCATACAGCAGTCGCAGATTCGCAAACTGCTGCCATAGATCACCGGGCATTTGCGAGAGTAACGAACGTTTGCCGTGCACGACTTCATCGTGGGATAAAGGCAGCACAAAATTTTCAGTAAAGGCATAGATCATTCTGAAAGAGAGCTCACCCTGATGATGCGAGCGGTAAATCGGATCGAAATGCATATACCGGAGGGTATCGTTCATCCAGCCCATATCCCATTTCATATTGAACCCCAGGCCGCCGTTATAAACCGGGTGCGAAACGCCGCCCCAGGAAGTGGATTCTTCCGCAATCGTCAGGATTCCGGGGTATTCTCCGTGCAGGCTGGTATTGGCGTCTTTCAGGAACTGGATCGCTTCCAGATTTTCCCGTCCCCCGCTGGAGTTCGGTACCCATTCCCCTTCCTGGCGTGAATAGTCCAGGTAGAGCATCGAGGCAACGGCATCGACTCTCAATCCGTCAAAGTGGTATTTATCAATCCAGAAATGGGCACTGGAGAGCAGGAAGTCGCGGATTTCATTCCGGCCGTAATTGAAGATGTACGTACCCCAGTCCGGGTGAAATCCTTTGCGTGGATCTTCATGCTCGTACAGGCAGGTCCCATCAAAGCGACCCAGGGAGTGACCGTCGGTAGGGAAATGGCCGGGAACCCAGTCGAACAGGACGCCGATGTCGGCCTGGTGACAGTAATCGACGAAATACATCAGGTCATGTGGAGTTCCAAAGCGACTGGTGGGGGAAAAGTAACCAGTCGTCTGATAACCCCAGGAACCATCAAAGGGATGCTCTGTGATCGGCATCAATTGAATATGCGTGTAACCCATCTGTTTCACATATTCGACGAGCTGTTTTGCTAACTCGCGATAGGTAAAGAACTGGCGTCCGTCTTTAGGACGTTTCCAGGAGCCGAGGTGCACTTCATAGATCGAGATCGGCTGGTCGTGCCAGTTGACTTCTTTGCGCTTGTCGATCCATTGCGTATCTTGCCAGGGGAAATTTTCGAGATTGTAAACGATAGATGCCGTTTTGGGACGCAGTTCTGAGTAGAACGCGTAGGGATCACTTTTCTCGAAAAACTCACCGTTTTGCCCCCGCAGACTGAACTTGTAGGCGTCTCCGTCAGAGATTTCCGGAAAAAATCCGGACCAGACACCCGCATCACTGGAATTGAGATAGTTTTCCCCGTGCTTCCAGTGATTCTTGTCACAAATCACACATACTTCTTGTGCATTGGGAGCCCAGACGGCAAATCGAGTTCCTTTGATCCCATTGACTTCGTCAGGGTGTGCGCCCATTGAATTATACATAGTACAGTGCATTCCAGTCTTAAGTGCATGAAGTTCTGCAGGTGTAAATAAAGGTCGTCTGGCTTGGGGCTTGCTATGCCGCCGCTTGACGCGCCAGGGGGCCACCGATCGGTTCTGATTTGTTTCAAAGTGAGAGGATTGACCCATCGGAGCTTATATTTCACCGTCAATTTATTTGATTCCAAATCAGATTTAACAAAACCATGTCAGTCAGGAAGTTGTCCTGCCGGGGTTAAATCATTTCGGAAACACAACGCGCAACCTGAATTCGAGCTACAGGCTGGCAAACCATTATAATCAGTAAGTCTAGTATAACTAAATTTCGACCAGATTGTTACCCATCCTTAATCCGCTTTTTCCGCTACGCGCAGTTCATTCCGCCTGGCCCCGTTTTGGGGGAACCAGAAGAGTTGTTTGTTAATCTGTTCTGGTTATGGTGAATTTCCTGGTTGGGCAATCAGCGGCGATCAAGAGGAATAAAGCACTCAGAAAGGCCGCAACATGGTCGAAAATCCGAATTCGGTTCACCTTTACTCAAGTGATTGTGTCTACCGCAAACTATAATAGAAGGTCGTTACTATCTGTATAACACTTCATCTCTTTCGAACTCCAGCCTGAGAGATCTGGCTGGTTCAGTTCAGGGGTTGCTTTTGTCTATTCACCGCCATGCACTGTTAATCGCAGGACCATTCGTTCTGATGGCAGGCTTTTACTTTCTGATCTTTTCGGGGACTCAGGAAGGACGTGCCTCATCGAATGCGGTCCGTCTCAGCGCACCGGAAACATTCCAGTCAGCACCCGAGATTAAATTGCTGCAGCCGTCATCACGTCTGCTGGCAGAGTGTGAAACACAGGCCAAACAGATTCAGCAACGCATTTCGATCCCTACGAATCTGCTGGTCAGAGCGCCGTATATTCTAATCGGGGATTATGAAACAAAGACGCTGGATGCCCTGCACCGCAAAGCGATTCAGCCGACCGAGTATGCACTTAACGTTTCCTACTTTGATTTACAGCCGGACCGTCCGATTACCATTATTGCGCTCTCCAGTCAGGAGCGCTACCAGCAGGTCGCTTACGATCTCGATCAGAGGAAAACCGGCTCTTATTACGGCTATTTCCAGTCTGATGAAATGCGAATCGTCCTCAACCTGACAACGGGAAGCGGAACTCTGGGGCATGAACTCACCCACGCGCTGGCTCAGATCGATTATCCTGACATGCCGGAATGGTTTGACGAAGGGCTGGCCTCTTTGCACGAACAGTGTGAATTTTCGGACGAAGGCAATCAGCTGGTGGGGATTTCCAACTGGCGTGTTCAGATCTTATTGTCGGCGTTGGATCGGAATCAGCTACCCGATTTAAAATCGATGGTGCAACAGATCCGCATCAATACTGATCGGGAAGCGTTGACCTATGCTTATGCCCGTTACTTCTGTCTGTATCTGCAACAGAAGCGGTTGCTCTCTCCCTTTTATCGAAAATTGCGGACGAACAGAGAATTCGACGAAACCGGGCAGCGGACCTTGCAGCAGTTATTGAATGTGCATGATCTTTCTGAAGTCGATGCCGATTTTCAACAGTGGTTAACCAGTTTTCGCGTCAAACCGAAACAGTAAACGCACCGGCTCAATCTGACTGCCTGCGTTCCACGACGAAAACAGGGTTCTCTGAAAGAAAGCCGCTTTCAAGCATTCTCTGCGATTCTGCCGCCTCCTATAATTGCATTACATAGCTCTCTCGCTTCTTTTTTCCGAATGGTGATATTTCTCGATGACTGATACCCTGTTACGTGTCTGCAGTTTTGAAAGCCGTAAAAGTGATGCCATGCGGGCGCTGATTGAACGAAATCAGGGGCAGCCGACACTCGTCCATTCCATGGATGAAATTCCGCTGGAAGATAACGAGCAGGTCAAGGCGTTCTGCGAAAAACTGTTTCAAAATGAAATCGATGTGATGGTCTTTATGACGGGCGTCGGTGCGACCGCGTTACTGGATGCGGTAGAACTGTATTTCCCGCGGGAACAGTTTCTCGCTGCCCTCAAAAAAATCATCGTCACGGTCCGCGGGCCGAAACCGACGGTCGTCCTGCGCAACTGGGAAGTCCCCATTCATTACACTGCGCCCGAGCCGAACACCTGGCATGAACTCATTTCCGTGTGGGATGACGAAAACTTTTCGGTGACAGGCAAACACATCGCTGTTCAGGAATATGGAAAACCCGTACAGGAATTCTACGACGAACTTCGCAAACGCGGGGCACAGGTTCTGCCTGTCACCGTGTATCGCTGGGCACTGCCAGCGGATACCAGTGGTTTAAGAGACGCGGTCCACGCGACCATTCAAAATGAATTTGACGTGCTGATGTTTACCAGCGCCCAGCAGATCACGCACGTCCTGCAGATCGCGGACGAAGAGAACGCCAAAGACGAATGGCTGCAGGCGGCTGCCAAAACGATGATTGCCTCGGTTGGTCCTGCCTGTT
Source organism: Gimesia fumaroli (assembly GCF_007754425.1). Classification (NCBI taxonomy): domain Bacteria; kingdom Pseudomonadati; phylum Planctomycetota; class Planctomycetia; order Planctomycetales; family Planctomycetaceae; genus Gimesia; species Gimesia fumaroli. Next base: position 3,112,738 of record NZ_CP037452.1, read on the forward strand.
CGGAAGCACTGCAGCAAGTCGGGCTTCCCGTCGATTTTGAATCGAGTCCTCCTAAAATGGGGCCCCTTGTCAAAGATGCCCTTGCAGCAGCACCGGAAATTCTCGCGAAGAAACGTTAAGTCTCGTTCCCGAATCAGGTTGTTTCCGGGAAACCGGCTTCGTCAGAATTTCAGTCCGCTCTGATACCTGCTAAAATAATCGGAATATTGAGCAATCACAGAAATCGTACTTGAAAGAACTGAAAATGAATTCTCAAATGGCGGAGAACGCCAGTTATCAGAATAGTCGTTTTATGAAAGCGGTCCGCCGCGAACCTGTAGACACCACGCCGATCTGGATTATGCGACAGGCGGGACGCTATTTACCCGAATACATGGCCGTACGTAACAAAACGACGTTCATCGATCTCTGCAAAACGCCTTCCCTGGCGGCGGAAGTCACGCTTACCGCACAACGGGTACTTGGTGTCGATGCCGCAATTCTGTTCGCCGATCTCTTACCAATTCTGGAACCGATGGGGCTCGACCTCGAATATGTCAAAGGAGAAGGCCCGGTCATTCACAATCCGCTCGCCGATTCCTCACACGTCGATCGGCTCACCGACATCGCCGATATGAATTGTCTGGAGTTCGTTTTCGATGCGGTCAAACTGATTCGTGCCGATTTGCCCGCCGACATTCCTCTGCTCGGCTTCGCCGGCTGTCCGTTTACACTGGCCAGCTACGCCATCGAGGGCGGCAGTTCGAAAAATTACCGCCGCACCAAACAGATGATGTATAACGACCCCGGTGCCTGGAAGGCGTTAATGGATCGCTTCGTCGATAATCTGATTGTCTATCTCCAACGGCAAATCGAAGCCGGCTGTCAGGCCGTGCAGATCTTCGACAGCTGGGCCGGTTGTCTTTCTCCTGAAGACTATCAGCAGTACGTGGCACCCTATACGGCAAGACTTGTCGCCGGCGTGCAGGAACATGCGCCGGTGATCAATTTCCTCACGGGAAACCCGGCGTTGATTCCATTACAGAAGCAGACGGGCGGTCAGGTGTTTGGTCTCGACTGGCGAATCAATCTGGCTGATGCCTGGGAGATTTTAGGCCCCGACGTCGCCGTGCAGGGGAACCTTGATCCGATTGCCCTCTATGCAGACATACCGGTGTTGAGAGAGAAAGCTAAGTCGGTTCTCGATGCCGCCGGCGGCCGGAACGGACACATTTTCAATCTCGGTCATGGCGTCATGCCCGACATGAATCCCGACAATGTAAAAGCCCTCGTCGAAATCGTGCATGAACTGGGCAGCCGATAAGTAGCGTTTATTTAATATCTCTAAACAGGATGATGAGGTCGACAGAGTGAGCTATGTAAGATCAAACCGTGGCCGACAGTGTGCTATTGCCCTTGTTTTGAGGACTATGACCGCAGTAAATAGCCATTAGCCGCTGGGCGTTAGCCCCGGTTAGGCCTCTTTGGTCAGGCCCGTTCGAATTAAGAAACACGACCTAACCCAGAGAGAACATTGAGTACGTAAGAGTCACGCCATGAGTTCAACAGCAACAAAACGGATCGCCGTCATCGGCGGCGGGATTACCGGCCTCTCAGCCGCACACCGTCTGTTCGAGCTGGCAGACGCACAGCAGCAATCAATCGAAGTCACCCTGTTTGAATCGCAGCCGGAAACGGGCGGTTGGATTGGCACCATCGAGCAACAGGATTATCTGATCGATACCGGTGCCGACATGTTTATCACGAATAAGCCGGCGGCGATTGAGCTCTGCCAGCGACTGGGGCTCGACGATCAGCTCATCTCCACCAACACCCAATATCGGGGCGCTTTGATACTTAACAATGGCAAGCCTGTTCCGGTGCCGCTCGGCTTCGAACTCATGACACCGTCCCGCATTGGTCCCATGCTCAAGACGCCTCTGCTCAGTCTCCGGGGAAAGTTACGCATGGGGCTCGAATATTTTCTTCCCCGCCGACATAGTGTGACGGGATTGGATCAGGATGACGAAAGTCTGGCACATTTCGTCAAACGCCGTTTTGGTGCAGAAGCTTTGAGTCGTCTCATTCAGCCATTGGTCGCCGGTATTTATACGTCCGATCCCGAAAAGTTGAGTCTGCGCGCGACGCTGCCACGTTTTCTGGATATGGAACGGGATCACCGCAGCCTGATCAAAGCGATCCGCAAACAGAAACGGGCCGCCAAATCAGCCGACGCGACTGGCGCGCGGTATGGTCTCTTCGCTGCATTCCGGGGAGGCATGCAAACGCTGACACGCACGCTCGCCGAACGGGTTTCCGAACGTGGCACAATTCATTTCAGCCAGCCGGTCACAAAAATCAGCCCCGTTAAAGCAGGCGGTTATGCTGTGACCTCGGAAGCGGACGGCGGCTCACAAACACAACACTTCGATTCTGTGCTCATCGCGACAGCAACACACTATGCAGCCGGCATGACCGCCGGTTTCGCACCTGAGCTTTCAAAACTGCTGTCGCAAATCGAATACGCGTCGACGGCAATTCTGGTCAACATTTTCAAACTTTCCGACATCAAACATCCACTGAATGCGTTTGGCCTGGTGATCCCGGCTGCCGAACAACGCAAGATCTTTGCCGTCGCCTTTGCGAGTCGAAAATTCCCTGGTCGGGCACCCGAAGGATGTGTGCAGTTACGAACGTTTGTCGGCGGCGCGATGCAGGCCGAACTGCTCAAGCATACCGATGAAGAACTCGAAAACATTGTTCAGAGTGAGCTGGCCGACATTCTGGGGGTGACGGGCAAACCACTGTTCTCCAAACTGCTGCGGCACAATCAGTCGATGCCGCAGTATCATATGGGGCATCTGCAACTGGTCGAACAGATCGAACAACAGGCCGACCAATATCCCGGACTGGAACTGGCGGGCAACGCTTATCGCGGCGTCGGCATTCCCGATTCGATTCACAGTGCCGAACAGGCGGCGGAACGCCTGATCGTGACGCTGTTTACTCCCGCGTCAGTTCAATCCCCTTAACGTCGATCAATTCGTTGCCGGTTTTCTTGACGCCCGTCAGCTTCAGGTCAGAGCACCCTTTTTTCAGATCCAGCGTTCCGAGTTTGATTGTCGACCAGTCCTTGCGCATATAGTTGTCTGATTGTTCCACGCGATCCTGGTTGCCAATCTTCGGCGGATCATGTGGCTGAGAAATGGTGGCGGTCAGACTTTGGTTGCCAGTAGAGACTTTCACTTCACATCCGACGTCAGGTTTGGCACACGTATACTTCAGTGTGACGGTATATTTCCCAGGTTTCAACACATCCAGATGCCAGATCGCAGACGCAGCGGGATCGGTCCAGTCTTCCAGCCAGCTGTTGGCATAGCCGTTGTTGCCTTTGCCGCTGTAAGTGATGCCCTCTCCGACTTCCGGCGACAGGAATGATTCATTGGCGGGCAACTCGCTCCGTTTTTCTTTCGGATGGCCCACAGGAATCGGAATCGGCTCGAAGCCGGCTGCGGAGACATCGTTAAACCAGGTTTGGTAGGCAGCTTTCAATTCTTTAAGAACCCGGGGATTGGCTTTGGCAACATTGTTTTTCTGTCCCGGATCGGTCTGCATATCATACAGACTCCATTTATTTCTGAAAAAGGCAGCCCGCCAGCGATCCGTTCGCACCGAGCCAAAGGGCAATTCCGCACCCGGAATCGAATTACGAAACAGACGATCAACAAACAGCGTTCGCGCGGGCCAATTTTCATTTGACTCATTCGTCAACAGCGGCACCAGGCTTTTGCCATCGATGGGTTTTTCGGACATCGCTTCCACACCACAGAATTCCAGCAGCGTTGGCAAGATATCAATGTGGGCGGCGATCGGCTTGACGACAGTTCCCGCTTTGATTGTTCCCGGATAACGCACGAACAAAGGCACCCGAACGCCTCCTTCATGAATCGATCCCTTGCGGCCCAGCATGCCGCCGTTATAGCGATTGCTGTTCGGCCCATTGTCGGTCAGAAACAACACAATTGTATTGTCGGCCAGGTTCTGTTCATCAAGCGTTTTGAGCAGGCGGCCCAGGTTCTCGTCGACACTGTCCACCATCGCGTAAGCACAGCGGGCTTTGTCATCCAGGCCTTTGTTCGCGTACTTCTTCCAGTATTTCTCGGGAACAATCCAGGGTGAATGCGGTGCGTTATAAGGCACATAACAGAAGAACGGCCGCTCTTGATTCTGTTTGATGAATTCGATCGCCTTGTCGGTCAAAACATCGGTGATGTAGCCTTCTGTCTCAACCGGCTGTTTATTGTGTTCCAGATTCGTATCGAAATAACTGTTCCAGTGACCGCCGCAAAAACCAAAGAATTCGTCAAAGCCCTGCCCATTGGGATGCATCGTATAGTGACGCCCGTTGTGCCACTTTCCAAACGCACCCGTCGCATAACCGGCTGATTTCAACATCTCGGCAATGGTGACTTCCTCGGCCCGCATATTTTCAAAGCCGCGCGTCACACCATGCACGCCGGTTCGCAAACTGTAACGCCCCGTCAGCAAAGCGGCCCGCGTCGGCGCACAAACGGGCGAGACAAAAAAACGATCAAACCGCGCCCCCTGCTTCGCCAGCAGATCCTGATTCGGCGTTTCAATCAATGGATTGTCATGCGAACGCACATCGCCCCAGCCTTGGTCGTCTGTCATGATCAGCAACACATTCGGCTTAGAAGCCGCCTGCAGCAAGTGACCCGAAGTAAAAACAACAGACAGCAACAACAAACAGACCAGTTTCAACAAAGGCGCGCGTCTCATGATGAAAGTCAGTTTCCTTAAAACAGAAAGAGAATGAATCAATTGGTTTAAAAATCAGAATAAAGAATGTGTATCGGGTATTAATCTTAGATTTTGGGGTGGCACTGTTGGCTTGCCCAACAGTGTGAATTCAGATTAAATCATGCCAGTCTATTGAGCTTCGTATCACAGGAAAGTGTGCCACTGTTGGCTTGTCCAACAGTGCGAATCCAACTCAAGCGAGGAATAATTTCTCCCACCTGCAATTCAGCAAAACCGAATGACAACAATTCCAGTAGACTCGATCACAGACGCAACGTCAATCCCACCACCAGCGTACTGTTTTATCCTGCCCCCGTTCCAGTACGGACGTTTTTTTCTCATCCAGCGAATTATCCCGTGACGTCACAAACTCCGTCTGGTTGACGACAGCCCGGGCGTTCACCGTTACCCCACCTCCCACCAGACAGATCATCAACCGACCCGCTTTTTTATAATTCATCGCGGTCGGCACCTGTTTGGGGATATTTCCCGCAGGCACCAGATAATCCGATGCTGTCGAAAAGAAACGATGTTCCCAGCCCACTCGTTGATCCAGGTTTTCTTTTCTGATCAACGCTGCCAGCACCGTTAAGTCCGTAATTGACTGCAATTCAGCGAACGTCGGATGCTGGTCGGCCAGCTTGGCAAAGTGTTTCGTGAACTGCTGGGCATACTTCGTTGTGGAAAGACGCGTCTGAGCGGCATCTGTGCGTTGCCCGGCTGTGTTGACAAACTCCTCCTGCGACATCATCTGCAGTCGCTGACCGGAAAACTGAAACGCATCCCGCTCTGCCGTCGTAGTAAACGCATCATACAGCGGTGTGAACCACCAGCGCTGCGTACTGTTACCACCGCCGCGAAGCGTCGCCAGATGGCTTTTGATTTCGCGTATCCCCGAAGGTTCCAGGCCAATCGAAATCCGTTTCAACATATAGTCGGCTTCCACCAGAATGCGGGCATAATGCGAACCGGCGGGCACACCCGATACCGAAACATCCTGCATTCCCAGAATCTGCGCCATCGTTTTAAATCGCGTTGCCGCGGTCGCTGCCGAGGAAGCGGAGTTTGTGCGACGAATATATTCATTCATCCGTGCCAGATTTTGCGGCTTCGCATCAAATGAACAACCGGTCGTCAGCCCGCGATCCTGCGATTGAAATGCAATGACCAGATCATCTAATCGAATCGGCGGCCGCCCTGTTTCCACGCCAACGACCCGATTCTGCGCATTCGCCGCGAACCCTTCTGCCGGACCGGCAATAATCAGATCGTTCTTCTCGCGATCCACAAACAGGTAATCAATCCGCCATAACCCGGCCAGATATTGAACCTCGGGCGGGATCGGCTGATTTTTCTCTTTGAGTTCCTGGCAGACCTTCTCCAGTTGCACCAGCGAAATCTTGCGGAACTCCGATTTCTGATTTACATCACCGGGCAGTGACTGCGCCGCGATCGCCTGCAGACGACGCTGATTCAACTGTTTGCTGTTTTGAGTAATGCGAAACGGTGCGGCTATCACGCCGTCAGCATCTATGGTGATTCCGCCGGCGTTCTGCTGATTATTATTCTGATTGTTGCCGCCGGTATTGTTCCCGCCATTATTCGTCTGTGCCAGACCTGCCGTCGAGAGACACAATACAAGAAACAGAGTCAGGACGCATCGAACGACTTTGATCCGAGAGATCTTTTCGAGAGAGTGGAGATTCATCAACATCAACTTTCTGTCTAAAAAATGCTGCCCGCATGATATTAAGACATCTCTCATTCTATCAGCCAGTGAGTACCAGAGTCAGCGTTTTTGTCGAATTCCAGACTACGGAGCAGGAAAAATATTTCTTATCTAAAATCTTTGATGCTTTAAACCAGACTCTTCCGTTTGTTGAACATTTCGTGTTTGTTCGTGCCTTGCGCGGTCGTATAAAACAAATTACCCGCACTTATTTTACGTTTCCATATCAGCCTTCCATTCATAACGGGAATTCACGACAATAAACCACCGATTGACTGTTTTCATATTTGAATCATATTTCACCAACTCAATGGGGAAGGGATACCATGACGGCAACAAAGCAACTCAACGAACTCGGCCAGAGCCTCTGGCTTGATAATATCACCCGCGACCTGCTCGAAAACGGGACGCTGCAGCGCTATATCGATGACCTTTCAGTAACTGGTCTGACTTCGAATCCGACGATCTTTCATCAGGCGATCAAAAACAGCGAATCTTACGACAGTACGATTCAGGAGAAATTCAAAAACGGTCAGGCCGGCGAACAACTCTTTTTCGAAGTCGCCCTCGAAGACATCACGCAGGCCGCCGACAAGTTCCGCCCTGTCTGGGATCGAACCGACGGCGTTGACGGCTGGGTCTCTCTGGAAGTCTCTCCGCTGCTGGCTTACGACACCGAAAGCACGCTGGCCGCGGCGAAAGATCTGCACGCACGCGCGGGCCGTCCTAATGTATTGATCAAAATTCCCGGCACCAAAGAGGGCCTGCCTGCGATTGAAGAAGCGACCTTCGCCGGCATCCCGGTGAATGTCACCCTGCTCTTCTCCAGCGAGCACTATGTCGATGCTGCCGAAGCATTCCTGCGCGGCATCGAACGACGTATCGAAGCGGGTCTGAATCCGGCCGTTGGCTCCGTTGCGTCGCTGTTCATCAGCCGCTGGGACCGGGCCGTTGTCGACAACGTTCCCGAAACGTTACACAATCAACTGGGCGTCGCCATTGGTCAACGGGCTTACAAAGCCTATCTGGATCTGTTGAATTCCCCCCGCTGGCAGCGTGCGTTGAACTTCGGTGCCCGTCCACAACGTCTGCTCTGGGCCAGTACGGGAGTGAAAGATCCGAACGCATCCGACACGCTTTATATCACCTCACTCGCCTCCCCCTTCACGGTCAACACGATGCCCGAGAACACCTTGAACGCCTTCGCCGATCATGGCGAAGTGGGCAATGCCCTGCCGGCCTGCGGCGGCGACAGCGAATCCAAGCTCGGTGAATTCGAAACAGCGGGCGTCGACGTGCAGGCCCTCGCCGCCAAACTCCAGAAAGACGGCGCCGACTCCTTCGTCCAGTCCTGGAACGAACTGATGGACGTCATCACGACCAAAAGCGAATCACTGGCGAACGTCGACTGAAGATCATTCAGAGTCGTTGAGATAAATAAATCAGGCATGTCGCACTGTAAGAATCATAGTGAGGCATGCCTGTTTTATATCGATTTACCTACCAGAAACGTGCGTGGCTTTTGTGGTAGCAAAATAAATTCAGCAGAAAAACGACACTTTTTAGCCACTTTATGAATATTCTGAAGGATTGATCGTCGGTACGATAGGAGACAGAAAAGGATCTTCCAACTCCAGAAGTTCTCCATTGAGAATCCGCCAGACTCGGAAGACATTTGAGAAATCATGCTGTCCTCTGCTGTATGATTTATTGGAAGGGATGTCTTCGTCGTCATGGACGTAGATTAGACCGTATGAGCCAGTAGCATGTTTGACGATCCAGTCCATGAGAGCCCAGGTATCTGCACTGCGATGATTTGTTGATTCGCAAAACTGCAGAATTCCCCGTTTATTATTCAGATGCTCATAAAACTGCCAACGTAGGGAGGAAGATTCCTGGGTAGGAAGCCGATCCCGCAGATCGCTCCAGAGCTGAGCGTCACGCAAATCGACAATGTCGTCGATCGCATCTAACTCTTCAAAAGTTGCATTAACGAATATGTCTCGGGAAGTTCGAACAACCACCCAGCCATAGACTTCCAGCATGTTCTAATCCTCTCAAATAAGAATATCGACAATCAAAGTCCGGATCAGGTTCATCACTCAGGCTTGACTGACACTTTAGGTTCTCTAATCAAGAACCCGCATCCTGTGGAACGGTCTGATAATATGCGTGACAACTCCTTTCAGATGTGATTCAGGAACGGCATAAGAGGCGCGGTTGGGGGCTCCTTCTTTCCATGTGCGTGAGTCAGCGGAGCGGGCCGAGAAGTCACCGAGTACGAAAAATTCATCATCTCCCAGTTGTGCGGGCCGTTCGGGGGAGCCCCACAGTGGTTGTCCGGGCCCGTCTTCCATTTCAGTATGATACTTCAGTCCTTGCAGCGAAGTCGGCGGAGTCAGTTTCTTGCCATCGGCATAGATCGCTCCATCTTGGATGGTGATTTTCTCTCCCGGTAATCCCACCAGGCGTTTCGTTAGCAGGATAGACGGCGAGTATGGGTGTTGAAAGACTGCCAGATCCCACCGCTCCGGTTTCCGAAGTTTGGCGACAAGAATCTCATCATCGGGGTACGTTTCAGAATCAGCATCCGAAACTTTCGCTTCATGAAAATGATCGCAAATCATTAACTGTGGAAGTAAACCTTTAGTCGGATCGTGGGCTGCGTAATAACTGGTGGCTCCGCATTCAGGGCAGACGCCTCGATGATGGGGCCCTAAAATGGTCGCAGCCATTGCATTAGAGGGCAGCGAGTACGTCTCAAATAAATAGGGACGCACCACAAACTGTAAAACCCCCAGAATCAACATTGATGTAAAGAGAGTGGGGATTCATGCTTTGAAAGCTTGTTTAAAAGAGATTTGATGGAAATATGAGATCAACTGACATGAGAAATAGAAAGTAATAAAGACTCTCAGTGCGGAAGCTCCCACTGCAAAAGAAGGTGCATAAGCAGAAATCAGCATCTTCAGTGTCCAGAGAACTCCAGCCACACAGGACACAAAAGCGGTCGTCAGCAAAACACGGCGGACGCTGATCTCCGGTGCCTGGGCCCAATGGAGACCCAAAAAGAGTAAAGTCGCCCACAAGATAATCGAAAGCAGAAGCAATCCGAGGAGTATTGCAAGAGGGAAAAACGTTGTAAACATGGAACGCCAGAATCGATGTAAGAGTGAAAAGGGGTTTAGAAAGCGTCATTGTGGCATCGTAACGATCACGTCGTTTGAGCAGAGGTATCGTGGTATGCAACTGCTACATTAGCTCGTTGCGAAATGAATTTACAGTGTGGGGAGAAGATTAAATCGATATCAGCAAACGAAATAGTAGAAGTCTCTACTTTGCTGAAATTGATGCTTGATAATAAGATGTGTTACCGGTTCTAAATCAGATTCAGACTGGCGATGAGCACTACTATGACGACGATTAACGAAATTAACCAATCTCATAAGAAATTTGCAGCGGCCCAGAATGATGAGAAGCTGCTTTCTCAGTACGTTGACCTCGCCCTTCCACAATGCCTACTGGCACTTACTGAATTGGAAGGCCGATTGACTGATATTGGTTATCCCGTTCAAACACTGATCATCGATCCTGCCTTGGATCAAGATCAAAAAATATCACAGATAGAAGCAATCACAAATCGCCGTGTGCCTGCAGTATTGAAACGGTTGTGGCAGACGATTGGCGGGATCTCGTTCGTTGATCTGGAAGACTACTCTCATTACGAATTCTGGGAAGAACTGGGGATCAAAGGTGCCCAAGGGTTCTGCGATGGTGTCTATGTAGAGTCCTGTAGCCAGGAGTGGTTGGCATACACGATTGATGATTTCGAAGTCTGCAAAGCCGACCATGCAGAATCTGAATTTGTTTATACTTTTGCTCCCGATGGATACCACAAAGACGACATTTCCGGCGGGTCTCCCTATGGACTGTCTGAAAACGACTGGTTGCCTGCCGTCCTGGATTTTCGGTGGGCTGGTTTTAAGACCCCTGACAGTGCACCATCCCAGTCACTCGATTTTCTGGGATATCTGCGGACATCAATCTTGGAATGTGGCGGGTTTCCGGGTTTACTCGGACATCCAAAATTCGAACCGATTCGAGAACAACTGGTAGCAGGTCTGCCTCTCTTTTAAGCTAATCAAAGTGTCGCCTTTCATTCTCCCAGCTGGAATCATTTCGTGTTTTTCGTGGTAGAAAAAATCCGTGCCACGCTGACTGAAAAATCAGTCAGGAGTAGCCAGGTAGTCAATCTCCTTCAGAATTTCATTGTATACTGCAGTATTATATTCCGCATTCGTTTTGATCAATTCATTCAGCTCATCGCGTGCTTTCTGTAAAACTTCGATGGGTGCATTCAGATCGAACGTGTCCGCTTTTGAGGGTAAAGAATAAATCCGTTCCACCAGCTCAGCGTCCAGGTCAGTCAAATCGGCAATCGTATAGGCTGCCATTTGTGATATTTTGAATCTCATTGGATTGAAATCACTTTAGTAAACAGGTTCGATCCTGATTCGAGGTTGGTCTGAATCATAGAAAACGATTTTGTGCTGTTCGTCGTCGTCAAAAATCAGAACAGCCCCACGCGTCTGAGAACCTGGTAAGGGCTGTAGCGATGGTATCTCCTCCCACTATCTTTAGACCATGCCCAGCGGCAGACGACCTTGCCCGTTTGATCCAAGGCGACCGTTGCACCTGCATCGCCCCGTTTCCAGATGCACATTGTATATTTTTGAGGCGTTCCATACTTCGTCGCCTTTTCATTCTCCGCCGCGAGCATCATTGTCGGGTTGACAATCACCCCTTTCGAATTCGAAGTGGTATCGGGAGGAGTCCCCATCAGCGTGTCTATTTCATCCTTAGAAATTCCCAGAGGAATCCGAGCGACCATCGACTCAAGTTGCGAAACTTCATGGGTTCGACTGTGTTTATTGTAGATAGCGGCTTTCATCAGTAACAGATAGCAGGAGACTGAGACGAACACGATCAGATATTTTTTGAGAGATGATTTCATTGATCAATCCTGTTTTTGATCCTGCGCTCACTGGTTTACGAATAGGAAGAAGTGACAAGAAATTGTTTCATCCTTGATTCAGAATACGCTTCTGAAATAGAATTGTGTAATGAAATGTACACAAGATCAATGCGGTCATAAATCCCAAAATAGAAAACGAGCAACAGAATGACACAAATTCCCACAGTTCGATTTGGTTTACGAATTCTCGTTTTATGCACGATGGTGATGCTGTCCTGTCATGGGGGTATCGCCGCAGACAAACCGCAGCCTGATGCACAGCTGCAGAAATTATTAAAGCGATTTCCCGCTGCCGACAAAAACAAAGACGGCATCCTGACCCGCACCGAAGCACGAGAATACCGCGACAAGATTCGAGGTTCCCAGGCCAAAGCCGTCAAGCCGACCTACGCGGATGTGAAGTACGGCGATCACCCGCGCAATGTTCTGGATTTCTATCAGGCCAAGTCCGACAAACCGACGCCATTGGTGATCTACATTCACGGCGGCGGCTTTGTGGGTGGCAGCAAGCGGATTCACCCCCGTCAGCTCCAGCTTTTTCTCGATGCCGGCATGAGCGTTGCCGCGATTCACTATCGCTTTATTGATGGGAAAAACGTGCTGCTTCCCGAACCGCAACGCGACGGTGCGCGGGCCGTGCAGTTTCTTCGCAGCAAAGCACAGGAGTGGAACATTGATCCAAAACGAGTCGCCTGTTACGGCGGTTCCGCCGGCGCCGGGATTTCGATGTGGATCGGCTTTCATGATGATCTGGCTGATCCCAACAGCGACGACCCGGTGAAGCGCCAGTCGACCCGCATTCAGGCCATCGGCACCATGGGCGGTCAAAGCACCTACGATCCGATCAAAATCAAAGCACTGGTCGGCGGCCGGGCCTGGGAGCATCGTTCCATCTTCAAAGCCTATGGTGTCACGACTGCAAAAGAGGCATTAAACCCCACGCCGGAACAACAGAAACGCTACGACGAGTCGTCCGCAATCACGCACCTGACCAAAGATGATCCGCCGCTCTACATGATCTACAGCGAAGCCGACGGCCCCCTGCCCGAAAACGCCCGCCCCGGCCAGGGTATCCATCACCCCAACTTCGGCCGCGATCTGGTCAAGAAGATGAACGAGCTCCAGATCGAAAACGTCTTCGTCTACACCCCCAAAGCGAAAGGCCGCGACCCCAACCGCGAAATGCTGGAGTTCTTTCAGAAACAGTTTGCGAAGGCGAAATAAGTTTGGAATCTTGAAAAGGTCGTTTTGACTGGTGATCTCTACTTTTGTATTTTTCATCTGGATATTGCGTTCACTCGTTATGTACAATAGGATAGATTGATTGTGCTCGAAATGATCATTTTTAGTTCTAGTGGACCGATATACTTAGATGGCGAGCGACTGGTATTTTAAGCAGGGTGATCAGGAGCGGGGACCTTTCACTTTTCGTGACCTGGTTGAAATGGTGCGTGAAGAGAAGTTATCTCCCGAGACTCCTGTTCGCCCGCATTATCTGGACGAATGGCAGCGAGCAGATGCCATCGTTGGTTTATTTCATATGGCGCGGCGGGATCCGGCGACTCTGCCTCCTGTTGAGAGTTTGATTTCTGAATCAGCTGATGAAGCCGACCTGGATTCCTTTCTGGCTGATTCCAGTGAAACAGAGACCACTCTTCCAGATCAGGATGCGGAAAAACCGGGATGGCTCAGACGGCTGCTTTCATTACGGAGCAGTAAGATTCCCCCGGTTCAGGTCGATGCTCACCCTGTCGATGCTCACCAGGAGATTGACGTCGATCTCAGCCTTCCTGTGGCAGAGAGTTCTGCTCCAGACTCTGATTTCCAAACCGATTCATTGCTGGAAGAAATCCCTCTTGATGAGCTATCGGTTGCAGGGACAGCCGGTGATCCGAACGATGATGATGTTTCGACAGGCGCGTATTCAGACGAGACTTGGGCGTCGACAGTAAATGCAGCCGTTGAGCGGGTTGACGCACGCGCCCCAAAACAGGAAGAGCTGCCTCCTCCCCGGCAGCTCGTACCCGCTGGCAGTCTTTCTTTTCTGGAATCACCAATCTTTCGCAAGCTGATGTTTGCCTGTGCCATGATCCTGTGTGCCAGTGCCGGCATCTATGGCTTTGTGAGCTGGATGGGACAGGGCAAACTCTACTTTCCACTGATCGGCGAGACCTCGCCACTGTTGTTTCTCGTTTATTCCGCCGGCTGTTTTCTGATAATCGCTATCCTGGGACCGTTGTTCGCCTATATCGCTTCGCCTTATTTGCGTTTCGGGTACAAACTCGGTGCCGCCGTGGTGACAGCCAGTCTCACTGTGTTGTATCTGTTGAATTGGTCAGAGCAACAGAGCATGATTTTTCCTTCGCGGAAACCGACGGAAGCAAAACTGGTTTTCCCGATCATGGGAGAATGCTCCGAATTTGGCTACTGGATGTACTTTGTGGATGTTGTAATTTTTGTTGCTGTTCTGACCTATTTTGCCGCCTGGTGGCTGGAGTCCCATGCTGATGAAGTGTAAGCAGCGTTTTGCCGATATTGTGAAGATGGCTCCTCATTCAAAATCGTTTCGCCGGAGGAATGGTTATACAATCATAGAACTCCTGGTCGTGACTGCGGTGATCAGTATTTTAATTGCGCTGGCGCTGCCGGCTGTTCAATCAGCACGTAACTCCGCCCGACAGCTCCAATGCTTAAACAATATGCGTAATGCAGGCCTTGGAATTATACAGGCCACCGACACTGCCAGTCGGTTTCCTGCCTGTGGGTATTACGGTGATGGAACGCCGGGCACCGTTGGTTCTTTTCGAAGTTGGGTTGTAGAAATCCTGCCGTTTATTGATCAGTCGAATCTTTATAATCAATGGGATTTCGATAAACATTACCTGGACCCTGTGAATGCCCCTCTGGCAGAAACCTATATTCCCGTCTTAACGTGTGCAGATGATATCAGCGTTGTACCCGGCCAGGGCAATCTGTCTTACGTCGTCAACAGTGGTGTCGGCTTTTCTGCTCTGATTGGCGGCATACACGATTGTCCGATAGGTCCAAGAAGTGGAAAACTGGACCTGAACGGAAATGGGATTACCTGTAACCATTCGACCAATGGGGATGGAACGCCCTCCGATCGCGAACTGTTTTTCCAGATGGGACTCTTTTTTAACGAAACCTGGAAAGGGGAAACTCGAGCGAAACGCCATCACACTATGGCCGGTCTCACCGATGGTGCTTCGAATACCCTGCTGATTTCTGAAAATATTCGCACAGGCTATAATCCCGCTCGATCGCAATCCAACTGGGCTTCTCCTAATCCTTATCTGACCAGTTTTTATATCGGATATCCCTGTCTCAACGGCACCTGCTCTGAGGGCAATGTAGATTATAATCTCGCAAATTCAGGTACGAGCGCGATCAATGGCGGCCTGGATCAGCCTGAAGGGAGTTCGCCTTTTCCCAGCTCATTACACAAAGGTGGCGTCAATGCAGGGTACTGTGATGGTCACTTCCAGTTCCTTTCTGAAAATATTGATGGAAAGGTTTATGCCGCGCTCATGAGCCCTCAGGGACAGGCGTTGGATGGGACGCCGTTAGAGCAATAGGGTATTTCTGGAAACGAGGAATCAGAAACTGTTTTCATGTGATGTGAGTCATTATTCACGACTGATCATTCCATGGATAGATTAAGTCTCTTACTTGCTGTTATAAAAATAGAGCACAACATTGGATGCGAGAAATGAAGCTTATGCCACGGACCTTTTCCCTGTTGATGATCTCCTCAAGATTCTTTCGCGTTACTGTATTCGTGGTGCTGATGGTATCACTTGGTACCGCCCCCCTTTCAGCACAAAACGAACCGGCTAAGGCATCTCCCCAAAAAACGAACGTCCGGAAAGCATTCAATTCAAAAGCGCGCGAGCAGTTTGATCGGGCAAATACAAATGAAGATGATGTGCTGACTCAGGCTGAGTATCTTAAAACGCTCAGGCCTGAACATCAGAAAATCGGCAAGCGGGATTTTCTACTCTTCGACCGGAATCAAAACCAGTTGATGGAGTATGACGAATATCTCTGTACCCCCTCCATCCCCCTGGAAGAGCGACTGATTCCGGACCCGGTGACCGATCGGGTACAGCAGTTTCTGAACGCACTGCAACAACGTTTTCAGAAGGGAGACCTGAACGCCGATGCTCAGCTTAGCGAGCAGGAGTTTCAGCAGGCCCGGTTCACAGCAACTCTCCCCGGACTGGCACTCACATCCTTCACTGACTGGGACCGGGATCAAGATGGTCAGGTTTCTCAGCAGGACATACAGCTTCTGCTTGAAATTGCTTTTGGCGTGCGGGCGCCGGAAGGACAACTGCTGCGGGAACCTGGGGGCCGCGTGGTCAACTGGATGCTGTTCCGCCATCTGGATGAAGACCACAACAACCAGTTGAGTGTGAAAGAACTCAAGCCCCGGATCAAAGACGCGCAGCAGCTTCAGGAAGTCTTAAAAGAAGCCGACCAGAACAAGGATCAGCAGTTAAGTCTCGAAGAATGGAAAACAACAAAGCACTGCTGGATCGACCCGGTGTATTACTTCAAACGCATTGATAAAAATTTCGACGCCCGACTCGATCCCGGTGAACTGGCCAATGATACCGGCTTTCACCGTGACCTGGCGCCCTACCTGATTCCCGCCTTTGATCGGGACGGCGACGGCGTGCTGACATTGTATGAATACCTGAATACGCCGATCACCAACCCGGTTGTGAAATGGCATGTCGAGCGAAAAGACAAAGACAATGACGGCACACTTTCAGCAGCCGAGTTCGACTGGGATATCGGCCTGTCGGCGCGCTCCCTCATTCATGAGTACTTCACCCTGCTGGACCAGGATCACAACCAGCGGCTCGATCAGCGGGAGTTCTTCTTCAACACCAATGCCAAGACGCCGCGCAAGCAGTTTGACCTGGCAGATAAGAATCAGGACGGCGTACTGGATCAGACTGAGTATCTGGCTACGCTCAAACCCGAGCATCAACAGATTGGTGGACGGGACTTTCTGCTTTACGACCAGAATCAGAACCAGTTAATGGAGTATCGCGAATACCTCAGTGTTCCCGCCGTCCCCCTGGCGCAACGTGTGGTTCCTGATCCGGTCACCGATCAGGCACAAAAACTTTTGAACGCGCTCCTGCTGCGTTCCCGAAAGTGGGACCTTGACTCCGACGGCCAGCTCAGCATGCAGGAGTTTAGGGTTGGCTGGCCCACAGCGGCCATGCCCGGAATGGCTTTCGCATCAAGAATCAACTGGGATCGAAATCGAGATGGTCAGATTACCGAGGAGGAAATGCGGCTGATGCTCGAAATCGCTTATGGTGTGCGGACCCTGGATGGTCAACTGCTGCGGGAACCAGGAGGCCGCGTGGTCAACTGGATGCTGTTCGGCCACCTGGATCTTGACCACAACAGACGGCTGAGTGCGAGCGAACTCAAGGCCAAGTACAAAGACGCAGACCAGCTGTTAAAGCAGGCCGACCAGAATCAGGATCGGCAGTTAAGCCTCGAAGAATGGAAGACAACGAAATATTGCTGGATTGACCCGGTGTATTACTTCAAACGGATTGACAAAAATTTCGATGCCCGACTTGATCCCTCTGAACTGGCAAGCGATGCCGGCTTCCACCGGGACCTGGCGCCCTACCTGATTCCCGCCTTTGATCGGGACGGCGACGGAGTGCTGACATTGTATGAATATCTGAATACGCCGATCACCAATCCCGTCATGAAATGGCATGTCGAGAAAAAAGACAGAGATCATGACGGCACTCTTTCGGTGAACGAGTTCAGCCGGGGGACGGGACTGGCGGGCCGCGCTCTCATTAACGACTACTTCGCTCTGCTGGATCGAGATCACAACCAGCGGCTCGATAAACAGGAGTTTTTCCTGCAGATCGATCTGGTCAAAGCGCCGCGGGAAATCGTGTTTAAAGAGTTAGACAGTAACCAGGACCAGGGGCTTTCCTTTGATGAAATTTTTATCGCGACCAAAAATGTCATCAAACCCGGCGACGGCATTCCGTTCGAAAAAGTGATGTCGCATACCGAAGAAGAATTTAAACAATTAGATCTGGACCATGACAACCGGCTCAGTCTGGATGAGTTTAAAAAAGATCTGGCGGTGGTAGTGCTGCCTCCTTTTACCTACAACCCAAGATTAGCCAAGGATTTCAGAAAAACCGTTCCCGTTCCAGAATCGGATTACACGATCCTGGTTGTCATGCTGCTGAATATCCTGCTGGTGGGAGGCGTGGCCTTCTATTTTATCAGAGTCAAACTGAAAAAATGATCGAAGACTTTTTTAGTCAATGCCTTCACTCCAACTGCGGCCGCGACCCCAACCGCGAAATGCTGGAGTTCTTTCAGAAACAGTTTGCGAACGTGGATTAAAAAACGTTTCGTGTGCTTTCGTGTTTTTCGTGGTAGCTTAACCAAAGACGTCTTTCATCGCGGTCGACAGATTCGTAAAGGCCTGTTCGCCGTCGCCGGCGAAGCTGGAGCCATGCATGATGGCTAGCGTTTTCGGTTTCAACGCGGCCAGTTTCTGCAGGATCTTGTCGGTCTGTTTCGTATATGGAATATAGTCGGCCAGCGGTCCCGCCTGCATTTGCTGCATCGCCGCCAGCACCTGTTCGGACAAGTCGCTCTCGGTGAGCGGCACGCCGTTGCCTCCCTGGTGGAACAGGTCCGAGCAGAACAGTGTCCCCTGCGTCTCTTCATACAGCAGCCCGGCGTCCCAGCCGTGAGGGAGTTGCGCGGTCGAACAGAAGCGGTATTGATACTTGCCCGTATTCAAGAGGTCGCCGTCATTCATCCCCCGCGGCGGCCGGATGGCAAAGTCATTGATATTCACCATCGCCGACACCAGACTGCAAACCGGCTCCGCCTCGGGAGCCGCTTCCAGCCACTGATTCAGCGCCCCGCATTCATCCGATTCAAAATGACTGAAGGCAATATACCGCAGCGACGCCGGATCGATGACCTGCTCCACCGCTTTCAACAGCTGTGGAAAGCTGGCCTTATACCCGGTCGTAAACAACAGCGGTGCCTCATCCCTCACGAGAAAATAATTAAACTGCAAATCCAAAGCCGCCGCATAACAGCCAATCCGAAACACATCCGGCGCAATTTCGTTGATTGTGGGAGTATCGATGTCGAACATGGGGTAGTTCCTGAGTTTAGAAGGTTGATGAGGTTTTATTGATAGGCATGATATGAAAGTAATTGAGGTAACGCGATGGTGGTCAAATGAGCAATTTGTAGTTTATTTTGTTGGATATGAAGTAATTTAAAAAAAGATGTGCTAAAAATATTGAAAAAAGGTAATCGATGGATATTATGAATCCATGAAAAATGGAAAAGATGTTACTCCGCAGTTTGTTCGAGATGTCCGTCATGAGCTTGGTATGACACAGCAGCAGTTTGCTGATCATATCGGGGTTGGCAAAGTAACCGTTACACGCTGGGAGACTGGGGCTCGAAAATGCCAGGGGGAATATGCTAAGAAAGTAAGCGGTCTCGTGGCACAGTCTCTGCGAACGAAGACAATTTTTGATTTATCCACGGAAGACTTATCAACGCTTGATTCGAAAAAAGCAGTTGAAGCATTTCGAGATCTACTTTGGTCTGAGTGCCGGCGCAATCAAGTGCCCACATCGGAATTGCGAATTTCCTCTCTTGAAGTAGCAGATGGTGGTATTGATGCCGAGTTACCTGCTTCGGCGAAGATCAATGCAAAAGATTCTTTTCTGGATGGAGGGGCATATTTCTTTCAGATCAAGGCTGGGCAAAGCTGGAAACCATGGCTGAAGGGGTTTGCGAAAAAAGAGTTGCTGAATAAGCAGGGAAAGCTTGGGAGCGAAGTACATCGATGCCTATCTGAAGAGGGATGGTATGTATTGGTCTGTTTCGGAAATGATCTCACGTCTGATCAGATAAAAAAAACTCGAGAGAATATAAAAGAAATATTTTCCTCGAAGGGCTTTCCAGATGCAAAGGTTAAGATCTGGGGGCAGCATCAGTTATTAGGTCATTTCAATCGATTTCCGTTTCTTTCGCTTCAGGTATTAGGCAGGAACACATACAAGTATGATTCTTGGTCAAGTTGGAATACTTCAAGTGAAATGGCCGGTGGGCTGGAGCTTGGAGAAGCCCAGATAAATCTCTTGAATGAGATAAGGCGATTAGTCCGTGGTAAGGATGTGTCTCATGTTCGTTTGATTGGAGAGCCTGGGCTGGGAAAGACTCGTTTAGTTCATGAGGCTCTTGGTGAACCAGATCTACGACCTCAGGTGATTTATTTTTCTAATGCTGAAGTATTTCAGGAGAGCCATTTATTTCATGATCTATTGAATAAAGAAGCTGACTACTACTTAATCCTCGTCTTGGATGAATGTCGACCACGCGATTGTGAGGAAATATGGCATCGGCTGAGTAATCATTCGGATCGATGCACTGTAATTACTCTTGATCATGACAGCTATAACCCAGCAAGCCAAAGATTTGCTGAACTAGAGTGTCCACGCCTTGGTGAAGGACACGTTGAAAAGATCATCAATAGTTATATCGGGGATGTTAGTAATAGTAGACGCTGGGCGGAACTCTGTTCCGGTGTCCCCCGTGTTGCTCATGCGGTTGGTCGTAATCTACTGACTAATCCTGATCAGATACTACAAACACCATCACTGAAGTTGGTTTGGAATCGTTTTATATCTGGTAATTCTGATATAGATAGCGCAGAGGCAAAGCAAAAACGAATTGTTCTTCGTTATATTTCATTGTTTCATCGTTTTGGTTTTAACTCACCTGTTGAATCTGAAGGTGAGTTTATTGCAGAGTTGATTCATGAAGACAATTCAGATGTTACGTATTCGCGATTTCAGGATATTGTAGGTGAGTTAATAGAGCAGCGAATTCTACAGGGGAAAAGGACCCTTTTCATCGCCCCTAAACTTCTGCATGTGCATTTATGGGCAGAATTTTGGGAGAAGCATGGACGTGATCGGCCGATTGGTGGCCTAATTAAACGCATTCAAGAGATTGAAAGGAATCAAGATTCAGAAGCTTTGCTGTCATGGTTCATTCAGATGTTTTCTTATGCTGGAGAATCTCGAGTTGCGATCAAACAAGCGAAGCTTTTGTTGGGACCTGATGGTCCCTTTTCTGCTGCTGCATTTGCTTTGTCGAAGGTGGGGTGTCGACTTCTTCATGAACTCTCGAATGCTTCACCAGAATATACCGTCGATTGCCTTGAGCGTGTTTTTGAGTTAACCACTCCAGAAGATCTGAGTAGGTTTCATGAACGAAGACAAGACATTGTTTGGGCATTAGAACGCATCGCTGTCTGGCCACAGTATTTTCAGCGAGCTGCCAGACTTTTAAGAAGACTTGCAGAATCAGAAAACGCTTCTTATTCGAATAATTCCACTGGTGCCTTTGTGGAGTTATTTAGTTTTGCACCAGGTCAAGCGGCACCAACAGGAGCGGCACCTGAAATTAGATTTCCAGTACTAGATGAAACTTTGGATTCGTCTTCTCCAGTCACGAGACGTCTCGGAATCAAAGCGTGTAAGTCCGCGATGTCTACCTTGTTTGGAGGCCGTGTTGTTGGAAGAGAGCATCAAGGCTTGAAAACTGCACAGTTATGGACCCCCCAGAATTGGGGAGAAGTATATCAAGCAATGGGCCTCGTTTGGGGTAAACTATATACTACTTCCCGCTCATGGAAGTCGAGTCTCAGGTCGGAAGCGAATTATACATTGATAGATTCGGCTGTTGGGCTGTTGCAAATCACTTCTTTGTCAGACGATATATTAGATACTATCGAGATACTGGTTGACGATGACGCAACAGATCTTCAGCAACTGGTTCAGGATGTTGCCAGAATTAGACGCTATTGGAATGAAAGTTATGAGAAAAACGTCCTTGACCGACTCGAAGAAATCGATTTGAAGATAACTGGTGCGTCTTTTTCTAGTCGAGTAAGGCGCGTCGTCCATTTGAGTGGTCTAGATGACTATGATGACGAAGATGGACTCGACTTGAACGCATACACTCAGCGTGTGGAAGAACTCGCTTTAGAAGCCTCGCAGTCTGAAGATAAATTTCAGGAAATACTTTCGGAGCTGGTGCGCGGGACAAACAGCATGGTCTTTCAGTTCGGACTTGAATTCGCGAAACATGACAGGGAAAAGAACCTGGAAAAGATAGTTGAGGCTTATCGTGCAGTCGGTAACGAAGCCACAGCACTCTTTCTAAGTGGTTACTTGGCGGAAGTGTTCAAAGATGATTCACAAAAATGGGAAGATGCTATAGAAGAGCTTTTGAGCGATGACGCCTTTGCGAATTTAATCGGTCCGATTATTCGAAACTCTGGTTATTCAGACCGAATCATCTTAAGCATGTTATCCCGTTTTGACACTGGTGTATTAGACATCTCTTGTCTTCGGTCATTTGGTTATGCGGATTGCTTTAAACAGATTCAAGAAACTACTTTTCTCGAATTTGTAAAGCGACTTACTGCAGGGGGATTAACTTCATACGCTATCGAGTTATTTGACTTTCGATATTGTGATAAGGAAAAGCGAAGACAACTTCCTGAAGAGGAGACCGTTCAGGCGCTTCAGGATTTTACTAATGACGGGACACGATCTAATACAGCAGATTATCATTGGAGTGAGGTTGCAAAAATACTGATTGACCAGTACCCGATGCGCAGCACTGATGTATTTAATATTGCTTTACTGCGGGTGGCGAATGAGTATTGGTATCTCGATGATCACAATTCTGCCTATAAGCTTATATTATCTATCATTGAAAGTGATCCTGAAAAATACTGGCAAATCTTGAGGAACCATTTAAAGATCGCTGATAGGAGTCAACGGTCTCGATTAATTCACTGGTTGGGGCCAAAAAGCGAATTTGGTTCAGAGGGTGTAATGGGGCCACTTCCGCTGTTTCCGATGGATGCTGTTTTCGAATGGGTCGCTGAGGATCCTGAGACTCGCGCCTATGAACTCACAAAAGCTGTCCCCAAAACTCTTGAACGTGATAAGAAAGGAGTATGGGCTCGCGAGTTGCTTAATCGCTATGGCGATCAGGAAAATGTAAGAAGTTGTTTGCTGGCGCACTTCTGGTCTGGAGGCTGGAATGGAAGCTTGAGCGATCGCTATCGTAAATTACGCGACAATGCACGTGGATGGCTTGAGGGCGAAACATCTCTGCGAGTTCGGCAGTGGCTAGAGGGGTTTATCGACGGTCTTTCGAGCGATATCGAACGCTCTGAAATTGAAGAGGAGCGTGAATTCTTATGAAAGCAGCCACAAGAAACCGTTTACGAATTGCTTACTTAATCTTTGCTCCCGCGTTTCTTGTGCTGTGCTTAGCCGCGATTTTTATCGTTGTGTTTTTCAGCGATAATGCAATATGTGCTGCTCCGTTGTACTTGCCAACTTTGATTGCTTTTTGGTCTATGAGACGCTGCACCAATTGGCTTAATTAATAACTGCCTCTCATTCTTATTCACCTGCAGCATGTTCATCTGCGGGATCTCGTGACGGTCTGGTAGGATTCGTTCGTCATTAAAACTGGAAGAACCGGGGCTAATGCTTTGCGGCTAGTTTCCTGCGTGTTTGATGAAGCCTGTTTGGCAGTCATGCGCGGGTGAGCCGGGCGGACACATGGGGCCGCCCCTACTTCGGTTTTATCGGATCGGGAATTGGTTCACTTTTTGTTGTGATGTTGATTCTCTCCAAGGGCGTGAGTGGGGCAAGGGGAAATGGGATTTTTTGTGGGGCGAAGGAGTGCTCAGATGGTTTGGGAGTGGGACAATGTGTGTTGGGGCTGTGGTTATGCGTGTTGGCGTGTGTCGACCCGCATAAGTTTTTGGGCTCAAATTTTGTTGAATCTTGCTGAAACGAGGGACTTTTGTAGTGCTGATGTTGGCAGTGCTTTCTGTTCTTCACCTGAACCAGTACTGTTCTCGCGCGCGACGCATAAGTCTGATGATCATGGCGAACTGCGGGTTGGCGTCAAGTCGGATTTTTTCAGTAGGCAGTACTCAACGTGCACTACCCTGACTTAATTTTGAATTCGGTTCCACGCCCGCAGGAGAAACTCGCCGCGGTTTTCTTTGAGTGCCGGCGATTTCTGTATCTCGGCTTGCTGAACTTCGGCCGCGAGTTGGTGCGGATTCAGCGTCCCCTGCTCCAGTTGTTTCAGGCCTGCTTCCCATGCGGCGCGGACCGATTGCGTCAGTGGTTCATTCAGGCGAGTGTTATAGTCGTTGAAGAAGCCTTTGGTGGCAAAGTACTGGGCGGCGGGGATCGCCGGGTTCGAATTGTTGACTTTCAGATCGTTGAAGAAGCTGACCAGTTGGCGCTGTTGGACCAGCGTTTTCACGAGCAAATCAGGATCGAGGTCGGCGGGTGTCGTCGACTGTTGTCTGGCCAGAGCGGCGGCGTAACCGGCGGCTTCACCCGTTTGCAGGAAGACCGGTTCGAGTCGGATCGCGCCCCAGGCGATGTGTGTGGCGGAAAGACAAACGGGGACGAGCAAATTATCCACGCCTTGCGGCAGCAGCGCGCGATAGGGAATCTGCGACGGGCGGGATTGTTCGGTCAGAATCAATTTGCCGTCATATTTGAAGCCGGGGCGGCTGTCGGTCGTGCAGGAATGCGAGTCCATATACCAGTCGGTCACCGCGATGCTGTCGGGGTGAATCGGCGTCCGGCGGTAATCGCTGGTGAGCATGCCGTCGTTTTCGTTGAAGACGTGCCGCCCCACAATCCGCCGGGTTTCGCGGACGTACATTTCATAGGGAACGTGACCATAGTCGGCGTATTCATCTTTCGGCAGGCCCCACTTGAGGTACTCTTTGCGTTTGGCTTCAGGAATCGATTCATCGTGCTGCAGGAACCACATCAGCCCCAGACCAAAGTCCAGATGTTGCTGAATGATCTTCTCGCGCGTGGGCCAGTCAGCCTCGGGATAGTCGTGATTCTGTCCCGGCATGATCGGGCTGTTGACGTGCGATTTATGATTCGGCCCCTGCCTCGCCGGGATGTAGCGGCGATGGAAGTCGAGATAATCCGCGCGATCGTAGCTGGCCGGTTGGGGAATCGGCAGTCGGTTCGCGGGATCGGAGGTCACACAGAATCGGTAGTTATAAGCCTGGACTGCACGATCGGCACTGAAGGGGCTGGTCGGATCGACGCTCCCCTGCCTTGCTCCGTAGACGCGAATGTTGAGCCCGTCTTTGACGACGCTTTCGGGGCGATGTCCGTCGATGTTGACGAAGACTTTGCCAGCGTGCGGTTCGTTAAATTCCTCGCGAGCTTCGCGACCGACGCGATAAGGAACATCGGCCAGCGCGAACAGATCGCCTTCGTAGGTCGCATCGACAAACGTAGTACCGTTGACGCGGATCGTTTCGGATGTGCCGTAGCGACAGAGGGACACATTTTTGATCAGCGAACCTTCGCGAGTGACGGCGCTCGGGCAATGATCGAGGAGCAGCGTGATGTTCTTTTCGCGGGAGACGAGGCGATTGTATTCGCGTTCGGCAACATGCGGCTCGACCCAGCCGATGGGATATTTTTCGTGCGTATAGCGAATGATCTGATGGTCGCGCGAGTCACGGCCGAACGTGTTGATGTAATAGTTTTCAATGTTTTCCAGCAGCTCGCTGAAGAGGGGCGAACGGGGACCGCCGTAAAGGGCGTCCCACTGCATCAGGCCGTTGGTCATCATGCCGCCGATGTGTCCGTTGTGTTGCACCAGCAGAACCGAGCACCCTTCCCGGGCCGCACGGACAGCCGCAGCGATCCCGCCACCGGTTCCGCCGACCACGACGACGTCATACATTTTTCCATCGACGGCATCGGGCTCTGTTGCCTGTGCGAGCTGCACCGGTTCGTCGGAATGCCGCGTCGATTCGCCGGGTGTGCGGGGAATCGTTTTCTCAGCCAGTGGCGAAAAGGCGATCTGGCGTGCCTGTTCGTGGCCCGGCTGACGAAATTTCGGTTTGGCTTCCATCGTGAGTTGAGGAAATCCGGATTTTCGTTTTCCCGCGCGTTCTTCCTTTGCCAGTTTGACCGGCAGCAGTTGCAGACCATCGACGACGACATAGCCATCGGCTCCCCGGTTGGAAATGGTAATGGAGGCCAACTGATTCGCTTCAAAACGAAACACGCCCAGCGAGACGGGAACCTGTTTGATCAAAGCCGGTTTTCGCTGATTGACGGTCACGGTTTGCTCGCCGTCGGCACTTTGAATGGTGACGGGGACATTGCTGGCACGGTTGGGATGCCAGGTATAAAGCAGGCGGACTTCGTAGTCGCCGGACTGCTTAATGTTGGGAGTGAAGCGGGCTGTTTTCTTGCCGCGGTCTTTGTTTTTGTCGTGCGAATAACTCTTGCCGATCGGCGAAGGTTGGCCGTTGCTTTCGCTCCAGTCGCCTGTGAATTCGGCGTCTGTATCGTCGAGGACAATTCCCGGCAATTGATCGGCGTTGATGATGGTGCGTGCGGGGGGCAGACCTCGTTCTGCG
Source organism: Gimesia fumaroli (assembly GCF_007754425.1). Taxonomy (NCBI): domain Bacteria; kingdom Pseudomonadati; phylum Planctomycetota; class Planctomycetia; order Planctomycetales; family Planctomycetaceae; genus Gimesia; species Gimesia fumaroli. The sequence goes on from NZ_CP037452.1 coordinate 3,138,889, forward strand.
GGGGACGGCCAGTCGAGCAGTTGACCGTCGGCGAGCAGTTTGGTGCGGAGTCGCTGATAGTTGACGTCCTGAATCTTGCAACCGGTGTCAATGGCCTGACTGGCGGCGGTGGCGGCGGACTGGCTGAGAATCATCAGCACCGGTTCCATGCGGGTGGATCCGAACGCGACGTGACTGGCCGAAATCGCGAAGGTGACCAGCAGGTTATCGCACTCGGAAGCTTTGGGAACGATGGCATCAAAGCCGATGGGATAGGGGCCGCGGGTGCCGGTGTGACCGAGGAGCTTGCCTTCGCGAACCATGACGCCGTTATGGGCGATGCGGCGGATTTCGTGAATGTCGATGCCGTAGGAGGCGAGACCCACCGATTTGGGGGCAACCTCTTTGTGCCGACAGTGATGTTCGGTCATCACGAGATCGGAAATCATCCGCCGCGATTCGCGAATATACAGCTGGTGCGGCCAGCCGCCGTTATCGATGAATTCGTCTTTGCAGAGGCCGTATTTGCTGACTTGTTCGCGAACTTTTTCGGGAACGCGTTCGTCGGTCTTGAGGAAATGAAACAGGCCGCGGGCGTAGTTTTCGTGTTCTTTGATAATCTTCTGCCGCTCGGCGTGAGAAGCTTCGCTGTAATCTTTATTGCCGCCGACATAGTTCAGGCCGAAGTAGGCGGTGTTGAAATCGAATTTGCCGTTGGGGAGGGCATCGTGTTTGGTGAACCAGCGGAGGTCCATGTCGTCGCCCGCTTTCTGGCAGGCGGCGATGTAGCGGGCGACGATTTCATAGCGGGCCGGGTCATAGTTGGCCGGCGGTGCGATCCGGATTCGATTTTCCGGTTGATCGGTGACGCAGAGCCGGAAGCAGTACGCCTGCACGCCAGGCGCCGCTTCACCGATGGTGCCCAGCTCCCCTGCTTCGATCAGCGGAAGCAGGCCGCTTTCGGGCTTGCCGGGAATGCGATAGGGGTCGAGGGGAATCGCACGGTCCCACAAGCCGCGGCGGTCTTTGCGGCGGCCGATTTTGTCGACCTTTCCGAACTTCACATTCGGAATTTCATAGAGCTGGATGCCGTTCAGAGTTTCGTTGTATTGGGAATTGGGTTCACGCGTCAGCGAATAGGAAACGCCGGCGGCAGCCAGCAGATCACCTTCATAGGTGGTGTCGATAAACATCTTCGCGGCGATGCGGGTGCCCTTGTCGGTGATCAGTTCGACGATGGTGGGGCCCTGCTTGACGACCTTTTGCAGCGGTTCGCCTTTGATGACGGTGACGCCGGCTTCTTTGATCATTTCTTCGAAGACCTGTTCGGCAACGTGAGGTTCGAGTTGTGTCTCCAGCGGCTTGTTGTATTTTTTACCGATCCGTTGATAGAACTCGCGGGCCATGCCGGCGACGGTGGCGGCTTTGCCCATGTCGGAATAACTGAGGCCGCCCGAACTCATGCCGCCCAGGTGTTGGCCGGGTTCGATGAGAATGGCCGTTTTCCCAAGCCGGGCTGCTTTGACGGCGGCGACGACGCCCCCCGAGGTGCCGCCGTAGATGCAGATGTCAGCACGGTGGTCCGGTTCGGCTGCCGTCAGAGGTTGCGAGATCAACAGCAGAACATAAACGAGGGCGAGAATGAGGTTGCGAGGCATGGCTGGTATTTTCTCTGGCTGGGGAATCTTTGGGTCGTGTTACTTCAGGTGCGTTCGGTGGATCAATCAATCCTGTATAATCCATTTCAATGGAAATTTCGCGACTGTCAAGGCGGTTGTGTCGTAACCGTTGTTTTTGAAGCCCCCATCTTCGTAGAAACAGAAAATGGTGCCGTCAGGGAGGGCCGCGAGATCGCTGTAGCCGCTGATGCCGGGTTCGAGAACCTGTTTACTGATCCAGGTTTGGCAGTCATCGAAGCTGACTTGCAGCGTCAGGTTTTTACGGTCCCGGTTAGGCTTGCGGCGTTTGGTTTTGTTTTCGAGGTTGTCCGGGTTCGCAAAGACAATGGCGTTTTTCGGTTGCGCTTTGCTGGCGGGGACTCGGAGAATGCTGGCCATGCAGACCGGTTCTTTGAGTTGATCGTCAAAATGTTTGTCGGTCCAGTTGGTCGCGCCGTTCTCGCTGACAGCGACCAAACGCCGGTGGGGCTTGGACTCCGTGCGGATGTTGACGAGGACTTTGTTGTTGAAGAGCTGGACGGCAACCGTTTCGCTCGGGTTCACAATCGTTTCACCGGCGACTTGGTCTCCCTGCTTGACGATGATCTCGCCGCGTTGCCAGGTTTTGCCGTGATCGTCGCTGAAGATGGTGGAGACGCAGGAGGGGCGATGTTTCTTACCGCCGGTGGAAAGCCAGACGGGGACGAGCAGTCTACCGTTCTGCAATTGAATGCCGTGTCCGGGACCGGTGGCGATCACATTCCAGTCGTATTCCTTTTTGAACTGGTTGAAGACGCTGGTGATTTCAACGCGGGGGCTGAAGGTTTTGCCGTCGTCGTTGCTGCTGATGTAGAAGCAGCGGCTGTAGTTTTCGCAATACAACAGATGTACCTGACCGGTTTGATCGTCAGAGAAGGCGACGACGTTATTGACGGTCTCCTCTTTGGCATCATGAATCATTTGCACGGGGAGCCAGGTCTTGCCGCCATCGGTGCTGCGGCGCAGCAGAATATCGATGTTCGCCCAGTCGCCGGATGTGATACGGGCTTCACAGTAGGCGAGCAGTGTGCCCTGTTTCGAAGCGATGATGCCGGGGATGCGGTAATGATGGTATTTGCCATCCCGGGCGTTAAAGAGCGTGGTTTTCTGGAGGTCGGCGGCCTGACTGACGTCGATACTCACCAGAAACGGCACAAAAAACAGAGCAAACAGGTTCACCGGGCGCAGGGGAATTCGTCGCATGTTTCGAGCTTTCCTGATCAAGGTTTAATAATATTATTGTTGCGATATTATTATCTATGGTGTAATATTATAAAAGTCAGCAGCAGATTGAAAGCAAAAAACGCATTTTTTCCACAGAACGATGTTTGTCTATGAAACCAGCGATTATCGATCTGGCCGACCGGATTCAGTCGGACATTCAGAAACGCAAATTAAAACCGGGCGATCCCTATTTCACAACGAGTGAGACCGCGCGATCATTCCAGGTGAGCGGCACGACGGCGAATCGGGCGTTGCAGTTACTCACACAGCGAAGGGTACTGGTGCGGAAGCAACGCGCGGGCACGTTTATCGCCGAGCCGGAATCGAGCGGGTCAACGTCGACGTTACAGCGCGTGCATCTGGTGGTGCATCAAAAGTTTCTGGAACGGGAAGGTCTGCTGGCCGATGGGATTCTGATTGGCCTGCAGAAGGAACTGCCTGACACTGAGCTGCAGTTTAATTTTCTACCCCACCGGGAAGAAGAAGAGTATGTCAATGAAGTGGTACATCGCGCACTCAAATCGAGCGAGACAGAGGGCTTTGTTTTGCAGCGTGCTTCCGTAGGCGTGCAACGGATACTGGAAGAGAGCGGCTTGCCCACGGTGGTCAATGGCGTATTGCAGCCATCGATTACTGGGCTGGCGCAGATTGACAGGGATCAGAGTCAGATTGGCCGTCTGTTATTTCAGGAATTGCACCGACAGAAATGTCAGCGAGTGCTGGTTGTCTTGCGCGATCAGGTGACGTCCGGCGATCATGTCATGTTAGATGCTGTGCAACGCGAGATGAGCCAGTCGGGCTTCGGGCTAGATCAGTTGATGGTGCGATGTCTGCCCGCCGACGATCGGGCGATTCAGATTTCAGCGCTGGATGTGCTGAAGCAGTCAACCGGGAAACTGGGGATACTCTGTCGATCCGAACCGGCAGCGCGGGCGATTGCCGCGAAGCTTGAGGAAATCACGTTACCGAAATCAAAACGCCCTGCTCTAGTGGTGGCGGATCGATTCGCGCGTGATGCGACCCCTTGCCCGTTTCCTCATATTCGCGCGGCATTATCGCCGGTGGAATATGGACAGAAAATCGGCTCCATGCTGATCCGCCAGGTGAAAGGAGAATCAGCAGAGAGCCTGTATGAACGCGTGGAAGTCGAACTGGTCATCCTTTGACCGGCTCGTGCCGAAATGGTTTATCGGGCGCATCCGGTGACGTCGATAATTTGCTCTTCCCCTTGAATGGAAATCGTTTGAATCTGATTGCCGTCCAGGTTGAGGCTGTTCAAGTTGACCATGCGGATGGTGCTGTCGTCATAAGTGCGGAAGTAGTAACGTCGATTCTTGAGATCAGAGACGCTGGTCCACTCGGTGTAGTCGGCGGTCGTTTTGCCGTTTTCATCTCCGCGGGCGGCTCCCTTGGGAATATCGAACTGATTGAGAACATGGAAGACCTGCAGAACGCCTTCCCGGGCTGTATCAACGGGAAACACGCTTGCTGAAAAAGCAACCGCACGGACGAATCGCGATGGAGGCGTGAAGTCGCCGGGGAGACCCAGCATGCCGCTTCCCTGCCCGAGTCCTTTGATGGTTTGTCCCTGGACTTTAATTTCGGAAATGTTGTTAGTGAGCAGGTTCACGTAGTTACCGAGATTGGTCATGTGCCAGTCGAAAGTAGGCGAGTTGGTAAACACGCCAAGCGGGTTCTGATGAATGTTCAATTTTCCATCAACATATTCCAGCACGACCGATTTTCCGCTGGCATCGGAGGCGATGTAATGAAACGGCGGTACGCCTCCCATTTGCTGCATGACGACGTTGCCGACTTTGATTTGCTGAATCCGTTTTGTCACTTCATCGACAGTGGCGCAGGTGCCGAGCAGATACAGGGGGACTTCCATCGGGCTGATCGTTTTGCTGACTTCCTGATCGCTGACCGCCTGATATTTGGCGTAATCCGGAAAGTAAAAGATGCCGACGTGCAGGCCACGTTCATTCATGCCATCGGCAATAATCGGCAGATTAAAGGCGTTCATGCCAACCATGGCATATTGAGAATTCCATTGCAGCCCCTGTTTCTGACCGGGGGCTGTTCCGCTGTTTGGTCTGTTCCGTGGGATGACGATGATATTGGACTGCAGGTTCTCAGCGAATTCCAGTGTGCGGCCGAAAACGACAGATCCGTCTTTCGGTTTGATGGTGATTCCTGTACAGGCGGATGTGCTGGATGGAGTGAATACGGAAACTGAGAACAGGGTCAGAATCATGCAGGATGTAATAAATCGTTTCAAGGAATCTCTCCGGTCAGGTGTCGCTAAATGAGGCCACATCGGCGGGACCGTTTTTGAATGGTCAGTTGGGAGGCGAATCATCCACAATGGAAGAAGTCACAAACGGTCTGTGGTGTTATCTTCTTCGGACTAACGGACGGAGATTCATCATGGAGTGCGATCAACAGACCGGGATTCTCAGGAAAAGCGAAACAGAATACCGGCGAGTCGGATTAGTTGGGATGTTGGTTTTAAAACAGCAAAGCCAGATATTAAGGTTTTCCGTCGCGGAGCATTTCGCGAGCCGCGTTGCGACCGCAGGCACCCATTACCCCGCCGCCCGGATGCGCGGCACTCCCACAGAGGTAGAGTCCTTTTACGGGGGTACGATAATCGCTCCAGCCGGGAACCGGTCGCATGTTGTACAACTGGTGCGCGGGCATGGCCCCCTGGAAAATGTTGCCACCGGTCAGACTGAAAGTCCGTTCCAGATCCAGGGGCGAAAGGACCTGTCGGTGCAAGACCGACGCGGGAACATTCGGTGCCAGCTCGGCGATCCGATTGATACAGCGGTCAGCGAATTCTTCTTTGATCTCATCCCAGTTCCCTTTAGCCAACTGGTACGGTGCATATTGCACGAAGAGGGAGAGGATATGCTGGCCAGGAGGGGCCAGTGTTTGATCGACGGCACTGGGAATAGTCATTTCGATGATCGGCTTCTGGGAGGGATGACCATACTTGGCATCATCGTACGCGCGTTCGATTTCTTCGCAAGTCGCGCCGATGTGAATGGTGCCCCGATGTTGCGGGCCGGGTTCTTTGTTTCCTGGCAGGCAGGTGAAGTCGGGAAGCTCGCTGACGGCAACGTTGATCTTCATGCTGGCGCTGCTAAAATCGATGCGACTGACGGCCTGCGCAAACGGATCCGGCAATGTTCCCGCGGGGATCAGTTTTTCGAATGTCACATGTGCGTCGGCATTGGAAGCGACCGCGCGAGAGGCGATCGCCTCTCCACTGGCGAGCCGGACGCCGGTGGTTTTCTGTTCCTGGATCAGGATTTCTTCAACGGAAACGCCGGTACGGATCTCGACGCCGGCCGCTTCGACGGACTTCGCCATCGCCTGGCTGAGCGCCCCCATGCCTCCTTCGACGTATCCCCAGACGCCACGTGCTCCTCCCGCCGAGCCCATGACATGATGCAGCAGGACATACGCGGTTCCGGGAGCAGATGGCGGCTGAAATGTGCCGATGATCGCATCGGTCGCCAAGGTCGCTTTGAGGATGTCCGATTCAAACCAGCGATTCAGAATCGGCAGAGCCGGACCGGTGAGGAGTTCGATGGCTTCAGGAATGGTTTCGCCCAGTCGCTTCAAGCTTTGATGCAGGTGGTAGGCGGTTTTGGTATCACGGATTTTTTTACCCAGTCCAATGGAACGCCAGGTAGCAGGCAGGGGCAAAATGTCAGGGGGCGTCTGCATCAGCGCCGGTTCCAGGCATTCGGCGATTTTTTCCAGCATGGCTTCGTAGCGGGGATATTGTTCTGCGTCGTGCTGGCTGAACTGGGCGATCTGTTCCTGATTCTGTTTGAGATCAGGGCCGAGGAGTAATGATTTACCATTGGGGAGCGGAGTGAAAGAACTTGGATTACGTGGCAACACGCGATAGCCATAGCGGGCCAGCTGCATTTCCTGTTCTACTTCCGGGAGAAGCAGACTCACCAGGTACGAGGCAGTTGAGACTTTGAAGCCGGGCCAGAGTTCTTCCGTTACGCAGGCGCCACCGACCAGATCGCGGCGTTCCAGAACCAGGACCTTCCATCCCTGCTGCGCCAGTTGATGGGCACAAACGAGGCCGTTGTGCCCTGCTCCGATAATCACACAGTCGTACATCAAACTCAATTCCAATTGGTTAAGTGAAGCGGTTTCCTGAGCAGGTTGTATTATGGATAAAATCGAGTGGTGTGCCAGTGTGAGTGCAGAGTCCTCTTTGAGCTAAGTCGTAGAAAATCTGATTTAGTTGATTGAGGTTGTGTGTACAGCCCGTTTGAGGCCCGTTATGATTTTTACTGGTATTCAATCATCAATCAAATTCAGGAAATTCGTTCAGAAAAGTTAAGGTTAGGAATGGTTCGTTTTCGGTTAGCATTCATTTTACTTTTAGGATTGTTGTTTATTGTGGGCTGTGGTCGATCTGCGTCTCCTCCCAAGGCTGCGTCGCCTATGAATCCTGAAGAAGCCGCACTGGACATCGTGACGGCCATCTATACGATTAGTGCACGCGTCAACGAAACGGGCCCCCAGAACTGGGATACACTGGAATCCTATGCCAAAACCTTACAAAACCCCGCGCAGCAGGATGCTCTGGATGCGATTCAGAAAATCAGATCCCTGGACTATAAGGTGACCTGGGGGATTGATATGCAGGCAGTTAAGGACCAAGGTGCGAATGCGAGTGAGTTTGTTATTCTCGAATCGCCGGATGGCCAGCTGAAATCCACTTTTGGTGGCGTGATTATCAAGGCGGACCCAGCCGTTAGTTCGGAAGAAGTCAAACCGGAAGAAGCTGTGTTTGAGCCGAATCGCAAAAAAACGAAAGAGACAAAAACTACTACTGAATAACGCAGACATCAAAGGGAATTCCTGTTCCCGCTGATGAAATATTACTTGATCATAAACAGAATCATTATTCCAAACAACGGGTGAACTCATGCGACTGATGACACTGATCTGCTTACTGTTCCTGTCAATTCTGACTCCGGTTTCCGCTGCCGATTTGAAACTGGAAAAGATCGAAGGTGCGAAACCCAGGAATGTGGTTTTCATTCTCTCGGATGACCATCGCTATGACGTGATGGGATTTGCGGGTCATCCCTGGGTGGAAACGCCGGCGATGGATGGTCTGGCTAAGGACGGCGTATATTTCAAAAATGCGATGGTCACGACGTCGCTCTGTTCACCGAGCCGGGCTTCAATTCTGACCGGCCAGTATATGCACAATCATGGTGTGGTTGATAATAACGTGTCTGCCAAACCGGGTACGATCTTCTTCCCACAGTACCTGCAGGCGGCCGGTTACCAGACCGGTTTCTTTGGAAAATGGCATATGGGCGGTCACTCGGATGATCCGCGGCCCGGCTTTGACAAGTGGGTCTCATTTCGCGGACAGGGGCACTACTATCCGCCGAAACATTTGAAGAAATGGTCGCTCAATGTTGACGGGAAATCGGTGCCTCAAAAAGGCTATATCACCGATGAACTGACAGACTATGCCATTAATTGGTTGAACAAGAGTGTGAAACCGGCCGACAAGCCGTTCTTCATGTATCTGTCGCACAAAGGGGTGCACGGCATGTTCCATCCCGCCGAGCGACACGCAGGGCGTTATAAAGACAAAGCGATGCCGATTCCGAAGACGATGGCGAATACCTCGGACAATTACTGGAACAAGCCGATGTGGCTGAAAAACCAGCGTAACAGCTGGCACGGCGTTGATTTTGCCTATCATCAGGATACGAATATTGAAGAACATTACCGATTGTATTGTGAAGCCTTGCTGAGTGTGGACGAATCGATTGCCCGCGTGCGGAAATGGCTGGATGAGAATGGCTATGGCGAGAATACTATGATTCTGTATATGGGCGATAACGGATTCCAGTGGGGCGAGCACGGTCTGATTGACAAGCGGACTGCTTATGAAGCATCGATCCGGGTGCCTCTAGTGGGAGTCTGCCCCGGTCTCTGGAAACCAGGAACTGTGGTGAATGAAGTCGTCGCGAATATTGATATTGCACCCACGATTCTGGCGGCGGCGGGATTGAAGACGCCGTCTCAAATGGACGGCCAAAGTTTCTTGCAACTGGCGGCAGGTAATCTTCCCGCTTCCCAATGGCGGCAGAACAGCCTTTATGAATACTACTGGGAATATAACTTCCCGCAGACGCCGACGACGTTTGCATTGCGTACGCCGCGATATAAGTTTATCCAATATCACGGCATCTGGGATCTCGACGAATTGTATGACATGCAAGAGGACCCACACGAAGAACACAACCTGATTTTCGAGAAAGATCAACAGGCACGTATTAAAAAAATGCGGGCCGATCTGCACGCGATCCTGGAAAAGTCCAATGCCAACCAGGTTCCCTTTAGCCATAAACGCCGAATGGGCGCGAATCTGCGACTGAAAAACGGAGCGAGCCCGGCTGACTTTCCGCCTCAATTGATGCGGGAAAAGAATGCGAAAGAGTAATCTTAGCAGTTTAAATAAAAAAAATTTGCCAGTTGAATTTTTATCATTTAAAATGGGAGGCAGCTCTACGGGCCAGTTGAATCGGTTAAAGCTCAATGGTCATTAACCCAGAGGGGGTTCACAAATGAAGGAGTATCATGATCACGAACAACGGTTGATTTATAAGAAATGCCCGGGATGTCGGGCGGATCTGGAGTTAGATGCTGACGAATGTCTGTTTTGTGATCACAGCTTTCAGCAGGAAGAGGTTGCCGAGTTCGGGGCAACTCCGCAGGATGAAGTGGAAAGTAAAACGAGTTCGCTGGTGACGATGGTGGCGTTGAATGTAGTCATCGGATTGGCGGGGGCCGCGTTCACATCTTGGGAACGCAAACCAGAAACACCAACGTATCGCCATCCGCCTCGAGTGAGTATCAGTGTGAAAGACCGGGAACTTTTTACCAGGTTTTTCAAAGAGCATGGTAAATCAATTCCGGCTGAGATCAGAACTCAGCTTGAGCCGATTAAGAAGAATACTCGTGTGAACGTGATCTCCGTGACCTTCTCCAATAATTCACGAGGGAAGATTTCCTACACGAATACACGATTCAAAAAACGTAAGGCAGATGATCTGCTGGAACGATTTCGTATTCCCACAGCAGAAAAGTGATATATGAATCACAATTCGTTATGAAACCTGCTCAACAACTCGTTCCACGATGGAGACTTCTTTAGAATCGCGATCTTGTTCCTGAAGAAAAGAGTCCATTACTGCCTGTGCAAGATCGGATGCGTCAGGCATCTGGTTTAATTTGATAAGAATTCTTCTCGCCAACTGATAACGGAAAAGCAGGCATCGAATACTTCTGGGGCCTATGGTATCACGATCTTGACTATTGGTGATCGAATTCATGGCACTTAAGAGTGCTTTCATTTCTTCCGTTTCGATAGGCCGATCTGTTTCCAGGATTTTTTTGCTCAATGTTGATGAATCGGTTGTGTTGGCAGATGGCATCGTTTTCGATTTATTGGGGGATGATGATTTCCGAGTGTGGTTATGGCCCAACTCCCCTTCGCAGAGCTGAGTAATATATTTTTCAGTGACTTCAACTATTTCTTCATTAGATAAAGGGGGAAGCCTCAGATGAACCAGGAAAAATTTTTCCAGGTTCTCGCGGACAATTCGCCTGGTGTTATATGTGTGATGCTGTCCCAGCTCTAAATTATGTGTCAGGTATTTATATTTTTTGATTAATGCTTGTAGAAAAGCACTTTCATCAATCAGCATGAGTACCTGCAGCCGGCTATGGATTTCCGGATCATCAAGAATAAGCATCGTCGATTCAATGATTTCCAACATCTGCGATGGTTCACAGCGATCGAGATCGTCCACTACAAGCAGAATTCGGTCTGTCGTATTTCGCGACCAGGCGGAGGCCACAAACAGGAATGAAAGCAGCAGGAACACCCAGAATAGATAGCCTGCTAAAGTGACATAGGGATTGACCCCCAGAGAATGGATGGCTGAATATATTTTCCATAAAATCAGACCGCAAATAGTGGTACCGAAGATGAGTGTCAAAAAATTGTTTTTGACTTTATGCCACAACGAAATCTTATCAGGAATCCACGCCTTCAGAAGGGCACTTAAATCATCCCCGATGGCTGCCTGTAAACCGAGCTTTTCAGAATGTCCAGAGAAGGTATAGAGCGATTTCAGTCGAATGAATGTGTTCTGAAATCGTACAAGTAGTAAAACGGCGTAACATACGGCTCCCACCCCCAGGAATTGGACTAACCAGGAAGAGATATTGAGCCAATCACTCACTGAAAATAATGAAATAAATAAACCAAAGAGTGCTCCTAATAGAGGCAATGGTCCATGTTTTTTAAAAGCGGCTCTTAATACCAGGCCGGAACTTGTTTTTTTTCCCTGCTCAAGAAATTGTTGGAACATATATGCCCAGATCTCAGGGGTTGTGCGATATTTCCAGGCACTAAATAATACGGTTTCATATTTCACGGTCGCGTTTTGTAAAGAACTGATCAAGCGATGGGTCAGATACGTTTTGCCTCTTCCCCAATGTCCGAATAATGCAAACGTCATCCTTTCGGTGTCATCCGCTCCCTCAAGCACATCTGCAATCACTTGGGCATAATCATCGGCATTTAGAGATAGTTCGTTGTCAGTGGCATCGCGCCTTAAAATCGTTCGCCCCCCAAGCGTGACCGCATCTGGATCAATCTCAATTTCTAAGTCAGTGCGGGGTTCTGTACTTTCAGGCTCAAAGGTTGAAGTTGGTTGTTCTAGATCTATTTCATCTTCATCTTCACCTAAATCCAGTTCAAATTCCGAATCATCAGAGTCGTAAACATTAATGGTTTCAGAATCGTCATCATCTATAGAAATCAGATTGATATCTGAATCATCTGTTACTTCATTCAGAGGGATTTCCAGTTCGAATTCGGAATCATCGTTCACGTCGAGTCGGATATTGTCATCATCAGAATTCGCCATCAGATAACTCCATGCAGAAAATGTTCAAATGTGTCTTTATGGATATTATGTACGCATGGTTTTGGTTACGCAATTTCAAATTGATATAAATATCACGTGAAATTGGTAGAAAGGAGCTTTGTTGTGACGTGATCAAGCGGGTAATCAGATTAGACATATACTATCGACAAGTGAATTCGAAATTCAAAGGGGAAGTTTGTCTGGAGTCTGTCGTGGAGTAGACTACGGGATGGAAAACTATAAGTTACATGAGTGACACTTTGCCATTTATTGGTTCAGCGTTTTGAGTGCATCCAGTTTCAACTGGAGTTTTTCGGCAGTCGGGAGTGCGTTGTCGTAGTGATAGAGGGCCTTTTCCCAGTCGCCATAGACGGGGTTCGGCAGGATGATCCAGCGCTCGCCCCAGTATTGCTGATAGCGTTTTCCCTGTGTCACGCGTTCCTGGGGTGTCAGTTTTCCCTGGTAGACGAAGTCGTTATAGTCATCACCGAGCAGTAGGATGATCCGGTGGTTGCGAGCTACTTCAGCACGTCGGGATGTTTTATTCCAGTTCCAGTCTGGTTTTTCTTTCTGGAAGAGGACCTGTGATTTGGTGATGGGCATGTCGAGCACCTGGGACAGGTTTTCGACGGTTGGCGTTTCCAGTTTAAAGTGGCGATTCGTGATGAAGTAGACGGCGATGCCTTGTGAAACCAGCTTTTGCAGGAAAGGTTTTACGCCTGGGACCGCGGTCGATTTTTTAGAGCGGACCCACTCTTCCCACAAATTCTGGTTCCAGCTGGAATCCTGTTTCACAAGCCGTCCCATGAAAGGGGCATTATTCAGCACGGTTTCATCCAGGTCCAAAATGACGGCGGGAGGGAGCTGAGCATAGCCTGCCTGTTGCTCGGTCGCCGCGGTCCAACAGGGATCATAGAGTGCCTGCGTGGCCTGCAGCGTTGCCAGCCGATACGCCTGAACGCAGGCGAAATCGTGCTCGACGGAGGTTTGCATCCAGAGTGTGGCGTCGAGCCCCTGGTCGGTTTTAGGGGCGGCAATGGTGGGGGACGCTGATTCTTGCGCGTTTGTGGAGACCGTTGTCAAACAGAGAACGAGTAAGCAGAAAACAAATTTTGGCATATTGGTCCCCCGTTGAACTGAAGTTCGAAATCTAATTCATGTTTCTTAGTATCGGTTAATGGTGGCGTTTTAACAATGAAGAAATCGCGCGGCTCTCACGCAGTTTGGCGATTCGTTTTCCGTTTTCGTAAATGATATAGGTTGGCAGGCCGATGACATTTTCTTTTCGGGCCAGATCGAGGTTCCGATCATAGTCGAGAATTTCTACGATCAGTCCTTTGGCTTTTAAGAGAGGTAAGACTTTCCGCCGGTCTTCTTCACATCTCTGACAGTTGGGGCTGGTAAACATTTTGATTTCATAGCGGCTGGCCATCTGCTGCTTTGGTTGGGAATGTTCCTTCCAGGCTGGGGTGTAAGCAGCTTCCTGATTTTTGAAACCATAGTGTTTTTCGAAGGCCCGATCCCAGTCTGTCCGGTACGCTGTATCGAGGAATTTGATAAACTCCTGTTTCCCTTTGCGGTTGATTAAGAATTCGGCCAGGTAAAATCCCTGTGCATACAGGACTGCGATTCCCCCCATGTTGTCGGGATAGTGATGCATCACCAGCAATCGTCGGATCGGGATCTGCTGTTCTGTGCCGACGACCTGCTCTGCTAATTGTCTGTGAATCTGCTTTTCGGATTCGTCCTCTTCATAGGTGGCGGCGCCTTCATCGGCCCAGCGCGGCAGTGGTCGCCTGAAATGAGAGGCGAACACGGTGTGCAGAACTTCGTGCGGAATCACGCTGTCCATCAAACTCTGGGGAGTGCCTTGAATTTGCATGTCCCAGCCAAAGACTTCGCCCTGGTCGAACGAAAAGGTGGTTGCCCCTGCCCCTGCGTCGTTGATTAGATTCACTCGGATCGGGCACGGCGAATACCAGTTCGGGATCGATTTCCCCAGCCATTCTTTGGCGTGTTTCTCCCGATAGTACTCGGCAGCTTCTCCGACTTGAACAGCGAAAGACGCATCGTGACAGAAGACGACAAAGTTCGGAGTGCGATATTCAAAAGTGCTGGCATCTCCCTCGAATAACAGCAAAGGGAGCAACAGCAGCAGGTATCTCATGTTTCCAGTCCGTTGGAGATTGAAGTTTCAACAAGGGGCGGAGCCGTTTTTGTATGCAACAACACCGATTTGAGGAGAACCATACGTGGAAACCGCTTTGATGTACAGACCACTCTGAGAACCGCTGGTTTTAGAGGATCTTTTCTGATTTCCGTTTCACAGGTTGCATATGAACAGGCGGATCGTGTTTAATGCCGATAAATAAATCGGGCCGCTTTGCAGAAACAGGTTTCAAGATTACAACGGGAAGAAGTCACGATGGCAAATCGACTCATTTATTCACTCTCAGAACTGGATTCTTCGTTCGTTGCAGAAGCGGGTGGCAAAGGGGCGTCGCTGGGAGAATTGATGCGAGCCCAGGCACCGGTCCCTCCCGGCTTTGTTGTGACGAGTTCTGCCTTCCAGACCTATTTGGCGTCGGGAGATCTGAAACAGGATGTTATCAAAACGGTCCAGGCATTGAATGCGGGGCAGATTGATTTATCGCAGGCACATCAGCAGATCCGCTCCTGCTTTGAAGGCGTGGCAATTCCTGGCGAAATCAGAGAAGCCGTTAACGAGGCTGCAAACGTATTAAACGTTACGAGGGTTTCAGTGCGATCGAGTGCTACCTGTGAAGACAGTGCTACGAGTGCCTGGGCGGGACAACTGGAAACATTTCTGGATGTGAGGCCCGATGCGATCATGGACAAAATCCGGGATTGCTGGCTCTCCCTGTTCAGCGAGTCGGCACTCTCTTACGGAGCGACGCACGGCTTTGCCGCGGGCGAGATCTCTGTCGCAGTTGTGGTACAGCAGATGGTGGCGAGTGACATTTCCGGCATTGGGTTTTCCGTGCATCCTGTGACTCAGGAACCTGAGATTCAGTTGATTGAGGCCTGTCTCGGGTTGGGTGAAGCGATTGTTTCGGGGCGAATTGTTCCCGATCAATTTGTGGTGGAGCGTGGCACCAACCAGATTCTCGAATCGATGATTGGCGAACAGAAAGAAGCGCTTTGGATGGGAGAAGGCGATACGAAACCGGCGTGGCAAAAACTTGACGGGCGTGGCTCCCAGCCAAAAATCAGTACGCAGCAAGTGACCGAATTTGCCGGTCTGTTGACGCGGCTGCACGATCATTATGGCCATCCGATTGATACCGAATGGGCCATCGAGAACGGGCAGTTTCAGGTGTTGCAGGCGCGCCCAATTACGACACTGGCGGAGGAATATAACCAGACGCTGATCGATGAAAGTCAGGAATGGCAGTTTACAGTACGTCGTCCGTTTTTCTTATTGGCTGCCTCCATTCTGCCTTACTGGCTGGATGCGAAGCACGCCGATAACACGCTCGGGGGACATCTGAATGAAGCGTTGCTGGTCCAGGACGAAACAGAGATGATGAATCTGTTTTATTCTAAGGAGTCGGCAGATGCCTTTCTCGATCGGATCGGTGATCTGTTTCAAAATCATCGGGATGAACTTATTCGAATTTTACGATATGGTCTGGGGATTTATGCGCAGGCACCGCCTGTCCTTGAACGGGGGCTGGACGGGTTTCAAAACCTGGAAGAACTCGAAGACTTCTTCGCCGATGTCGCTCAGCACACAACGGTCTTTCCCGCCTGGGTTCTGATTTATATTGAAGCGCACGAGGTTGATGATCCTGAAGTCAGGGCGCTGGCGGAACAGATTCGCTCGCATTCTCTATATCCGGTGATCGAACGAAATATCCTGGAGCCTTTGGCGGCACAGACAGCAGAACAGCTTGGTTTTTCTCAACCGGATCGCACTGGTGATCTGGTTTTGTGGAGCGAGTTGAAAGCGGGAACCGTCACTCGGGAACTGCTGGAGTCTCGACTGCAGGCTGTTGAAGCCGGTGACCGGTACATCTTTCAAATGATCGGGGGAGAAGAAAAATTTCATCTGGTCTCGCAAACCGGTTACTTATTAACCCGCCTGGCAAAGCAGCGTCAGCTTGCGCGAACAAACAACTCCAACGAGCTCACCGGCCAGGCTGCCTGGCCTGGCATCTTTCGAGGACGGGCGCGGGTCGTGCTCACTCTGGATGCGAAGGATCAGACGATTGATGCGAGTGAAGTGCTGGTTTCGATTCAGTCCAACCCGGCGTTGCTGCCGTTATTGAATCGGTGTGGCGCGATTGTCACCGATGACGGCGGTATCGGTTGCCACGCGGCGATTCTGGCCCGCGAGTTAAAGAAACCAACGCTCATAGGCACCCGCGAAGCCACCACCCGTATTCAAACAGGTGATTTGATTGAAGTCGATACCTACGCCCAGGTCGTGCGGATTCTGGAACAGGGAGAGTGAGTGCTCAATCAGGCTGAGAAGATTAGTTTGTGAATGACATTAGACGTATTGACCGAGTAAGAGGACAGAAAATGCAGCGGATCAAGCAGATTATTGAGGATTCCGATACAAAAACAGGCAAGGCGTTTGACCTCGTAATACAAGCCATGATCATCTTGTCACTTATCAGCTTTTCTATTGAAACGCTGCCTGATCTATCAGATGAAACCAGAGGAATATTACGAGCAATGGAAATTGTCTGTGTGACGGTGTTTACCGTTGAATATATCGCCAGAATCATTGTAGCGACGAACAAACCTGCGTTCGTTTTTTCTTTTTTTGGGGTCATCGATTTGCTGGCAATACTTCCTTTTTACCTTGCTACAAGCCTCGATTTACGATCGCTCAGATCCTTTCGGTTGCTTCGGCTGATACGAATTTTCAAATTGGCTCGTTATAATGCAGCGGCTCAGCGTTTTCATCGCGCGTTTATCATTGCGAAAGAAGAGTTGGCTCTGTTTTTATTTGCCACGCTCATTGTGCTCTATTTAGCAGGCGTGGGAATTTATCACTTCGAATACCCTGCCCAGCCCCAGACATTCAGCTCTGTTTTTCACAGTCTCTGGTGGGCTGTCGCGACATTAACCACGGTCGGATACGGCGATATCTATCCTATCACCGTTGGCGGGAAAATGTTTACGTTTTTCATTCTGATCGTTGGTCTGGGAATTGTTTCAATTCCGGCAGGACTGGTGGCATCAGCACTTTCAAAAGCGCGGGAGATGGAAGAATGAAGAGATTTTCAAAGTGAATCTCTTCATTCTTCAAAAAAAGCACTGATGCTGTCAGGCATCAGTGCTTTTCAGAAAAAATGGGGATGACAGGACTTGAACCTGCACGCCTTGCGGCACTAGATCCTAAATCTAGCGTGTCTGCCAATTCCACCACATCCCCGGGGAATTTTGATTCTGCAGGAATACTAACGATTTCCGGAGGCTGATACAAATCGATCAGGAGGAAAAAGTTTGACTTTCAGAGGGTTTTGGTCGATTTTTCCGATTTTATGCTGGGAATTCTGAGATCCGGAATCGTTATTCTTCTGCCGTTTCTGATTCGGAACTGTTTTGCTCTTCCTCTTCCAGTTTGGAAATCTGATCGCGGAGCGAGGCGGCCGCTTCGTAATTTTCTTCCGCGACCGCAGCGGTCAACTCGCGACGGAGTTTGATCAGGTCGTATTGCTGCTGGCTCGACGTCGGTGCTCGCTTGGGGAATTTGCCGATATGGACACATTCGCCGTGAATATTTTCCAGGAGCTGAATCAGCGGCTCACGGAAGGCGATGTAATCGTGCGGACAGCCGAGCCGCCCTTCACTGCGAAATTCCTGAAAGGTGATGCCGCAATTCGGGCACTCCAGCTCTTCGTCGAGTTCCAGATCCTGCGAGTTGAGCTCGATGAGTGTGGCTTCGTCCTGCGGTTCCCATTCGTCCTGCGGGGCTTGGCCGCTGATATATTCCTGGAAATGATCTTCACAGAAATGCAGCGCCTGTGCCTGTCCGCTCTGAATTTCGGTCAGGTGGTAGACGGCCGGTTTATTACAGACTTTACATTTTTTCATGGTCGAGACTTTATCAGATACCGGACAAATGAGGAAATTCACCAACGCAAATGAATCACGTCTGAATTTATTCTATACGAACCGGTAAAGCGGCTCAATCGCGATTCCGGTTTATTCCGGATGATCCGACGGTGATTCGCCGATCGCGATGATGCTGCAGGCTTGAATGACGTTCAGCCCGAGTTCTTTGGCACGGGCGAGTAAGTCCGGGCTTTCACTGCCGGGATTGAACCAGACTTCGTTTGCCCCGCGGTTGCGAATCTGTTCCAGCAGCTGAATCCCGACTTCGGGGGGCACATACACGCTGATCCGGTCGAGTTGTTTTGACGGGACTTGTTCCAGGCTGGGGTAGGCGGTTAATCCTTCGATACTCGATTCGGTAGGATGAACGGGGTACACATCATAACCCTGTTTTAGATGAGCGCGGACCGATTTGTTTCCGTATTTCTGTCGGTCCGCACTGGCTCCAATAATGGCAACGGTTGGCTTGCCCATGTGAAATCCTATTTCTTCAGAGAAGCGGCAAATTCATCATAGCGTTTCTGGATCTCTGCCTGTGTGGGAGTCTTCCCTTCGCTGACAATCACCCGGTATTTCATTTCCAGTGGCTTGCTTTCATCAAACTTGGTATCAAAGAAAGCACCGAAACGGCCGTAGGGACGTTCGGAATAACGCGATGGTTTGGGAACGCCGGGATCTTCCATGTATTCGACATTGTAATGTTTGCCATCAATGCCGTACGACATTTCGAACCAGCCCAGATTGATGTGACCGTTGGGATCGGTTTTGTCGGAGACCTGAAACGGTGCGAGCTGTTGGGGGAACCCTTCGGGGCGGACATACTTTGCGTTGTTAGATTCTGCGACGGGCTGGGCTGCACGATACTGGAAGCCAGCGTGCTGTCGGTCGCCGTCGAGAATGATTTCTCCCCGTTTGCTTTCGAGTCTGGTCTGCCAGTCGATCTGCCAGGCGGGAATTTTGGAGTTGGGGACTTTGATTGGTGTGACAGTGACAGTGCGAGTTTCCACGATGACGGGTTTGCCTTTCGCATCATTCCAGTGAATTTCCGATGTCATCGTGCCGGATTCGGGTCCACCTTTCATCTCGATCATTTTCGCGTGTCGCAGATGCGCCCCGTTTTTGCAGTGCCAGAAGTCGAGCTGTTTGCCATCAAATTTCGTTTTGTTCCAACCAACATACAGTCCGCGGTGATGCGTGTATTTTCCGCCGGGACCTTTGGTGATGATGGCTTTGCTGCCTGGCCCATAGACGTGGTGGAAGACTTTGTAGGTATCGTGAAAGCTTTCTGCGGAAGAATCATCGTACGGATAAACGTACTGCAGAACCGGGGTGCCATTGAAATAGAGATCGGCGACTTTTTTCACGGGCTGATCTTTCCAGGTGAAACCGGGTTTCTCCTCTGCGTTCGCTGCTGAGATGAATGTGAGCAGCGTCATCATTGCTGAGAGGGTGATAGAGAATGCAGAAAAACGTTTCATGGTGAGATCCGTAGAACTAAAAGTGAAAAAGAATCTGGTTTGTGAATCTAAATGATACGTGAAAAAATTCCCGCGTTCCAGGGAGGAACGCGGGAATGGAGTTGTCAAACCGTCTGATTAACCGGCGTTGGAATTTGGATCGTTCTTAGGAGGTTTTCCGTCGATCCAGGGACCAGCCAGAGACATGTAGGCGGGTTCTTCCAGAAGACTGCCTTTGTCGCCTGCTTTCCAGCCGGGGATGTGCTTGGGTTTCTGCCGTGCCTTGGACATGGCTTCCCATTTCTTGGACCAACTTCCATCACCATCGGTGATTTCCTGCGTATCTGTATCGAATTGGTAAACTTTACCATTGCGATAGCTGTTGGAACCCATATTCACAACGGCGATGGCAGCAGCACCGAGATCAGGCGGGTTGTTACACTTGCTCTGATCGTTGGCCTGCATTGCTTCGACCCAGTTTTTGAAGTGAGCGTAGGTTGTGTCTTTGATTTGAGCGACATCAATTCGCTGTTGTTTCAAAGAACTGTCACGCGTTACTTGAGGGCGTTCGGGGATAAAGTCGTATCCGTCGAAGCCTTCACCGTTACCGAAGACAAACGAACCATTGTGCCCGCGAATGATCTGCTTGATACGGGTTTCCTGGTTACACATGGTGGCGTTGATCAACCCTTGCACGCCTTCGTTGAAGTCGGCAGCAACTGTGGCGACATCGGGAACATCACGGCCATCATATTCCAGATAGAGCCCCCCTGCACCAACAACACGACCGGGATAACGCAGTCCGGTTGCTTTTAACATGGCGGTGGTTCTGTGAACGAACAGGTCAGTAAACATACCGGAGCCGAATGGCCAGAAACGACGCCACTGGGCATAAACAGCGCGGTCGAACGGCTGATATTCTGCCAGGCCTTCTTTGGTACCCAGCCAGAGGTTCCAGTCGATGTTTTTAGGATTCATCTCTTTTTTCAGAGCATAATACCGCCACTGTCCCATTGACGAGTTGCGGAAGTATTCGGTCTGGAATTGAAGGACTTTCCCCAGTTGTCCATCCTGCAGTCGTGCCCGGACATCGTCCCAGACAGGCAGACTGGTAGACTGGACGCCAACCTGCATGATCTTGCCGGTTTTTTTCCAGGTTTCGACGACGGCCAGCGCTTCTTCGACTTTTTTCGTCATTGGTTTTTCACAATAGACGTTCAGGCCAGCGTTCATGGCGTCAATGGTTTGTTTGGCGTGCCAGTGGTCGGGAGTACCGATGGCGACAGCATCCAGTTTTTCTTTTTCGAGCATATCACGGTAGTCGACATATTTGGCGACATCGTTGCCCAGCTCTTTTTTGATGTAGTTGGCGGTTCGGTCACGGTGTTCTGAATAAACGTCTGATACGGCGACCAGTTCGATATTCATCCCATCTTTCTTCAACTGAACCAATTTTTTGACGTGAGCACCAAAGCCGCGTCCACCCGGCCCAATAAATCCAATGCGAATGGTTTCGTTGCTATTTCCGGCTCCCAAAGCAGGTGCGGTTGCCAGACCGGCGATCGTGCTGGCAGCAGCGGCTGTCGTTCCTGATGTTTTCAGGAAATCTCTTCGATTGATGGGGCTTTGATCCATTTCGTTATCTCCAGTTATTTAATAAAGTGAGTCTGTTACTGGATGGCATCAAGGGACGGCGATACCAAAGTGTTCAATACTTTATGGTGAGCACCCTCTGGTGCAGCGGGGGAAGGAGAGGGATACACTCTCCTTACGCCTAATAGTAGCAATATTGAGGGCCAGATGGTACTTATCACTCTACATTTTCTGAATTGTTGCCGATTCAATTGATACAGCCTGTTATGAGTACCGGGCAGAGTGATTTTCTAAATAAAGGCAATAAATTGTTGGGTTAAGTGGTGTTTATACGTGAATTAGAAGGATTCAACGCCTGTCGGGGAGGTATTGTCTCAATCGGCAATTTTGATGGCGTGCATCGTGGGCACCAACTGATGATTCAGACATTGGTTCACCAGGCCCGGTGTGAAGATCTGCCCGCGATTGTGTTCACGTTTGATCCACATCCGATTCAACTCCTCCGCCCGGAGCACGCCCCGCCGGAATTAATGGGCATTGAAGAGCGTGCCGCCATCCTGAAGAGCCTGGGTGTTGATTGTGTGATTGCCTACCCGACTAATCGGGCGTTACTAAATTTGAGTGCCGAAGAGTTCTTTCAACAGGTTTTATGCGATCAGCTGCAGGCAAAGGGACTGGTGGAAGGTCCCAACTTTTATTTTGGCAAAAACCGCGCGGGTGATGTCAAGCTGTTGCAGACTCTGTGTGAAAATGCCGGGATGTCTTTTAAAGTGGTCGAACCGAGCTTATGTGACACGCAGATGATTTCTTCCTCGGAAGTCCGCAAAGCCATTCAAGCCGGAGACGTTGTGCTGGCGGAAAAAATGTTGGGGCGGCCTTATCGGATCAAAGGAACTGTGGTGCATGGTGCCGAGAGGGGAAGAAAGCTGGGATTCCCGACAGCCAACTTGAGTCAGGTGGCGACTCTCTTACCTGCCGATGGCGTGTATTGTGGATTTGGGATTGTAGGCGGACAGCGCTATCCAGCGGCGGTTCATATTGGTGCGAATCCGACGTTTCACAACTCGGAAACAAAGGTAGAAGTGCATTTGATCGGTTTCTCAAAAGAAATATACGATCAAACATTGGAGGTCGAGTTGATCGAACGCTTACGCGGTACCCAGACGTTTTCTGATGCCGAAGCACTCAAAACTCAGTTGGCGATTGACGTTGATTCAGCAAAAAAGCAGCTCAAGCAATGGAATGCCACCCCGGATTAACCTAAGATGTCTCAATGACAAAGTGGAACCAGATACTGGAATTGGCAGGAACACGCAGCGCAGGAAATATGAATGAGCAGTATTAACTGGACTCCCCTTTGTGAAATCATCGAGGCACATCAAAAGATCCTCCTTTCCTGCCATGTGCGGCCTGATGCGGATGCTCTGGGTTCTGAGTTGGCGTTAGCCGGTTTTTTGAAAGAGCTGGGTAAAGAAGTTCGCGTGATCAACCCGTCAGCGCATCCCAAAAGCCTGGACTTTCTAGTGCAGGATAACGAAGTTCGCTATGTGGGTGATGGTGTGACGACGGAGGACTTTGAATGGGCCGAAGTGCATATCATCCTTGATACGAGTGCCTGGTCGCAGTTACCCGGACTGGCAAATTTCTATCGTAAAACAGATTCGAAGAAAGTGGTGATTGATCATCACGTCAGTTCTGATTCACTGGGCGCGGAAGAATTCAAAGACATTACTTCGCCGGCAGCGGGTTGTCTCGTGTTTGATCTGGGTAAAGCCCTCAATTGTACGTTGACGCCGGAAATTGCGACTTTACTTTATGCCGCGATTGCCACTGATACTGGGTGGTTTCGTTTTCCCTCCACGACCAGTTACACGATGCAGATCATCAGTGAGTTGATTAAGGCGGGCGCAGAACCACATCAGATTTATGAGCTGTTGTACGAACAGAACAGTCTGCCACAATTAAAACTGATGGGGCGTGTACTGGATAAAGTGCAGACTGATTTCGACGGGCAGCTGGCTTATACGATCGTCAGTTGTGAAGACTTTAGTGCGACGGGAACCACGCCCGTAGATACGGAAGGACTGGTTAATTACTGTCTGACGCTGGCTGGGACTCAGGCAGCATTTATCGCCGTCGAACAGCGGAGCCGGCAGGTCAAAATCAGTTTTCGCAGTCGATCTGCATGGGATATTTCCAAAATTGCAGAATCGTTTGGTGGCGGCGGACATCGTCAGGCATCGGGGGCTATGCTCAATGGACCGCTTTCTTCAGCTGTCACGAAAGTCCTTGCCAAATTCCGTGAGATGTTTGACACGATTGAGAAATAACCGTTTGTATTTCTCAAATTTCTCAGTGATCTCCACGGCGATTTGATTGCTCTTGCTCCGTGGCTGATATAGCATAAATGATATCAAACTATCTTAATCTATTTATTCCTGCCACTGAGGGTAATCGATGCGCTTCCATTATCAACGCCGGTTCTTCGTCTCTTTGCTGTCGACCACACTACTTTGCGGTTTGCCGTTTCAATTTGCTGCTGCTGAAACACCGATTCAGAATACGCAAGACCCCAAAGATATCGCGACTTCGCCGCAACAGACGATTAAGAATATGACGGTGCCGGAAGGCTTCACGGTAACGCTGTTTGCCAGTGAGCCCAATGTGCATCAGCCGATCGGATTTGAAATTGATGATCGGGGTCGTGTCTGGGTTGCCGAATGTTTTACCTATGAACGTGGTACTTACGATGACAAATTTGAAGACCGGATTATCATTCTGGAAGATACCAACGGCGATGGCGCTATGGATCGGCGGAAAGTTTTCTGGCAGGGGTCGGGACCTTTAACCAGCGTGACTGTTGGTTCCAATGGTGTCTGGGCATTGTGCCGTGGCGAATTACGCTACTTTGAGGATAAAAATCACGATGATGTTCCCGATGGGAAACCACAGGTCCTACTTGAAGGCTGGAACTATAAGACGGTCCGACACAATATTGTCAGCGGCCTGACCTGGGGACCCGATGGCTGGCTGTATGGTCGACATGGAATTACTGACACTTCTCTGGTGGGAACACCCGAGACCGATCCTTCGCAGCGCACATTGATTCATTGTGGTGTCTGGCGTTATCATCCCGTTCGTAAAACGATCGAAGAAGTCAGTTCCGGAACCACGAATCCCTGGGGCTTTGATTACGATGAATACGGTCAGATGTTTTTCACGAACAATGTGAATGGGCATTTATGGCACATGATTCCCGGTTCGCATTATATTCGAATGAATGGTCATGGCAGCGATCCGAATCCTTATGTTTATGAATTGATGACCAAGTGTGCCGACCACGACCACTGGGATAGTTCATCAGGCAAATGGACTGATTCACGGGATACAACTGGAATTCACGGGAAACTGGGTGGCGGACACAGTCACTGTGGCGGCATGATTTATCTCGGCGATAACTGGCCGCAGAAATATCGCAATACCATTTTTCTGTGTAACACGCACGGACATCGTGTGAATAACGATGCTCTGGAACGTGAAGGTTCGGGATATGTGGGCACGCACAGACCTGATTTTCTGCTGACCGGGTCAGACTGGTTTCGAGGAACCGAACTGAAATATGGACCCGATGGCAGTGTTTATCTTTCTGACTGGGCCGACCTCGGTGAGTGCCACGATCATGATGGCGTGCATCGAACCAGCGGGCGCATTTACAAAATTTCGTATGGCGATGTGACACAGCCGAAAAAGCTGGATCTGAATCAGCTTTCTGACAGCGAACTTGTCAAGCTGCAACTACATCCTAATGACTGGTATGTCCGCCACGCCCGTCGCATTCTGATGGAGCGGGCAGGAACCACAGCGAACTGGAGTCAGCCTAAAGCGGAGTTGTTTCATATCTTCAATACTTCAAAAGAGGTACCCCGTCGACTGCGTGCCATGTGGGCTCTGTATTGTACGAATCAATTAAACGATGCGTGGCTGGTAAAACAATTGAATGATCCGAGTGAGCACGTTCGGATCTGGGCGATCCGGTATCTGGTAGATGATGGGAAGGTTCCCTCGGAAGCGGTAGCTCAGTTTGCTAAGTTAGCCCGCGATGAGCAATCAGGCCTGGTTCGGCTTTATCTGGCATCAGCGATGCAGTCGCTTGCTCCAGAGGATTGCTGGGAGATCGCTGCGGCACTTGATCAAAATCATCAGGATACGGAAGATCGCAATTTTACATTGATGCTCTGGTATGGAATTGAACCCTCGGTGATGGCAGAGAGTGATGCTGCGTTGCAGTTTTTGAGTCACTCCACACGACCACTGGTGCGACAGCTGGTGGCCAGGCGATTGACTGAAGACATTGATCAACATCCAGAGTATGTGAAACAACTGGTTCAACAGGTGATTGATGCAAAGGACTCAACGGTTCAAGAAGATCTGTTAACGGGAATCCAGGCCGCACTACAAGGGCGACTGAAAGCACAGGCACCGAAAAACTGGCAGGCATTAAAACAACAGACCGAGAAAGCAGATTCAAAAGAACTGAAGACCCTGGTGACAGAACTGTCCGTCGTATTTGGTGATGGGCAGACGATGGATGCACTCAAGCAGATCGTAGTCGATTCGGATCAGTCGATGAAAAGCCGTTATCAGGCACTGGAATCATTATTGAACAGTTCCCAGGACAAAGGATTACTGCCTGTGATACAGAAATCGGTGTATACCACCGAACTGCAGCCTCTGGCGTTTCGGGGATTGTCGCGGTTTTATGATCCCAAGACGATTCAACGCATGCTGGGCCGGTATCGCAGTATCAAGCAGGAGGGACGCCAGGTTTTGATGGACACGCTTTGCAGTCGCAAGGAATATGTACTGCTACTGCTGACAGCCATCGATAAGAAGCAGGTGCCCCAAGGTGAAGTCTCTGCATTTCATGTGCGGCAGTTGCGTAATTTTCAGGACAAGGAAGTGGTCGATAAACTGAATCAGGTTTGGGGCCTTGCGCGGGAAACTCCCGAAAAGAAACGGGCACAGATTGAAGGTTATAAAGAATTATTGACGGCAGAACGCCTGCAAAAAGCAGACCGAGTGCAAGGTCGGGCGCTCTACGAAAAAACGTGTGCGAAATGCCATCGCCTGTTTGGGAACGGCGGTACGATTGGACCGGATCTGACCGGCGCCAATCGGACCAATATGGATTATCTGCTGGAAAATATGGTAGACCCCTCTGCCCTGATTCCGAAAGGATATGAGATGGTGGTGGTTGCGCTGGAAGATGGTCGCATTTTGAATGGGACGATTGTCAGACAAACCGATCAACAGCTGACGCTGCAGACACAGAATGAGCAACTTGTTCTGGATCGGCGTCAGATTGAAGAAATGAATCAGTCCAAATTATCTCTGATGCCGGAAGGGCAACTTGATCAACTAACAAAGCAGCAGTTGGCGGATTTGATTGCTTACATTGCTGGAAATACGCAGGTGAAACCGCCCGTGGCAGCAGCCACGAGCCCATAAATCAAGACGTGAAACACTGAATTAGCAGGCACTCTGAAATAATAGACCCAGATTCCGATACTCTTCCAAGGAGGTGATCGTGTGATGGCAGGACCTGTTACAAAAAGTGTGTTGTTACGAAAACGAAGTGGTGTTTCGTTAGGAGCCCTGTTGTTGGCATTGTTGCTGACAACTGGGGTAAAACCAGCGGTTGCAGAAGATCTAAGTAAGAAATATCCAGCCAGTCCGGATTTTTCAAAGCAGCCTCGTAGCTATAGTACGGCAACTGAGAAAGAGGACGTTTGGAGTCTTTCGTCTTTTGATTTCAAATTAGCGGACAGTTTCGAAGTCAAACTTGGAGCCGCGCAGGTTGTCTTGGGACGTCATGATAAGAATGTCCTGTGGGCCGCTGTTTTTCCCGATGAGCCCGGGGAAATTGTGACAGCCAGCGCAGGCAAAGGAGAACACGTAACTAGCGTCTGGTTACGTTTTCATCCGGCACGTGTGGGAGAATTGTTTCCCGCGAACACAGTTGTCAAGCAGGGAAACGCTGCACTGGTCAAACAGGCAAATGGATTAGCCTCTCACAAAATGAGATCAAGCTGGCACAAGAACGGTAGACCGATGGTTCCGCTCCTTGAATCCATCATTATTGATCTGGAGACGAAAGAAGGATCGCGGCGTTTCTATGTAATCGATACCAAACAGCAGACGGTGAAGTATGTGGATGCATTCCGTAATCGGGTGCTTCCTGTTGTTATCCCGTTTAAGCCAGGTGCAGGAGCTGCCATTTTCGACAAAGTCTGGAATGCTTTCGATCGCGAGTACGCGATGTTTGTGATCAAGCCGGACGTCAAATGGCAGAAGCTGCACGATCAGTATCGTCCCCGGGCTGTCGCAGCAAATACGAACTGTGAGCTGGCAGACATTCTCAATGAGATGCTGGCGCATTTGAAAGATCTGCATGTCTACGTTCTGGTTGATGGTAAATATGTCAAAGGTTTCAATCGCGAGCGATTCTTTAATGCCAGCCCTGTCGCAGCGCCGCATCTGATCGGCCAGCTCAATCAAATAAGGGGAATGAGATGGGGGCGGACGAAAGACGGTATTGGCTATATCGCTGTAGACAGTTTATCAAACGTTGCTTTGCCCGATGAGTTTGAAACGGCTCTGAAGCAAATGCATGGAACCCGCGGTCTGGTTCTGGATCTCCGTGCGAATGGAGGTGGCGCCGAACCGTTGGCGATGGAAATGGCAGGCTACTTTTTAGATCAGCCGCGACTGTATGCGATGCATCAGTATCGGAGTGGTCCTGAGCACAGCGACCTGGGGCCCAAACAGAAACGAACTTTTACTCCCAATGAGAATTGGTATTACCGGGGGCCAGTGGTTGTGCTTCAGGGAGAGAAAACAATGAGTTCTGCCGAAGCGTTTGTCCTGATGCTGGCAGAATGCCCCAACGTGACCACGCTGGGTGATCGGACCGCCGGCTCCAGTGGGAATCCGCGCAAGATCGATGCTGGTGCGGGGATTATTGTGAATCTGCCCCGCTGGATTCCCCTGGATGTCAACGGAAAATCCTTTGATACCGTGGGCGTTCCACCCGATATCAAAGTGCAGGCGGCCCCCAATGAATTTACAAGAACCGAAGACCCCGTGCTGACTGCTGCTTTAAAACGGCTGCGAAAACAAGTTCAAGATCAATCAGAAGGTTCCAAAGAATCGCTGATTCCTCGTAAATAATTTGCTCGAACTGCATTTACATTATTGGGGAAAGTCTGATTATTTCATTTTCAGGACGCGTTCAATTTCTCGGCTTAGTAATGTGTATTGCATTTGATTCATCATTTGAATCATCTCAGCTTCAGACGCATTCTCACCGGGCGGCCATTTGACACCGCTGGCCTCAGCCAGTTCTCTCATATAGGTCTCACGATTCTTCGATGGTTCCACATCACTCCGAAATGTGATCTTGCCATCTGTGTTGATCACGATCAGTGCCGGGTAACCCTGCACGCCGTATTTCTCACCAGTCACACTGTCCAGAATTGAAGTACCTCGATCAATTCCAGTGGGAATTGTCCATTGTTCACTCTGTTTCAATTTATTGATCTGACTCATTTCGCCGTCCGCGGTATGAATGCCGAGAAAGACCACACCCTGCTTTGCAAATTTCTTTTCCAGTCTCTTCTGAGCGGGTATGGAAGTGACACAACCACTGCAGCTTAGTCCCCAGAAATCGAGTACCACAACTTGTCCGCGATAGTCGGATAATTTGCGGGTACGCCCATCAGACCATTCTGCGATCTCCCACGTGGGGGCGATCTGCCCCACGGTTAGTGGTTTGGCCTTTTCTGCCTGGGTTGTCGTAGCAGATGAGAACTCCTTCAGGTGAATGGTCACTTCTCGATTTTCAGACTCATTATTACTGATCACCAGGTTGATCCATTTTATTTTCGTTCCCCAACGCACGGAAGCCCGAATTACGCCGCTGGGTAAGTCTTTTAGGATTGCCCGCCCATCGGTGGATGTGCGAACAATTTGTCTTCTTAAAGCATAACTGTTTCCTGGTTCCACAATTGCTCCGGGGAGCGGTTTTCCCTGTTCATCCAGAACGCGTATTGGCAGTGAATAGCCGCGATTGAGTGTGAGTGTTTTGAAGTCGATGGGGACAAAGTTTTTTGAAACAGCAATGCTTCTTGAATCCATGCCCGCATAACCTTTTTGGGTCAGAACTACTGAAAACTGCAGTTTATCAGCAGCTTGGTTTCCATAATCATAAATGGGAAAATCGAGTGAGAAGCTACCGTCGAGTGCACTTTTTGTTGAAACACCAGTATCACCACTTCCGCCTCCCTGTGTGCCAGAGACCACTCCAACGCGTACCTCCGTTAACGGTTTTCCTTCCGCATCGACAACACGACCGACCAGCTTTTGATTGCCGACTGGTTTTGATGCCTTGGGGACAAATATGAGGAGCGGTACACCGTTATTGATCGTGGCAGTTCCATTTTTAATGGTTGCTTTCCTTCCTTCCTTGTCCATCATTTGTGTGGTGTTTGAATCAGGTAAACGCCTTAGAGCGACGACTTGAGAATTGTCAAAGCCAGGGGCGACGATCAACTCGGCTGACATATTGACCAGAGTTAAAATATATTTACCGCTGGTACCAACCTCAGTCAGTTGGCCACGACCTTCTTCGTCCAGGTAATTCATGGAAGTCGCATTCGCTTTCTGGAATGAGACTGGTTCTCCCTTCAGCCAGGCAGCCCGTTTCGCATCATCCGCAACCTCCTGCACAGAGGCCAACAATCGAACAGGTTGATCCTTGTTTTGCACGCCTAATTGTTGGCGTTGTTGTTGGTTGAGCTTGCCTTTCCAATGTACGTTCCAGACCGCTCCTGTTTGTGCCTGTAGATCATGATTCACAATCGGCTTCTCTGGAGTTGTCACTAAGGCTTGCATGGATTCTTCCGGCATGAGCCAATACCCGGGCTTTAATGTTGGAAACCAGAGTTGCACATTTCCTAAAGGTACCTCAATGCGATACCGCCCTGCTTCGTTCGTCGTTCCTTTGAGTACTCTCTTGTCAGGATCTGGTTCTGATGCCACCAGTATCTGGATTTCAGCATTCGTCACTGGCTTTCCAGTCTGAGTATCTTGCACGGTACCGGAAATGAAATACTGGTTTTGTTTCTTGTTGTCTGGCACTGTTTCTTTTTCAGGAGATGCTGTCGCAGGGGTCGGGCTGCTTTTTTCCTGAGTTTGTGCTACATCGCTTAAGCCGGTCACAAACAGGATCAGCAACAGGCCCATGGCAAGTGCTGACTTTGAGCGGCTGTCTTGAATTGGTGATGTTAGCTGATTGATGCGGACACGCAGCGCAGAACGTTTGCCCGCCATGGGGAGTGCAGCGACAGGTCCCTGTGTCTGCTGTGCCAGACGAATTAATAACTCACCATAATCATGACGTGCCTGCTCATCGAAATTGGTAACCGTTGCTGAATCGACAGCCAGTTCGATTTCACGGCGCATGCGGTTGCTGATCAGATAGACCAATGGGTTGAACCAGTGAACAGTGATTGCGATTCGACTGATGAGCATCAGTAAGACATCCTGTCGGTGAATGTGTTCCAGTTCATGAATCACGATCGTCTGACGATCTTCTTCTGCGAAATCGGACCACAAGTTTAAGGGCAATAAAATGGTGGGCCGCCAGAATCCACAAGAGGACGGGCCTATAGGATCGTTCGTAACGAAACAGCGAACCGGGAACCAATGTTGATTCCGTTTTTGTATCGCTTCAATCAGTTTAAGCAGACCTGCATCCTGGAGCTGTTCGCTGTTTTTGATGATGCGGGCCAGTATGATTCTGGAACCGATCCATCTGCAAAGGACAATACAACTGCCAGTCAACCAAAGATAAGTGAGGAGCCTGGAAACTAAAATGGGGGCATTGGTTCGGGACTCTTCAGATCGCGTGATTGAAGTCTGAGATACGCTGTACTCTTGAGCGGTCTCCGTTCGTGAGATCCGATGATTTGGCTGAAGCGAATCCAAGGTTGGAATCAATCCGATGTCTCCGGTTCCAGAGAAAGAGATTGCGACTGCGGGAGTCGGATTTTGACTTTCGAAATTGAGTAAATAGAAGAGACTCAATCCACTAGCTGGAATCATTAATAAAACCAGACGAGCCAGTGGAATGGCCCACAAAAGCGCACGCCATTTGGGGGAAATCCAGCGGTGCAATGTTGAAGTCAAACAAAGAATAATGCCAGCCAGGACGAATGCCTGCCAGGTTGCCCGCCAGATAAGTGCTAATAACGCGGTCCATTCAAAATCGAAGTTCATGATTTCTTTCTCCGGGTTGAAGAGGATCTGCTGGTACGTTGGTCAGCTTTCGGCTGGGATTTTTTCGTGAGACGTTCGTCTAAGCGTTGCCTGAGTTCTTTCACTTCTTTTTCAGAGAGCGTTTCATTTTCGACAAAATGCATCAATAGGGACTGTAGGTTCCCGGCAAAGAATTGTTCCGTGAAGGAACGGGCTGCCAGTCGAACGCATTCATCTCGCGAGATGGCCGCGCTGTAGAGATGGCGCGAGCCATCAACACGTACAGCAACAGCACCTTTTTCAACCAGGCGTGCAAGAAGCGTTCGCACCGTTCGATGGCTTCGCTCACGAATCGGTTCGACGCGAGCGATGATTTCACCGGCTGTCTGGTCCTTCGCTTCCCAGACACTCAGCATGACCTCCCATTCTGCATCTGTGATTTGTAATTCGGGTTGCTGGCTCATGCGGCCTCCTGTGACTACGTGTGTAGTAATGTGTTTGCGTAGTGTTACCACAGGTGTAGTAATTCTGCAAGCAGAAAATTTAAGATTTTTCAGATTCTGTTGCGCAGAGTGATCGAATTGACTGCGTCATTGCACGAATTTGCAGACAGAAAGAGGCCATCGCTTCACAGGTTAAGCTGCAGTGAGCACAAGAGTTGGACACACTGCCTTGAAGGTGGATCAAGTCCAGTGGGCTACCAGCGCCTGATTTTGGAAAGACGCTGGTAGTGCCCCTGTTATGGTGTGCGATGAGAGGTTATTTTTCTTCTTCCGGACGCCGCCATTCTCCGCGCATCCAATTGACGAGCAAATTCAGATCGTGTTGGGAGAGTTTCGATTCTTCGAACGCGGGCATGATGTTCTTGTCACTATAGAAGTGTTCTGCGCCCGGATTGCGAATGAAATCGGAGAGCCATTTGTCAGAGCCGTAACCGTTCAAATCGGGAGCAGCACCGCCTCCCTCTTCTTCAGGGTCACCGGCTTTCATGGCGTGGCACTGGGCGCAGTAACCGTCAAAGTCGACTACTTTCCCAGATTTATCTTTAAAGTCGATGCCGCTGAAGACAGACACGCCGCGTTTCATGACCGCTTCGCTGAGCGGTTCCGCATTCCGGTGTTTGGCTTCGCGTGCGATGAGTGCCGAGACGGCTTCGATATCTTCTTTCGAGAGTACGCCTTCCGGACCGACATAGCTGTCAGCCCAGTCGCTCATGTCTCCGTGTAGAATCGCGTCACCCCCTTTTGATGATCCGAGGTGCCCAAAAAACTTGGGCGCTGTCGGATCTGTCAGAAATTCCGCAATCCATTCTTTCGAAGCAAATCCTGCCAGATCGGATGCACGGGGAGTCGCTTTGACTTTTTTGCCGTCTTTCATTTCCATGATATTGAGACCTGTTCCGTCATGGCCGTTCCACGTATGGCAGACTCCACAGTGCCGTGCAAAAATCAACGGTCCCATCGACTTGGGGTCGTTTCGCAGTAGCGAAGCGGGTCCTTCCGGGGGTACACCGTTTTCTTTAGCCAGCCAGGAAGCACGGGCGGCATAGGCGATTTCCTGTGAACGTTTCAAAGCGTAGTCGGGCGCACTTCGCTCGGTTTTAACGCTATACCAGCTGATGCCGGAAATGATTACTAAACCGCCTACATAAACGGCAATCGCCAGACGCTGTCCCCATTTCTCTCCAAAGAATTTTTCGTAAAAGGGAACCATGATCAAAATGGCCAGAAGCACACCGGGCAGCACCGCAGTAACCAGGACTTCCAGTTCTTTGGGAACCATATGTCTAAGTTCAAACAGAAATCGTACAAACCACTCGGGACGTGCGATAAAGGGAATCGAACTGTCGCTGACGGCGGGTGCTTCGAGTTTGATCTCGCTGAGCGGCATGTCCATTTCCCATTCCGCCAGTTCTGGAGCCACATGTTGATTTTTAAGGGTAGGATAAACGACCATCTGGAGAATCACGATCCCGATCAGGATCAGGGTTAATACCAGAGTACGCGTCGTCTGATAAGGCCAGTAAGGTTGAGTGATTTCATCTTTGACCGGATCATCATCATCCAGTTCAAAATCGATTTCCGGATCATCGGCGGCTTCTTTGATTTTCATGGTCCGCAGGCGGTCTCGACGCACCAGGGCCATGTGAATCGTAAACAGCAGAATGGCTAAGACAGGCAGCACGATGACGTGAATTGTGTAGAGCCGTGTTAAAGTCAGGTTCCCGAATTCACTTCCGCCGACGATGATGGAACGGAGTGAGGAACCGATGACCGGCATGGTACCTGCGATTCCTGTTTCAATTTGATAAGACCAGTAGCCTTTCTGATCCCAGGGCAATGGATTTCCAGTGATAGTGAGACCCACTATTACGCCGCCAATCAAGAGGCTGGTCCAGTAAATAAATTCTTTCGGCTTGCGATAACCGGCTGAAATGATGACTAGAAAAATATGAATGATGACCGCGACAATCATCATGTGGGCGACATAATGATGCAGGCCACGTACAAACCAGCCCAAGTCAACTTGTGTTTCAATATAATGCACGCTCCCCCAGGCGGCGGCTTCAGATGGGCTGTAGACCGTCATTAACAAAGTACCAGTGACGATTTCCAGCAACATCAACAGGACCAGAGCCCCGCCCCAGATATTCTGCCAGCGGGAGCGTCTCTTCGTGGGGAAATTCAATAAAAAGATCGCATGGAAGAAGTTCTTGTAGCCGGTTCTCTCGTCGATCCACTGTTTGGTTTTTTCTGACAGCACTGAAACATCTCCCTATGGGAAATCAAAATTATTACTTCAATAGAATAAGGTATCAGAGTTGGAAGGTTGGGAATGCGAAGTCAGCCTAAGGCTTTTTTTTCTGCAATGCCGGGTTCAAATTTTTGGTATTCGACTTCAACCCACTGCTCGCCACGTACTTTTTTCAGCGATGTTTTCAGTTCATCCATTCCGCGGAGCTGAGGGCCACTGACCGTACCACCGTCTGGCTGGAAGGTTGCTGCATGGCAAGGACAGAAGAATTCTTCATCGCCGGGTACATAATCGATTACACAGCCCAGATGCGGACAAGTGGATGAAAACGCTGTTATCGTTCCGTCCTGGGCTTTGGTGAGCCAGACTGAACCAATCGGGCCAGACGGATATTTCGTCCAGGCATCAACACGTTGGTCGATGATAGAGAATCGTTGAGGAACGCCTGGTTCCAGGTCATCCAGCTTGGCAAGCTGATACTTCTGTTCTTTTAGTTGACCGCGTTTGAGAGTCGAAAGCAGAAATCCTAATCCGGGTACCGCCAGAACGGTAGCGTAGACGGCACCTAAAACACCAGTGCAGTATTTGAGGAATTTTCGACGTCGCATGGTGAGAACCTTCAAATCTGAAAAGCCGGTTGTTGATCAGCAGTCCTGGTATCACTATTTGATTTCTGAATCAATCAACATGTGCCTTCAAGGGTAACGGTTTAGTTCTATTTGATTAGTAAACAGTAAAACGTCTGTTGTACTTTACGTTGGCAGGGTGCTTCTCGTTTTAGTGAGTCGCTGTTGAGGAGGGAAGTAACAATTTACGTTTCCGATACGGTAATTCGTAAGTTTCTGTCATTGCTGGAAGGTTGGTTCTATCCTAACAAAACATACAAGAGATTACGAATGTTTATTTTAAGTCTAATGACTTCAGGTCTTTAAGGCAATGAAGTTGGTGAATTAGGATTATACTATCCAAAATAGGGGAAGTACAATCCTGGATTGTTGAATTCACGCGGACAATAAAAAAAACGACTCCCCCGAAGAGGGGAGCCGTTCTAATCTTCATTTCAGTCAAACTGAAGTCTTGA
Organism: Gimesia fumaroli; assembly: GCF_007754425.1. Taxonomy (NCBI): domain Bacteria; kingdom Pseudomonadati; phylum Planctomycetota; class Planctomycetia; order Planctomycetales; family Planctomycetaceae; genus Gimesia; species Gimesia fumaroli. The sequence continues at coordinate 3,174,089 of NZ_CP037452.1, forward strand.
TTGAGAACTAGTCAATCAGTCCGAACAGGTTTGACAGGCTGTTTCCGCTCAGACGGCGAGACTGTTTCCGGTCTTGCATACGGCTGGGGAAGTAAGCTTTAGGATCTGAAGTTGGAGCAGGAGCTGCAGGAGCTGCTGAGGGTGAGCATCCAGCAGGAGCACATCCAGTGTGGCAGCAAGGTTTGTCACAGCAACCTTCAACGACTTCGTATCCGCAGAGTTCCAGAGCTTGAGTTGCTTCACGAACAACTTTCTTGTCGCAGTCGCCCAGAGCACAAGTCAGAGCAGCTGTCAGCTCAGGTGAGCAGCAGCAGCCATTCTTGCGAAGCTGGTCGCCGATTTCATCAGCAGCTTTAGCACGAACACGTTCGTCAGCGTCGTTCAGAGCGTAGATGAAAGCACACATGATCTCAGGATTACATTCGCAGGTGAATTTGTCGCCCAGTTTGTGAATTGCTTTGCGACGGTGTTTAGCGTAGCAAGCAGTTTGAGACTGGTAGATCAATTCAGCGATTTCGCAAGGATCATAGTTGCAGCAAGGTTTTTCGTTGCAGCAAGAAGCTGGTGCAGCACAGGTCTTAGGAGCTGGTGTGCAAGCTTTGGGAGCAGGAGCACAGCAGGCTTTAGGAGCTGGTGCGGCACATGCTTTAGGAGCTGGTGCACAGCAAGCTTTTGGTGCAGGAGCACAGCAAGCCTTAGGAGCTGGTGCGGCACATGCTTTTGGAGCTGGTGCACAGCAGGCTTTTGGTGCAGGAGCACAGCAAGCTTTAGGGGCTGGTGCGGCACATGCTTTAGGAGCAGGAGCGGCACATGCTTTAGGAGCTGGTGTGCAGCATCCTTTTCCGGTGTTACATCCGGTGTTGCATGTATTGCAGCTTGATCCTGAGTTGCAGCAGTGCTTTTTGAACCAGCCACGCAGACGGCGAGCAGGCTTGCAGCAAACTGGAGCAGACTCACAGCAGCAAGGTGGTTTAATAGATGAACACTGACGTTGGTATGTATAAACGTTAGGCTCACATGGTTTGGTAATAGTGGGTTTACAACACTCAGGTTGACATGTCGAGGCACATTCACAGCTCTTTGCAGCCCCGCAATTAAGCGAAAGGTCAAAAAGATCTGCTTGTGCAACGGCATTCATCCCCAATGCCACAACAAATGCACTTAACAGACTAATCCATTTCATAGAACAGCGTCTCCTTCTTGGGTCGATTTCTGACCATCATAGACAGATTGATGTGCCTCTTTTGTCACATCACACAGTGGTTTACGGCGCGAATTTTGTTTTGTTCCTATTGGGACTGCTTTCGGTCCAAGTTGAAATCATCAACTCGCGCTGGCTTGAGCCTTAAAAGAATTGTGACTTACAATTCCTTTACAATAATTTCCGTAATTTCGATTGCGGTCGATGCTCTTGCGAGTACCGGCCAAATTCACATCCGAATTGTTTCCTTCTATCATTCAGACGCGAATTCTCATTGCGACTGCTACAATCTATCGGCGTGCTGGAATTATCGCTTGAATGTCTCAAGTCATTATCAGATAAAAAGGTTACGTCATTTTTACATCGGATTATTAGTATCGTAACGGTTGGTTAAACTGGGGTGGATTTACGCTGACTTGATGGTAGGGAGGCCCCTCGAAATGCGTTAATCTGGGAAGAATATGTACCAGAGGGGTATTTATATTTGACGGTTGGGGCTATGCCTAATGTGAGGAGGGCCCCGTTCCTGTCAGCTGTTTTTGTTGGATGGTTTGCAACATCCTGCCTTTGGGTGAGCGGAACTATCAGGCAGAAAAGTCTGACTAAATTGCCTGGAATCAGTTCAAACTTTGCCGATCAGCGCCATCTGGAACAATCACAACTGATATTTTTTCTTTTCCTGCTGGTCTGCTTGCTCATATCGTGGGAATTTTGTCTGAAAACAAACTTAGTCTGTTTCGACCGATCCTGACATGCGCAGTTCAAATAATGATGTTGCCTGAGCTCGGTCAAAGGCTTTTGATTGTATCAGTTGAACAATCCTTGCTTTTAGCAAATTCAACGTGCATAATGTAATAGAGTATTTCCAGTTGGGCCAACAGGAGAAAAACAAATGCGGTATCTTCTCGTTTTGAGCTTGGCACCTTTCTTTATAATGCTTCCCGAACCGGCTGCCGCTCAGCGGCATCATTCTGGGCGTGGTCACCATCACGGGCATTCGCATCACCAACATTCATACCCGCGTTATTATGGACGTACGTGGCCAAACCCTGGCTGGTCAGTCAGTGGTCGCTCTGGAAATGTTGCTTATAACTTTTCGTTTGGTGGCAATTCTTATTATGGTGATCCCTGGGGGCCCTACTTCTATAACCGCTTTGGTTATTACAGTACGGATGCCTTTATTGCTGGCAATCCCGTCCTGTTTTCCAATGGGTATTCCTTAAACGGCTTTTATCCGATTCTCCCTGGACAAGGATATTCGCCGCCCGCCGTCTACCCTTATAGTAACGTGCCAGGCACTATACCGACGCTGCCCGCCCATCCCCAATGGAATGATCCCAATAACGCGGCTAGTAATGTCCCATTAAATCAGGCATTAAGGGATGATCTGGAGCGGTGGAGTGACAAAAACTATCTGCCTGAGCCTTCTAGAAAGATTCAAAGATATGTCATTCCATCTACGCGGCACGCAAAAGAACTGAGCCTGCGGAATCAGGTAAAAGGAGATGAATACTTCAAGAAACTGGATTACCGCAGAGCCTATGATCGCTACAAACTGGCGGCGTCTCTGGCGAAAGATCTTGCGACTCCCCACTTTAAAAAGGGGTTTGCTTTAGTTGCATTAACACAATATGACAGGGCCGCGTATGAATTTAAACAGGGGCTGGCGCTTGATCCGACCTGGCCTGCAACTGGCGAAAGCTTGAGCGAGTTATTTGGTCCAGATCATCTCATTGCCAAAGACTCGATGTTGCATCAGGTGGCTGCGTATGTCAAAGAAGATATTCGCGATCCCGATCGGCTGTTTGTGTTTGGCGTGGTGTTACATTTTAACGGTCAGACAGAACAGGCAATCGATGTTTTCAGAACAGCAGCGCGTCTGGCAGGACGTGGCGATCATTTTCTGGCGTTTCTGGATCCTAAGCCGGTTCCCGGAAAACAGCAGGCAATTCCACAGAAAGGTGCCCCTTCCGGGCATGTGGTTGATCCGGCGAAAACCCGTCCCCCTGCATTTGAAGCAACCAAACAGCAACCGCAGATGAAACCACAGGGACCATCACGATCCGCTCCCATCACTAAGCCACTGCCTCTACCACCCCCTCCGGCGAAACAGAAGACGCCGCAGATCAATAATCTGCCTCTGCCACCGCTTCCTAAAGACGCCAGTACACCGGGGGAACCGTTGATTCCTCTTCCTGAGCCTGCTAAAAGTCAACAACCACCGTTGTTGATACCGCCACAGTAATAGTACACCTCTTTTATCTTCGGGCTCATTACACTGATGACAGATTCTGCTTCTTCTCGATTGTTAGTGACATTATGTACGTATAACGAGCGTGAAAACCTGGAACTATTGATTCCGGAGATTCACAATTTTCTGCCCGAAGCTCACATTCTGGTGATTGATGATAATTCACCCGATGGGACAGGCGAGTATGCAAAAGAACTGGGGCAAGCCGATTCACGCATTCATTCAATCCATCGTACCGGTAAATTAGGTCTGGGCACGGCGACAATTGCCGGTTTCCGCTATGCAATCGAGAACAAGTACGATCTGGTGTTAAACCTGGATGCCGATTTCAGTCATCCCCCCCGTTTTATGCCGGACCTGGTGGAAGCAACCAGAGAGGCAGACGTGGCTATTGGGTCCCGTTACGTACCGGGGGGTAAAATCGAAGGCTGGGGACCGAAGCGGTATTTTATGAGTGGGGCCATCAACTGGTATGCCCGCTTGTTGCTTCGTCTGAAATCACGGGACTGCAGCGGCAGTTTTCGCTGTTATCGGGTTCCCAAACTGGCTGAGATCGACTTTGACCTGCTGCGGGCCAAGGGATATGCCTTTCAGGAAGAGATCCTCTATCGCTGCCGCCGCGTGGGGTGTACGTTTAAGGAAGTCCCTTTCACGTTTGAAGAACGCCGGTTTGGCAGCTCAAAGATCAACATGGGTGAAGCCTTTTCCGCACTTTGGGTGATGTTCGTACTGGGAATCGATAACTGCCTGGGCAAACGGGTGCGTACGCTTCCCGCTGAGTCTTCAGAATAACCGGCCGGTTCACTGTCTCAGGAATGACTGTGAGACTCATCAGGAAAGGCCCCTTCGCGGACATCATTCGCATACGCCTGCACGGCAGTTGTCATCTCTGAAGCAAAGCTGGCATATTTTTTCAGGAACCGCGGATGAAAATCAGCATTCATGCCCAGCATATCCGGCGTGACCAGGACCTGACCGTCACAGCCTGGCCCCGAGCCGATGCCAATGGTGGGGACTGTGACCGTGTCGGTAATTTTTTGCGCGATGGGGGCGGTAATCATTTCGAGCAAAATTCCGAAGGCCCCTGCTCTTTCCGCGGCGAGTGCATCAGCAATGAGCTGGTCTTCGTCCCGTTGAATTTTTCCCATTCCCCCCAGTGCTCGCACGGATTGGGGTTTGAGCCCCAGGTGTGCCATGACTGGGATGTCAGCTGATGCGATGGCTTCGATGGTTTTCGCCTGATTGACTCCCCCTTCGAGTTTGACGGCGTCTGCGCCGGTCTCTTTCAGGATGCGTCCCGCATTTTCCAAAGCCTGAGCAGGAGAGACGTGAAATGACATAAAAGGCATGTCGACAATGATCAAGGCACGCTGCACAGCGCGGGATACGATTTCACCATGATAGATCATCTCATCCACAGTCACCGGGAGCGTTGTACTCTTGCCTTGGACGACCATTCCTAAAGTGTCGCCTACCAGCAGGCAGTCTAAACCGGCTTCATCCAGAATTTTTGCTGACAGATAATCGTAGGCAGTCAGCATGGTGATTTTCTGTTTTTTTGCTTTGGCAGCCAGAAATCGGGGGACGGTAAACTTTTTGGGCCGTGCGGGGGACGCATTCGACACGGAACTCTCCTTAAATCACATCGCTGGTCTGGCACAGCAGCCAGAAATCAGGCATCCACGGACTATTATCGTAGACGTTTTTAGCAGTTGAGGCTCCACAATAGGAAAATGGAGTCCTGATTCGCAAGACTGAGGTCTGTTTTTCTTCAAAAACAGATCCGGCACAACGGCTGTAGTATTTTGCACCGTATTATATTGCAACACCTGTTGCATAATGCGGCGCATTCTTTTGGGGGGATCGACTAAGCAAGATCTTCATAAAAACGTAAAGGCCTGAATATAAGTGTCTTACAGAAAAAGTTGCACGAAATTTTCTGAATGGTACGGCTTATGCATTAGTACTATAGCAGCGATGGTGGCAAGCGTTGGCCCGCACTTGCTCCATTCAGCACAGAAAAGGTGCTTCAGTCATTCACATGATTCGAAGCACCTTTTTTTACGTCTATATCTATGCGTTATCCCCTGATTTTCTCCTCGGCTTAAAAACGAGTCCTTTCCCCTTCTGGAATTCCTGCCCTGACTTCATTAGGATTGTGGCACACGCCAAGTTCGTATGCTGGCTGTGTTTCAGAATTCCATTCCACTGGCAATTTCTCTTGTCCGAAATCTCTTCTTTCTGATTTCCGCCGAGAGAGTCTGCATATCAGGAGGTGACCGAACGTGCCAGAAAAAGTCGTCGTAATTGGATCAGGACCCGCCGGTTGGGCCGCTTGTATTTATACTTCTCGTGCCAATCTTGAACCACTCTGCTTCGAAGGGGCGATCACAGAAGAAAATCGCCTTCAAGGGACTCTCCCGTTAGGTCAGTTAGCCTTAACCACAGAAGTTGAGAACTATCCGGGGTTTCCCGCCGGTAACCTGGAGAGCTATCTCAATGATTCTATCGACGAATCGAAGCGGAAGTATATGGCACCGCATTCCGGTCATGGTGTGAGTGGACCCGAGCTGATGGAGCTGATGCGTCAGCAGGCGAAAAATTTCGGAACACGGGTCGTGACGGATGATATCGTTGATGTCGATTTTTCCTCGCATCCGTTTAAGATTACTCCTCTCAATGGTGAGCCGGTCGAAGCACTGTCGGTGATTATTGCCACCGGTGCCCGGGCGAACTATCTGGGGCTCGATTCAGAAAACCGCTTTAAAAACATGGGCGTTTCCGCGTGTGCCGTCTGTGATGGTGCAATGCCCCGATTCCGCAATCAACCACTGGTGGTCGTCGGTGGTGGGGACAGCGCTATGGAAGAAGCAAACTATCTGACCAAGTTCGCTTCCAAGGTGTATATCGTGCATCGTCGGGATGAATTCCGGGCCAGTAAAATTATGGCGGAACGGGCATTGGCCAACGAGAAGATCGAAGTCAAATGGAATTCGGTCATTGATGAAGTGTTGGGCAATGATGAAAAAGGAGTGACCAGCGTTCGCATTCGCAGCACGGAAGATGAGAGTCAAACCGAAGAACTGGAAGCCACCGGCTATTTCGCCGCCATTGGTCACACGCCAAACGTCAGCTTCTTGAAAGGTCAACTTGAGACTAACGACAAAGGTTTCATTCAGTGGAAGATTCCATTCCGCACGAATACCAGCATAGATGGCGTGTTTGCTGCCGGTGATGTTGCCGACGACAATTACAAGCAGGCGATCACCGCCGCCGGTAGTGGCTGCATGGCGGCCCTGGATGCGGAACGCTGGCTCGTAGAAAAAGGTCACGAGTAATCCGGACCTGCTGATTCATACTTTTTCAATCAAGTCTGAAAGGACTTCAAGATCATGCTGTCAAAAGAAGGTTGTCTGGCGCGACAGAAACGATTGTGGGAATCCGTACCCGATCATTTGGAATGGATTCTGATCGCGGACCCACGTCACGTGCTTTATCTTTCGAATTTTCTTGTCCAACCCTGCAGTTTCTCGCGCGGCGAACGGGCACTTTTGCTGTTGGATCGTGACAAAGGTGTTACGTTGATCGGCGATAACTTTACGCTACGGTCCTCCGCTGCTGATTTCTTTATCGACCATGAAGCTATCGAAACGTGGTATGATCACAAGCATTCCGTAGAGAACCGAGACCACGCGCTATTCAAAGCGCTCGGGTCGGTGGTTCCTCAATTAAAGGGTCGTGCCGGAGCGGTTGAAGCAGAATGGTTGCCGGTTGGTGCGCTGCAGGAACTGGAAATCACGCAGACCGACACGACACTTGAATTAGGCAGCGTGTTGCGTCAACTGCGTCGTCAGAAACACGAGGATGAAATCGCACTGTTAAAACAGTGTATGCAGGCCTGTGATGCCGGTCATGCTTGTGCACGAGAAGTAGTGGAAGCAGGCAAAAGTGAATTCGACATCTTTCGCAAGGTCCAGGCGGCTGTGTTACAGGCCGCGGGCCTGCCTGTGATCATTTACGGCGATTTTCGGGCTTCGACCCCTGCTGTTCCGAAAGCTGGCGGACTACCCTCACCACACGTGCTGGAAAACGGTGATCTATTCGTCCTCGATTATTCGGTTGTGATTCACGGTTACCGGAGCGACTTCACCAATACAATCAGCGTGGGTGAACCGACGGCTGATCAACAGAAACTGTTTGGCTTATGTCAGGCTGCCATGCAGGGAGGCGAATCGACTCTCAAAGCGGGAACAAAATGTTCCGACGTGCATGCGGCGACGGCGGCTCCCATCTGGGATGCTGGCTATAAAGAAAACTTCCAGCATCACGCCGGTCATGGACTGGGACTGGGGCATCCGGAAGCCCCGATTCTCGTACCAGAAAGCACCGATACCCTGCTGGCTGGAGATGTCGTCACGCTTGAGCCGGGGGTTTATGTCGAAGGCATCGGTGGGATGCGGATCGAGCATAACTATCTGATTACCAAAGATGGATTCGAGCGACTCAGTAATCACGTCATCTCGTTAACCTAAAATATTGAGTAAATTGATCAGGCCGCCGGTCTGGTGTTTCACTGAGCCGGCGACCTGTTTTACTTTGGACATTCCTTTTTCTATCAGGTGTCTCGAGCAGCATGTCCTCTCCAGAATTTTCGGAATGGATTGAAAGCGACCTGCGGCAGATCCGGGACGCGGCCCTGTTTCGATCCCGCAGAACCTTCAGGCCACTCCCAGGCGGACGCTGCGTGCTGGATGGTCAAACGCTGATCAATTTGTCGAGCAACGATTATCTTGATCTGGCGCATGACCAGCGGCTCATTTCTGCTGCTACTGCGGCGTTGGCAGAGATGGGGGTGGGGGCACGGGCCAGCGCACTAGTCAGTGGTCGTACCGAATGGCATACAAAGTTGGAAACGCAGCTGGCACAATTTGAAGGGACTGAAGCAGCGATTCTGTTTCCGAGTGGTTATGCCGCCAATCTCGGCGTTGTCTCGGCGTTGGCGAGTGAACAGGATACCGTGTTCTGTGATCGCTTGAATCACGCGAGTCTGATTGATGGCTGCCGCCTCTCTGGTGCCCGGTTACGCGTCTTTCGTCATGACAGTCTCGGAAAACTGAAACGCGAGCTGGAGAAAGTGACCGGCGAAGGAAAAAAGATCATTGTTACCGATTCGGTATTCAGTATGGACGGCAGTTTGGCGCCGCTGGTTTCGCTCTGTGATCTGGCAGAGGAATTTCAGGCGATTTTGATGATTGACGAAGCGCATGCAACCGGCATCTGGGGCGCCACTGGTAGAGGGTTGGCAGAAGAACTCGGTGTTGCACATCGGGTGATGGTTCGCATCGGCACGCTCAGTAAAGCCGTTGGAACGCTGGGTGGCTTCGTGGCTGGTTCGTCGGCAATGATTGACTGGTTGTGGAACCGGGTACGGACACAAATCTATTCAACTGCCCTGCCCCCTGCGATTTGTGCAGCCGCCTGTCAGTCACTGGAGATCATTCAGGCGGAACAGGAGCGGCGGTGTATTCTGTTTGAACGGGCGGAATTTCTACGAAACGAACTTCAGCAGCGTACGAACGTCACGATTCCCTCATCAGCAGGACCCATCATCCCGATCATTCTGCAGGACCCCGATATCACAATGAACATCGCGGCAGAGTTGCAGGAAGCTGGTTTCCTGGTCGGTGCTATTCGGCCTCCAACGGTTCCTGAGGGGACATCACGACTCAGGATTTCGCTTACTTGTGCCCACCAGCAAGACGATCTGGAGCGGTTTTTAAAAGCATTGGATCGTTCACTCGCCAGAAATGTTGAATCTCGATAAGGTAGGCAAATCAGCTTTTTCAGAACAGAAACATCACTCATCGGGCTGTTTGACAGCCATTTTGAATATCATCGATTGAAGACTCTTGCATGAATTTTCGTGATCAGATCAAAAATGAATATCCCTTTGAATCTCATTGGTTGAAGATCGACGGCCATCAATACCATTGTCTGGATGAGGGTCAGGGGCAACCACTCTTGATGGTGCATGGAAATCCAACCTGGAGCTTTGCCTGGAGGCGGCTGGTGAAGCAGCTTTCTTCCCAGTATCGCGTGATTGCCGTCGATCATATGGGCTGTGGTCTGTCTGATAAGCCACAGGATTATCCGTACCGGCTGGAATCGCATATCAACAATCTGAAAACACTCATTCAGGAACTGGATCTGCAGGACATCACTCTATTTGCCCATGACTGGGGCGGTGCGATCGGCATGGGAGCCGCCGTTGACCTGCCTGAACGATTCCAACGATTCGTATTGATGAATACGGCTGCTTTTCGTTCACAGGAAATTCCGTTGCGAATTGCAGTCTGTCGAATACCTTTATTGGGTGCCTTGGGAGTACGGGGACTGAATCTGTTTTCGGGAGCCGCAATTTCCATGGCAGTCAATAAACGGGATCGGATGACGGACGAAGTCAAAGCCGGTTTTCTGGGACCTTATGATTCTTGGCAGAATCGGGTTGCCGTGCATCAGTTTGTGAAAGACATTCCGCTGAAGCCTTCACATCCCAGCTACGCGACGCTGCAGCATGTGGAAGAAGGCCTGGCACAGTTTCAAAACCATCCAATGCTGTTGATCTGGGGCGAGAAGGACTGGTGTTTTACCACCAATTTTCTGGACGAATTCGAACGCCGTTTTCCCCAGGCGGAAACATTACGGATTTCGGATGCAGGACATTACGTGTTTGAGGACGCCCACGAAATCATGCTGCCCCGCATCGAACAGTTTCTTCAGACGCAGGCATCGCCGCTTGGTTAAGCAGTGACGCCTGCGTAAAGACAGCTGATTAAAAATCACCGAAGTCAGGGTTGATTAAGTGCTCGGTCGAGCCGAGGTGTGAAACCTTCTCGATTTTCTTGCGGGGCTTTTGTGGCTTATAGGCTTCAAAAGCTTCAATGCGAAATTCGGAAATCATATGATTGATCCGGTTTTCGATGTTGGTCAACTGGTCTCCTTCATCCGGGGCCACAAAGGTAAATGCGGCGCCTTTCTGATCAGAAGACAGCCGGCCGACACGCCCGATGCGGTGTACGTAATCGTCGCTGAATTCGGGGATATCAAAATTGATGATATGTGAAATCCCGCTGACGTCGATCCCGCGTCCCATCACGTCTGTGGCAATCAACAGACGAATTTTTCCTTCACGGAATTTTTTGAGAACGCGATCCCGTTTCGTCTGTGGTAAGTCACCATGAATGGCGGCGACGTCTTTCAGTTTCTTGGAAAAGATCCGATCTAGTTTGTCAGCACCGCGTTTTGTGCGGGTGAACACGATGGTTTGTTTGGGACGTTCCTGGAACAACAGCCGTGAGAGGAGCTTGATTTTACGGTCCGGGTCGACGGTGACGTAATACTGATCAATGGCATCCACACTGACCTTGTCATCAGACAGGTCGATCATGACCGGCTCTTGCATATAGCGTTGTGCCAGACGTTCCACGGGAGGAGGCAATGTTGCCGACAGCAGTAAGGTCTGCCGTTCTTTGGGACACTTTCGCAGGATCTTTTCGATATCAGGACGAAAGCCGATATCCAGCATACGGTCTGCTTCATCTAATACGACGAAACCAAGTTGGCCCAGTTTGAGATTTCCGCGATTGATATGATCAATCACGCGGCCTGGAGTCCCGACAGCGATCTGGGCTCCTTTTTTTAATTGATTTTCCTGGGGACGAACCGGTTTGCCTCCCACCAGTACCGCCAGATTGAGTGATTGGGAGCCGCACAATTTGCGAATTTCTTCAGCCACCTGTTCGCTCAATTCCCGGGTTGGTGCCAGAATCAAGGCTTGCATGCCTGGGCGTCTGAGGTCAATTTGTTGCAGGACCGGCAGCGAGAAGGCGGCTGTCTTACCGGTTCCTGTTCGGGCCTGTCCGATACAATCCTGTCCGGTGACGGCGATCGGAATCAGCTCAGCCTGAATGGGGCTGGGAGTTTCATACCCTGCCTGGCTGAGGTTTTTTAAGATTTTGTCATTCAGTCCTAACTGATCAAATTTGGTTTTAGTTGTCTTTTTTTTCTTTTTCGTTTTCTGAGTCATTTCCTAATTGTTCCTGCTGAGGCAGGAGAAAACTCGCTCTCTGATGAGGCATCCTGGATTGGCTGGTTACTCTGATTCGTTGTCACTTTGACTGTCAGTACCAGTTTCTTTGGCACTATCAAGCTTTGCTTGTTCCCGAACCGAAACGCCAATCAGACGCTTGATGTCATTACTGTCAATGGCCTCTTGTTCTACGAGTGCTTTTGCCAGCAGGTCAAGTTTCTCCCTGTTTTCTGTTAATATTTCTTCTGCCCGTTGTTCAGCCGCGTTTAAAAAACGCTGCATTTCCTGGTCGATGACGTGGGCGGTTTCTTCACTACATTCGCCCTGTGATTTCATCTCTTTTCCAAGGAACGGGTTTTCATCCGAATGGCGAAACGCCACCGGTCCGATGACATCACTCATGCCCCACTGCCCCACCATTTTTCGTGTGATCTGGGTCGCCCGTTTGATGTCATCTGCTGCTCCGGCTGTATGTTCGCCGAAGACAATACCTTCCGCAGCCCGACCACCCAACATGAATGCTAATTGAGAGTGAAGTTGCTTCTCTCCCATGTTATAGCGTTCTTCATCAGGCAAGAGCTGTGTTACGCCGAGTGCTCTACCACGAGGAATCACCGTGACTTTGTGTACCGGATCAATCTCCGGAAGCAACCAGGCCAATAACGCATGGCCGGCTTCATGGTAGGCTGTCATTTCACGTTCTTTTTCGCTCAAAATCTCCTCACGTTCTGGTCCCATCAAAACACGATCCCGAGCATTATCAAAGTCTTCCTTATCGACCTGGTCTTTGTTAAGACGTGTTGCCGAAAGAGCCGCTTCATTCACCAGATTCTTCAGGTCGGCACCAGAAAAACCAATCGTACCAGCGGCGATATTATTCAGGTCGACATCATCTGAAAGCGGGATTTTCCGCGAGTGAACTTTCAGGATTGCGGCACGTCCTTCTTTAGTGGGACGATCCACGGTGATGTGCCTGTCAAAACGTCCGGGACGCAGCAATGCCGGATCTAAAACATCCGGACGGTTGGTTGCTGCTATTATGATTACCGCTTCGTTTTGCTGGAAACCATCCATTTCACTAAGCATCTGATTTAATGTCTGTTCGCGTTCATCATGTCCACCTCCGAGGCCAGCACCTCGAATTCGTCCCACGGCATCAATTTCATCGACGAAGATGATACAGGGGGCATTTTCTTTAGCAGTTCGGAACAGGTCCCGTACACGGCTGGCGCCGACGCCGACAAACATCTGAATGAATTCCGACCCGTTTATGGAATAGAAAGGAACGCCAGCTTCACCGGCCGTTGCGCGAGCTAATAAGGTTTTCCCGGTTCCGGGAGAACCCATCAGCAAGACGCCTTTGGGGATTTGTGCGCCAAGACGCTGGAACTTGGCTGGTGTCTTCAGGAATTCAACAACTTCCTGTAATTCCGATTTGGCTTGCTCCATCGCTGCCACATCGTCAAATGTGGTTTGTTCTTCAGAGGGGCGGAATCGCTTTGCCGGACTCTTGGTGAAATTTCCAAGCATTCCTGAACCCATGGGGTCGGCAGAACGACGCAGCATGAACCAGAAGAACCCAATGATCAACAGCGGGCCGATCAACCAGGGGATGATGTAAGTGCCGATGCCGACATTGGTGCTTTCCGCCTTGAAATCGACTTTCTGTTTGATGAGTTCGGGAACCAGATCTCGATCTTCGACGGGATGTGAGGGCAGAACGGTATTGAACTCTTCTGCCAGTTTTTCGTCTTTCTTTTCTTTGTCTGGATTCTCAGGGCGAATCTTCCACTTCCCGGTTAGGATGTCACCATGGAAATCGACAGATTCTACATTGCCACGATTCAGCTCAGAAATGAAAAAACTGTAGTCTACTTTCGATCCCGTATTTTCCGGCGAGGATTTCATCATGATCAGGCTGCCGATAACCAGAATCAGCAGGATGATCAGCCAGGGACCTGTTGAGGGAGCGGCGCCCTGAGAGTCTTTGCCTGGTTGCTTTTGAGGGGCTTTGCCTTTGGGAGGATTCTCTTGGGGGTTCTCCGGAGGAGAGGCCATATGCTATTCCGTTCGTATACTGAGATCTTTGTATTCTAATTGCTGAAGACCGGTTTTCCCGTGATGTGGCACTCACGTTCGATCAGCCGTTTGCCGGTAAATCGTCTCACTGCTATTGCAGGGGACGAATGTTTATTTCTCTGTTTCAGTAACATGTTGCTGATTCTATGGGAAAATCTGCCTTGCAGGCAATGGTGGGAAGCCTGTTTTTAGAAAGGATCAGGCAAGCCGTCAGCAAAATAAGTTCTTCCAAGACGGGATGTTATTGCATTCTATCAGGATTTCGCCACTAATCTTTCAATCCATATCGCACTATGCACCAAAGTGCTTTCACGCCGTCTCGCCAGCCGATTTTCTTTCCCTGATCGTAGGTCCGTCCATCATAACTGATCGACATTTCAAAGATACGGCACTGACGCCGGGCTACTTTCGCCGTGAGTTCCGGTTCGATACCAAACCGATTCTGGCAGAGCCCGGGGGCGATTTCCTTGATGACCTCTTTTTTAAAGAGCTTGTAACAGGTTTCCATGTCTGTCAGATTGAGATTGGTAAAACAGTTCGAAAGTGTTGTCAGGAACTTGTTCCCCAGAAAATGCCAGTAGTAAAGGACCCGGTGAGGCTGGTCGCCCAGAAATCGGCTGCCATAAACAACATCTGCTTTCCCTTCAATGATGGGCTGCAGGAGACGCGGATATTCCGAAGGATCGTATTCCAGGTCGGCGTCCTGAATCAGCATGACGTCGCCTTGTGCTTCGAGAAACCCTGTTCTGACAGCGGCTCCTTTTCCTTGATTCACTTCGTGAAAAATGACGCGAATTTGATTTTGGGAGTCTTCGTTGGTCTGAGACAGTTCTTCCAGTCGCTTCAGGATTTCCCGCGTGCCATCGGTGCTGCCATCATCGACCAGAACCAGTTCCTTTCGAATCGGAACGGCTTTGACCTGATTGATCAGGTTCTCAACGGTTTTACTCTCGTTAAAGATGGGGATGACCACCGAGAGTAAAAAGTCTTCTGGAATGGGATAAAAGCCAAGCTGTCGGCAACCGGCTTCTCCCAGTGATGCTTTCAAGGAGTCGTACCATTCGGTCGTGTACGGGTAACCGTGTTCATCCGATTGAGGAACTGGTGTCATTGAGTGGAAATCCATGATTAACTTTGATACAGAGTGGGTAATGTTTGATAGGTTCTACTCTGTATTATAAGTTGCAAATGGCATCTGCAAGAGGACTTTCTGATTCGTTTCTGCTTTCGGTGCTGGCCGGGTTGAACAAACCGGTTTACATTATCCAGACTGTCAGGTTGATATTCTTCTTTATTTCACTCCTGCCGGATATTCCGAATTTACTGATCTGTTAGATTTAAGGCGCGACAATGAAATCAACACAATTTTTGTTCACTGATGTGAGTTCGCAAACCTGGGTGGAAGAAATCCTGTTGAATGCAGAGAGCCATCCCGAGTTTTCCAGGAATCCAGGCTGGTCAATTCACAAAACACAACTGCACGGCGGTCTTTCGGAAGGTGTAGATCTGATCGAGGTGAATAACGGCGCGCTGCAGTTGTCGATTCTGCCCACACGGGGAATGGGGGTCTGGAAAGGGAATTGTCAGGGAATCCCACTGGAATGGCAGTCTCCCGTAAAAACACCTGTAAATCCTGCTTATGTCACACTTTCCGAGCGAGGTGGGCTGGGTTGGCTGAGTGGCTTTAATGAGCTGATTTGTCGATGTGGCCTGATCTCAAACGGCCCTCCCGGGACCGATTCAGGTGGTAATCCGCTGGAATCGGAAATAACTTTACACGGACGCATTGCCAATACCCCGGCTCATTTTGTGAATGTCGAACTTGATCCAGCCGACGGTGGCTGGTTAAAAGTTACGGGCAAAATGGAAGAGGGGATGCTGTTTGGTAGTCATTTTCTCCTGGAGTCGACGCTCGAAACCCGGTTGGACTCAACGGAATTCCGGATTCGTGACCGCGTTACAAACCTGGGGCCGGAATCTGCGGAGTCAGAATTGTTGTATCACATCAATGTGGGGGCCCCATTTCTGGAAGAAGGTTCCCAGTTCGCGATACCTTTTGAGGAAATGGCCCCCCGCGATTCCCGTGCGGCAGAAGGGGTGAAGGAGTTCGAGACTTATCTGGGACCGACCCCCGGTTATGCTGAGCAGGCGTACTATTTTCTCCCTGTCTGTGATGACAAAGGAGATACACCAGCGTTGCTGGCAGATAAAAAGGGTGGAATAGGGTTTTTGGTTGATTTGAAAAAGGCATCTCTCCCTTATTTTACGTTATGGAAGAATACCCAGTCCGAGGCGGGCGGCTATGTGACAGGACTGGAGCCAGCGATTGGTTTCCCCAACTTCAGGGCGGTCGAGCGGGAACAGGGACGATTGAGAATTCTCGAGTCGGGGGCCAGCTACGAGACCGAATTCCAGGTATCAATTTTGAATAATTCGGATTCCGTTGATGAGGTCCGGCAGAAAATCACGAAGTTAAGTGAAAAGGGCCAGTCTGTTATTCATGAGACGCCCCACCCCCGGTTTTCTTGATCTCTGTTTCTGACGATCTGATGGCCGTCAGTCGGGATTGTGAATCAGAACCACAAAAAGTCAAAAAAATACAAGAAATACGTGATTTAATGACTTTCAGACATCTATATGGCTGGAATTAAATCAATTGGTTCTGATATATTTGCTGGACTGATCTCCTGTGTGCATTGATCAATGCGTTGTGTGTTGACCACGTAGTGAGACAATTGGTTTTGGAGAAATTGATATTCGCAGGAATGTTGCGGGAGATTCTCTGATCTCTTCGCTTTTTTTTCGATTGTTAGATCACGTTCAAAGACAAGTTGACGCCTTCTCTCTCTCCCCTGCTCTTCGTGAGCGAACGTCAGAGACCTGTTGACAAAGAGATGTTTTTGAATTGCTGGAACGGGTGAACCCAAGCGAGTTCATGCCAGGTTCCGCTAACAGCAAAATTTGATGGGGCATTCCTGTAAGAAGTTGATTTTGAAATTTTAAGTGTATTTGGATTTTTTTTAGTATGGTTGATCGTAATTTAATTCGAGAGTTTAACATTTCTGATGAAGACCTGGATGCGGCATTCGCAGAGGTCATGCCAGAAGTAGATGCAGACGGTGAAGAAACCGATTGGGTGTTGGATGACGTCTATGCTTCCGTCTCCTGTGCCTATGATGTAAATCAGATTATTGATGGTGTTGTATTAAGCGTTGAGGGTGAAGAAGTTCTCGTCGACATCGGCTTCAAGAGTGAAGGTGTCGTTCACATTGATGAATGGTCTGAGGAAGAAGAACCTCCCAAGGCCGGTGATAAGGTTCAGGTATTGCTGGAAGAAGTCGAAGACGAATTCGGCTTGACCATGCTTTCCAAACGCAAAGCAGATCGCATTCGCGAGTGGGAAAAAGTCATCGCAACACACGCCGAAGGCGATGTGGTTTCCGGTACTGTCGTTCGCAAAATCAAAGGTGGCCTGCTCATCAATATCGGCGTCAATGTCTTCCTGCCAGCCAGTCAGGTTGATATTCGTCGTCCCTCCGATATCGCCAACTACATTGGTCGTACTATTGAGTGTGTGATTCTGAAAATTGATGAAGCCCGACGAAACATCGTTGTCTCACGTCGTAAACTCATCGAAGAAAAACGTGAGAAACTCAAACAGGATCTGCTCAGCAAGATTGAAGAAGGTCAAATTGTTAAGGGCGTCGTGAAAAACATCGCCGACTTTGGTGCCTTCGTTGATCTCGGCGGGATTGATGGTCTGTTACACATAACCGATATGAGTTGGGGACGTATCAACCATCCGACTGAAATCGTGAAGATTGATGACGAAATCGAAGTCATGATCTTGAGTGTTGATCGTGAAAAAGAAAAAATTGCTCTCGGTCTCAAGCAGAAATCACCCAGCCCCTGGGAACTGGTCGAGTCCAAATACCCGGTGGGTACCAAAGTCATCGGTCACGTTGTCAACGTGATGTCTTACGGTGCCTTTGTCAAACTGGAAGACGGCATCGAAGGCCTGGTACACATCAGTGAGATGTCCTGGACCAAACGTATCAACCATCCAAGTGAACTCGTCAATATCGGCGATGAAGTGGAAGTGGTTGTTCTGGGTGTCAACAAAGACAAGCAGGAAATCTCTCTCGGTATGAAGCAGACTCAGTCCAACCCATGGGACGAAGTCACCAAAAAATACCCGGAAGGTGCCAAGGTCAAAGGAACCGTTCGCAATCTCACCAACTATGGTGCTTTCATCGAACTCGAAGAAGGTGTCGACGGCTTGCTGCACGTGAGCGATATGTCCTGGACACGTAAGATTTCTCATGCCAGTGAAGTCATGAAGAAAGGCGACGAAATCGAGTGTCTGGTCATTTCCGTTGATGAAGAGCGAAAGCGAATTGCTCTGGGACTGAAGCAGCTCGCTTCCGATCCATGGGAAACCGATATTCCTCAGAAATACCAGCCCGGTGCCATCGTGCAAGGGGTGGTTACCAAAATTACGAACTTTGGTGTCTTCGTAGAACTGGAAGATGAGCTGGAAGGTCTGCTCCACATTTCAGAACTCGCAGATCACAAAGTGGAAAACCCCGAAGATATTGTCAAGGTCGGCGAAACACTGGATGTCAAAATCCTGCGTGTTGACACTGATGATCGTAAGATCGGCCTGAGCCGTAAGCTCGAAGAGCCAATCGAAGAAGAAGTGTCGGGTGAAGCCGGTGAGCCAGCAACTGCTGGTGCTCCTCGTAAGGAACTGATGGGCGGAACCGGCGGAAACGCCCCACTGTTCAGCATGCCTTCTGAAACTTCAGAAAGCAGTGAAGAAGCTCCTGCAGAGGAACCTGCTGCAGAAGAGAAGGCTGAAGAATCGGCTGAGTAAATCATCTCTAGTCAAAATCTGACTGGAAATGGAATCAAAATCAAAGCGGTGGTCTTAACGGACCACCGCTTTTTTTGTCTCCGCAAAACGTGCGGTGACGCTTCAGAGGGGGGGAGTTCAATCAAGTAAGATTGTTGCAATGTCTGAAGCCTGATTCTGTGCAAAACTGTAGTAATCACTGTGTTTTAGCAGTAGAGATCTTCCTGATTGCTACAATCGTTACAGTTTCTGCAGATTCCTCGTTTCCTGCTGGGCTTTTCCATACCGCCTTCAGAAAACCACTTTGATTTGCCGATAAGTAGTTTACAGAGTGAAAGGTATCTCTTCCTTAATTCTGTAAATAAATCATCGTGTCGAGAGGAAACGAGTTCCCGCGAACGGTTGCAAATCTAATGGAAAGCCATGGAATCGGTTCGGCATTTCCATTTGTCAACAACAAATAGATAACAGGTTTTCCATGCAGAAAACTGCTCGACGGCGTTCCTCTTCAGCCGTACAGAATCCGTTAGAAACATATCTCAAAGAAATCAACGAAACCGCCCTGCTCACTGCAGAAGAAGAGAAGGAGCTTTCGAACCGAATTGAAAACGGTGATAAAGAAGCCCGCGACCGCATGGTGCGAGCGAATCTGCGGCTCGTTGTGAATATCGCACGAGCGTATTCAGGTAAAGGTCTGCCACTTCAGGACTTGATTGAAGAAGGCAACCTGGGTCTCCTTAGAGCTGTTGAGGGTTTTGATCCCGAGATGGGAACCCGCTTCAGTACCTACGCCAGTTACTGGATCAAACAGTCGATCAAACGGGCGCTGGTGAATTCCGCGAAGACGATTCGGATTCCCGCCTATATGGTTGAACTTTTGACCAAATGGCGACGTGCCACTGCTCAGCTACAAGACACCCTGGATCGAACTCCCACGACAGAAGAAGTGGCCAAAGAACTCGACCTGCCTCCTAAAAAGTTGAAGATCGTCAAGAAAGCGATTCAGCTTTATAATTCGTCGCCTCAATCCGAACAGCATGAAGCCGGCTGGTCACTGGGAGAGATGATTCCCGATGACCGTTTAAAAGGTCCGGATGACGAGCTGGTTGAGAATGACAATCTGAAACATGTCTATCGATTGCTGAAAGAAATTCCGGATCGCGAAGCCAGCATTCTACGGATGCGGTTTGGTCTGGATGGTGACGAACCCAAAACATTAAAAGAGATCGGTCAGGAATTAGGTTTGACACGGGAACGCGTGCGTCAGATCGAGAGTGAAGCACTCAAAAAACTGGCCAAGGAAATTTCCGGCGAGTAATTTCTGATACGTCATAAGCAAATCTGCAAAGAGACTGGTTATCTGCCGGTCTTTTTTGCATTAATGGGCACGACCATCGGATCGAAAATGACCTGCTGTTGTTTTAAATCAATTCTGCGGTAGACGTGTGCCAGTTGAAGCATCAGGGGTTCGAGTTTCTGGTAGTACTCATCAGAACTGGAAAACTTAGCTTTGCGCTGTTTGAGTGCGAGTATCTGGAGTTCCAGTTTATCACGTTTCAATTTCTGTTCGCCGGAAACCTGTGTAATTGGTTGTGTCGCGAACAGGGTGAATTGATGGGCCCGGTGCCCATCAGGTAATGTCACCGTCGCAGAATGGGAATCCGGGAGCCGATTCAGGCCTTGAAATTGATCGCCGCGGGTTCCCCGCTGATCGGCATTGTCATCCAGCAGTGCGTGCTCGGTGGCCAGTTCTCCTTTTTCCTGATAATAGGCGTTCGTTTCGCGGCAAGCAGCCAGATAGGCTTCCAGCAGCGAGACCTGACCGTCATGATCCAGGTCAGCCTCGGGCTGAGAGCTGGCTTCGGAAAGAAAATTTCCAAAGTGGGAAAAGTAGAATTCGTGTCCGTTTTTGGTCGCTGAAATAATTACACGATTGTCTGCGGACAGCGCGTTCAAAAAAGGGCCGCTGGACGAAAAACAATTGAGAATGGCCAGCGGATGCTTGATAGCATCACAAGACTGACACAGTTGGTCAGCGGTGAGATCGGGGCCACGCAAGTTGAAGCGGGCGGTTTTGCCATCAAATGTGCCGTGTCCGATCAGGATTATCCAGGTCGCCGTGGTTTCGCTGGTTTGATGCTGCAGTTCTCGGGTAATGAGTTCCAAATCAGAATGGCGTGCATCGACGCTTTCACCAATCACCGTCAGCTCGGCTTGTTTATGAGCGGCGATTTGCTTCCAGCGCTTCGACCAGCGGTCAAACTGCTGTTCATATTCTTCCAGGCCTCCGGCGCCGATCACAACGATCATGCGCTCTGTTTTATTGATGGGAGATTCACTCTCCGCGTTCAAAGGTATAGCGTTGATCAATGTCAAAAGACAAATCAGTATCGTTAAGAATCCAGTATGGAATTGATTGTGCATCAGGGTAATCCTTTCCAGCGTCGTAATGACCACTCACCAAATAGACAACCCAGGACGAATACCAGGACCCAGGGATGATGCCACAGCGGACTGACTGACTCTTCCGTCACAGGCATGTGACGTTGATCCAGAGAATGAACGAATTGTGACATTTTGCCTGCCGGGATGACTTCGCCCTTTGTGTGTGTGGCAAGCTGCAGCAGTCGTTTGTGATCAGGTTTGATCGACTGGAATTCCCGACTGCCCGGGTCATGCACCCAGCCGCTATGAATTGTTTTCGTTTTGGAATCGGGGGCGGTTACCTTAGCAGAAATCGAATAGCCGCCCGGTTGAGGGGGCAGGTAAACGGTCTGGTACTCACCAGGCTTGTCGGCTGTCGGATCAGCGGTCAGTTTGATGGTTTCGTTTTCCGGTGTGGTGATTTCCAGTTCTACCTGATAATCGCTGCGTTTCTGGAATTCCGGATCTCGGACGTGTACTTTAATTTTCGTGCCGGAATATTCTTCCAGGTTCGTATTGACCAGGAGATCAACGGGCTCGAGGACATCCGTTGTCATCCAGCGTAATAATTGCCGCCAGGACTTATACAGTTGGGGAGACGTGGAATCCTCTTTCAGTCGCCAGCGCCAGAGATCGCCTATCATGACGGCGGTGACACGTCCCAGACCGTATCGTTGTGTGGCAATCGCCGGATACACGGCCTTTTGGGGGCTCTTCAATTCTGCCGCCAAGGTGGCACCAGGCTTGGTGGTATCCACTCGATTGATCGTTTTGAAAGTTGGCATTTCTGTCAGGCGTTTGTGTTCTTCCTGTTCCTGTTTGTGATGCCGCATCCAAGGGTGGAGCCAGCCATCGCGGGTCAATGTGAACTGGTAATCACTCTCGAAGGCAGACGCATCTCTTTGCGGAAAATAGATCGGCAACAGGCGGCTTAACTCCGTTTTATCATAGCCTCCTTTTTGAAACGATTCCTGCCCGCCGAGCATCACTAGTCCGCCGCCCCGCTCTGAGACAAAGCGGGTGATCAGTTCCTGCTGGTCGTGTGTGAAGAAGGCCGCTTCCAGATCGTCGATGATCAAGGTTTCATACTGAAAGAGCTCCTCTTCCGTTTTGGGGAAGCCGTCTTTGAGCTCATCGGGAGATTGTGTATTAATCCGCACGAAAACTGGCTGGTCATAGCGTTCCAGATCAGCTTCATTTTTGGGATCAAAACCCCGGAAAAGCGCGTTTCCTTCTTCCCCGTCCCGGCTGCGAAAATCGAATTTGGTTTCTTTTTTGCCGATGCGGATCAGACCCACCAGGTGAATGAATTCATCTTCCTCAATTGCCCGTCGCAGGAATTTGAATTCCCAGTTCGGGCGACCTGAGACATACAGCACGCGATGTGCAGTGCGGCCGCGATCAAGCTTCAGGGTGCGTTGGTTATTGGCTAGCGTGGCTTCGTTCGTGTCTTCTGCGATCAGTGACGTTTTAATCTGATAAAAGGCAATGCCTGTTGCTTCAGGACGAACTTGAAAGCGAATCTGGAATTGTTGTTCGGGCTGACTGACTTCACGGGTTACTGTCTCGACGACCTTGCCTGTTTCATCCAGCAGTTGAGCTTTGAGCTGTTTCTGCTGACACTGTGATGCGGAAAGGTCGGCGAGAATTCGAATGGGTGCGTCTTCAAAGGGGGAATAGCTGACAGAGGTTTTCGTGATCGCCAGATCGGTTGCCGGCTGGGAATTTCCGATGGCAACCGGGTAAATGGGGATCGAAGTTTCCAGCCGACTGATTTCTTCGGCAGAAATACCATCGGTCATCAGCAGAATACCCGCTAAGGGGAGTTTTTGATAGCGGCGAGTTAATTCATTCAGACCGGAGACGAGGTTGGTCTGGGAACCGTCAAAGGTCAGATGCTGCAGACTGGTCTGGGCGTGTGCATGGGCATCGAGGGAATATTTCCGGACAGAAAAATTCTGTTCCAGGTCACGCATCCACTGCGGCGCTGTCTGCTCTGAATCGTTTGTTGTGAGCAGTTGTTGGATTTGTTGCAGGCGCGGTTGGCCTGTTTGGGGATCTTTGGTTTTCAGGCTCTGGCTGTCGTCTACTACAATCGCGAACAGATTGGTTCCGGGATGAATCCGCACGCCGCTCCATAACGGCTCGGTGAGGGCAATCGAAAGCACTGCGATGCCGCACAGTTTCAAACTGAAGGCGATTCCCGCCAGCGAACGTTGCAGAGTGAGTGAGCGGTAGGCATAGATCAACAGAGCCAGTCCCATAATGATGACTGCGATCGTGATCGTGGTCCAGTCGGGGGCGCCGAATTGGATTTGGGCCAGGCAATTCATTTTCCACTCCCTAATTCTTCATAGTAACGACGGACCAGCTCAGAGTATTTTTCCGGTACCGGGTCCCGGTCAATCGGTGCCAACGATGTCTGCGCGCCTCGTTTGCTGATTTCGTTTGACAATACTTTTTGAAGTTCAGCCAGCGGTTCCAGGATTTGTGCATTGACCAAGTCTCCCTCAGGTACTTTGGAATGTCGTTTGAACTCGGCACGCATACTTTGTGCCCGTTCACGAATCTGAGCGACTTTACTACGAAGTTCGGAATCTCCCACCATTTCTTCGACGTCCCGCATACGGTCGGACCATTCGCGGAACTGGTTGCCGGTGATAGGTCCCGTTGATGGTGCGCCAGGCCCTCCCTGGCCTCCACCGGGTCCGCCTTTCGGACTGCCGCGAGAACCTTTCAGTGATTTGGAGGAAGTTGATTTTGATGACGACTGTGAATTTGACGGAGATGAGGATTTGCCAGAGCCTGATTGAGAGCCCTGCCCTTTGCCTTTTTGGGCTGAGGCTAGTTGTACCGGTGATTTGCCTTGCCCTGAGGGGGAACCAGATTTACCCGGTTGACCGGATTTGGTTCCCGGAGACGGTTTTTGTCCGGGAGATTTCCCTTTTCCGGACTGGGCCGTTTTTTGTGCAGCCTGTTTTGGCTGGCCTGCTGCTTGGGGATTGCCGGCCAGTTTCTGTTCCTGTTTCATTTCTGAGGTGAGCGATTTGATTTCCTGTCGGGCTCGCTTGAGTGATTCCAGATCGTTGCCCAGCACACTTTCGGCGGCGACTTTGATTCCCTGTTTCATTTTCTCGATCCCCTGCCCGGCACGTTGCTCGGCCTGTTGTGCCCGTTCGGTAGCGCCTTCTTTCAGGAAGTTGGCGGCGTTCTTTAACGCATCTTCCGGGCGATAGGGTCTTGTTTTACGAATGGCATCGTACAGATGCTTGGAAAGCAGCGGCTCCGACTTTTCAGACTCCTTAACGACTTTTTTCATCTGCTCTACCAGGTTTTTCAAGCGGTCTTCCTGCTTCTCTAGTTGATCGGCCAGTTTCTGCTGTCCCTGATTTTTTCTCAGAGATCGCCGTCCCTTGGCTTGGTCTGGCTGGTTTGATTTGTTAAGAGCCTGGTTCAGTTCTTTCTGTTTTTGATCGAGTTGTTCGGCCTGCTGATTCAGAGAACGCATGGCGTCAGCAAATTGGTTGGCGGTTTTTTTACGGAATTCGTTTTTGAGCTGATTCAACTGCTGCTGTGCGCGGGTCCCGGAATTCAGGGCGCGTGAGACCTGCCCTTCTTTGAGCGATTGTGAGCTTTGTTGCAGATGTTTGCGTGTCTGTTCGAGTTCACGTCGGGATTTGGTTGATGAGGGTTGTTTCGATTGATCCATGCGCTGGGCAACTTCATCCGCTTTGCGAAGAAGTTCGCGTTGTCGTTCGCGTAAGCGTTTGAGCTGGCGTTCGATTTCTTCACGTTCCTGATCGGTTTTCGCGAAACGTTGTTTGTCGGCCAGCTCTTTGAGTTGTTCGTTCAGATCCTTTTGGCGTTGTGCCAGTTCTCGCAGCCGATTGAGGATTTGCAGCGATTCACGGTTCGGCTGTGCAGCCGGTGGTTGGGATGCCTGATTCTCTGTTTCATAACGTTGTTTTTTGTTGGTCAGTTCCAGTTGTTGCAGTTGATTCTGTGAACGGCTGCTGCCGCCCCCTTTACTGCCGCCTCCATTTTTGTTTTGGGAGACCTTGTGTTCGCGGGCGCGCAGTTTTAACAGGAGCTGATAACTGGCTTGTTCTGTCGCCAGAGCGGCGGTCAGTTGTTCAACTTCATTGGCATCTTTCGCTGCGTTGAGTAGTGAAACGGTTTCCTGCATCTTTTGTGAGATGGAATCGATCACCGCTTTTGATTTTTGTGATTTCACTTTTGAGGCCAAATTGATGACTGCGGTTACTAGTGCCTGCTGTGCTTGTTGTAGTGTGTTTACGTCTTCTGCGTACTGGCTGGATACGGTCTCCTTGATTTCGCGACGGATGATTTTCCAGGTCGCATTGATGATCTGTTTTTGTTGCTCTGCCAGTTTTTCAGCCTGTTGGGCATTGCCACCACTTTTTCCGGATTTTGAGGAACTGTTGGCAGAGCGGCCTTGCTTGAAGATTTCTTCAAAGTGGCGGACTTCCATGAAATACATGTCACTGAGCACCTTGCGTCTGCTGCCGTCAGGGGCGATGTCTTCCGCAAACAGGTGATACGAAATCAGTGTGTCGGGTTGAACCTGCAGCTGCTCCAGAGAGAGGAGATGCTCGGTTGCCACCTCCTGCTTAGGTTTTGCTGTGCTAAGTAATTTCAGGGTTTGGGTAGACTGACCGGGAATCGAATAGACGAGTCCTACCTGTTGCACGCCGAAATCATCGACTACGGTCCCTTGAACCAGTGCTTCCTCCAGCGGAGAGACGCGTGTATCACGGCCCGGGAATGTAACTTTAATTTCCGGTGGCAGGTTGGGAATAACGGTGAGATCTATGAAAGGCTGCGCACGGTTTTCGCGTTCGTCAGCATCGATAATCCGCAGGTTCCAGGACTGGCTTTCTGTGGCTAAAAACCTGAGCCGGGCGACGAAACCATCGGAACTGACCTCCATTGGGAGTGTCTTCCCTGTTCCCGTTTTCAGTTGAGCTTGTTTTACAGGTTTGTTGAACTTAGCGATGAATGCGATTTTCGAGCCAGTAATCGCACTGATGGTCAGGCTGTCTTCAACAGTTCGCGTAGGTAGCCCCGTGTAGTTGGGGGGAATGATCATCGAATCCAGTTGGACCAGTTTTGGCAGGACATAGACTTTGACCTGATAGGTTTCTGATTCCCAGTCATTCACTTGTACCGAGTAAGTAAGATCCTCGCTCACGTCAGTTAGCCGGGCGGCAAAAACCGGGTCGTCCAGGTGTTTGACGAGCGGCAGTTTCTGAGTTTCTCCTGATGCCGCGCGGATGTGCAGGCTTGCGATATCGGGGATTTTCTCTGTGAATCGTGCGGTGATCAGGAGAGGGTGATTTTTTTCCAGATCGGTGGTTCCCGGTTTGATTTCGACCTGAAACTGTGCTTGTGTGGAAGCGATTGTCGTCTGCAGTTCGCCTTTAGGAATGGGGGCCGCCTTCAAGTAAAACCAGCAGGTGAGACAACTGATGAACCAGGCGGTAAAACAGACGAGGTGTGTTGTGCTTTGCAGGATCAGTCTGCGGTTGGAGATCGTCTGTCGCCAATCGTGTTCGGTTCCATGCTGAATGACTTGTTGGATCAGCCGATTTTGTAGAAAAGTGGGAAGCGTTTCATCGGTTGTTTTTTCCAGTTCCAGTGTGGCTAGCAGGCTGGTGTCCAGATCCGGGTAGGTTTGTTCAATTAAAGTGGCGATTTGATGGCGGCTGGCAGGAGAAACACGACTTCGGAAGCGGAACAGGAGCATTCCTATTGCGACCAGACATGGTACTCCCAGCAACACTGCCAGAAATAAGTGTTGATAATACGGTGCGGCAATTGGTTCGAGGAATGTGAAGGTCAGTAGTGTCAGGCTACCGGCAATCAGCCAGAGGATGGTCAATCGTTTGAGATTCTGGCTGGTCTGGTAACGAAAGACGACCTGGTTAAGTTGTTGTAAGAGATCGGGCAGGCCCATAATTACGCCTTTCGTGTCGCTGATGTTTTGCCGGCGATCCATTTCGCCAGCACTGTTTCCAGACCGAGCATCGCCAGCGCGACGATGATCAGCCAACGCCAGATTTTCTGTTTCTGTTCCATCTCCCGGATTAACGCTTGGCGTTTGAGGTCGGCGTGGGTGGAATTGGCGGCAGTGGTTTTACTGTGGCTGAGCAGCTTGATTCCCAGAGCTTCCAGTTTTTCGATTGCCAGTGGTGCGGTTTTACTTTCTTCGATGTCGAGATTGACCACAAACTTTTGTGCCGGCGTTGTTTTATCTTCCGAGGTAATCTGGTACAGGCCGGGTTGGACTGTCTGTTCGAAGTTCTGCTGACCAGCTGCTAATTGAATTGATGAGGCCTTGGGAACGCTCACCTTGGCTGCTTTGAGGGACTCTGGCAGTTTGACGGTTTCGCCGACGATGAACTGAGACGGTGTATCGATCATGTTGGCATTGAGGGCCAGAATGGCATTCATCATCGGTACAAATTTGGTTGAAAGAGCGAACTGGCTTTCCTGGGGAGTCCAGCCAAACGTCGTAACGATTAGTTTTCCCTGACCGAGGGGAACGTTCACGATTGCCGGACTCTCATGATCGAAACGGGCCAGAACTTGATGCGGTACATCTTCAGGAAGCGAGAGCCGACGATAATTCCAGAACTTTAACTTAGTGAAGTCCGAATATTCGGGAGCTTGAAACATCTGAAACAGCGGGTGCTCAAACTTGATATTTGTAAGCAGCGCGTAGCCATTGACGTCGGCCTCTGAGGTAAGATTATTTTGCGAATGGGAAATCAAAAGTTGAAACGTGTCGTTAGTCTGTTGTTGGTTCAGGGAAAACAGGACCACCCCGCCCTGCTCCAGGTAGTTCTTGACGAGGTTGGTTTCTTCCGCGGCTAGTTCGCGGCTGACAATCATCAGATGTATCTTTGCGACTGCAAGGAGAACTTGCGGCGAGTCAGGGCCAACCGTTAGGAATTCAATTTTGCGCTGGGGCGTTGTCGGAAATGCACGTTTGGCATAATAATCGGGGGACTCGGTGGAGCCTGCGGCAGGTGTACCGTAATGGACGATGGTGATGTTTGCCTGTTCGCGGGGTTGAAGATAGAGGCTGTTATCAAAGTCGTGCTTGTCGCCCGTGAGTACAATTCGAGTCGCTTGTTGCTGTTCGTCCATTGCCGGCATATGAATGACACGGGACTGACCTGTGGGGACATAAATCTTCTGCGGTTGCTCGGATTCGCTGAGGGCTGTCTGATAAGCGACTTGAAATTGTTCCTGCTGAGAGTCTGCTGCATTGACAATGCGAACCGTTGCCTGCCCCTGTTCGTTCAGTGCCAGGAGTTGGAGTCCGGCATTACTGGTCTGTTTTTCTTTGAGTTGATGCAAGCGGACCTGGAGCTCTGCCGGCCAGGAAAACTCCGTGAGTGAGTCGATTTTCGCACCAGCCTGGAAATCCGTAATCAGCTCTATCGTGCTGTTTTGTAACAGAGTTCCCGATGGATCAGAAATTGCCTGTTGCTGAAGTCGTGCTGCGATTTCTGTCAATGCAAGACCCAGATTGGTTGCGTTCCAGCCCGGAGTAAGCTTCGTAAGCCGTTCGCGGTCATTCTGCTGCGTTTGTTGTGGTGTGTCCTGTTTCGTTTCCTTGAGCGGTTTAACCGTGGTAAGACGGGAATCAAAGGTGTAGATGGCGATCTGATTCTCGTCGGCCTGCTTGATAATTTCGTCGGCGGTCTGAAGTGCCTGCTTCCAGAGAGTGCCGCGCTGCATGCTGGAACTGGTATCGATCAATAGAATTGTCTGGTGCTTTGTGTCTGACGACGCTAGTTCGAGGTCTGTGTTTTTGAAAAAGGGGCGTGCAAAGGCTGTTACCAGAAGCATGACGGCGATAGCTCGCAGCATGAGCAGCAACCAGTGCTCAATCTTATTTTTGCGGTTGGTTTGAGGGGGCTTGTGTTCCAGAAAACGAAGCGAGCTGAAAAAAAAGACATTTTTTGGCTGGTGCCGGACCAGGTGGAGCAGGATCGGCAGGCCGACGGCAATGATTCCAACTAAATAGAGCGGGGTTAAAAAACTCAACTATGTGTCCTCTGTTTCTGGACTGCTTTTATGCGGCGCGATCAGCTAAAAAATCGGAGAGCCCTGCTTCCAGTGGTGTATCGGTGGTCAATTTGTGATAATGCACGCCCTGTTTGCGGCAGATGCTTTGGATTTCCTCCAGGTGCTGGTTCAACTGTTGTCGATAACTGGCTTGTGCTGCTTTGGGATTGAGTGCGATGCGGTCGCCCGTTTCGAGATCTTCGAAAATCGCGGTTTCATTGAAGTTCAGATGAATCTCGGCGGGGTCCAGAATCTGAAACAATGCCACTTCATGCCCTTTAGCACGCAGATATCCCAAGTGTGTATTTAACTCATCCAGCGGCGACATAAGATCAGAGATTAAAACAACCAGTCCCCGTTTTTTAATGGTTTCGACGGCGTGTTTCAGAGGCGATACAACGTTGGTGTGTGATCCCTGTGGCGGTCGTTCCAGTTCAATCAGAATTCGTCTAAGCTGACCCCGGGTGAACCGGGCGGGAACAACCGATTCGACCTGCTCATCAAAGATGATCAATCCGCTGGCATCGCGCTGAGTGGAGAGGAAATAGGCAAAGGTTGCGACCAGGGTTTTCGCGTAATCCGATTTGGAATAGCCCAGACTGTGAAATTGCATGGAAGTACTCAGGTCCAACAGCATGTGACAGCAGAGATTGGTCTCTTCTTCAAAGCGTTTGATAAAATGCTGGTTGGAGCGGGCCGCCAATTTCCAGTCGATGTGGCGCGGATCGTCGCCGGGCGTGTATTCGCGGTATTCGGTGAATTCAACGGAGAAGCCGTGATAGGGGCTACGATGCAGGCCTTTCCAGGTCCCTTCGACGACGGATTTGGCCCTGAGTTCCAGAGACTTAATCCGCATCAGACAGGCAGGATCAATCCGTTGAGAGGCCAGTCGCTTGCTCTGTTGGGGTGTGTGTGATGTATTTTGTTTCATGCGAATCGAACTCATGCTGTGATGGGCCTTTTAATGGTGTCAATCAGATGTTGAACGACTTGTTCGACAGTAATACCTTCAGCTTCGGCGCGGTAATTGATCAGAATGCGGTGACGTAAAACGGGTGCCAGTAGTGCCTGGATATCTTCAACGGTGACATGTACCCGCCCGCGCAGGACAGCACGCGCTTTGGCGCCCAGAATCAGGCTTTGCGCGGCACGCAGTCCGGCACCCCAGTTGACCCATTCATTGATGAAGTCCGGCGTTGTTTCCTGATGCGGACGAGACGCGGCACAGAGTTGGACGGCATAACGCACGATCTCTTCGGCGACGGGAACTTCACGGACAAACTGGTGGAACTGTTGGATGTCGCTGCCGGTAAACAGCGGGACAATGGGTTCGGCATTACGGGCCGTTGTTTGCGTGACAACGGCGACTTCATCATCTTCCGAAAGATAATCTATCACCAGGTTGAACATGAAGCGGTCCAGCTGTGCTTCGGGCAGCGGATAGGTGCCTTCCATTTCGATCGGGTTTTGCGTTGCTAATACGAAAAATGGTTTATCCAGTTCATACTTGACGCCGGTGACGGTGACCTGTTTTTCCTGCATTGCTTCGAGTAACGCGGCCTGTGTTTTGGGAGGCGTACGGTTGATTTCATCGGCCAGCAGAATATTCGTGAAGACGGGACCTTTGACAAACTTCATGCCCCGCGAATCCTGTGAGTCGCCTGCCAGGATTTCGGTTCCCGTGATGTCGGCAGGCATCAGGTCAGGGGTGAATTGAATTCGCTGTGATTTCAGTTTGAAAACCTGTGCCAGTGAATTAACCAGAAGCGTTTTGGCCAGCCCCGGCGCTCCGGTGATCAGACAGTGTCCGCCGGCAAAGAGCGCGATCAACAGCTGGTCTACGATTTCTTTCTGGCCGATGACTGCTTTGGAGATTTCGGCATCAATCTGCTTGCGGCTGTTTTGCAGCATTTCAAAAGTGCGTTCGTCATCGCTGCGACCATCGGGGGAGACTACTTTGAGATTCACGTTTTGGCTCCTGAAAAAAATTATAAAGTCAGCTGCGCTGGATTCAGTGGGTCATGGCATAAAACACAATATTGATGCCGAGGGGGTAGGCTTTCTTCTCTGAGAACTCCTGGAAATACCACTTGTCCTCTCCTTCCCGTTCCCAGCCATCACCTAAGTCGGTGTTGTGACAGACAACCGCCATCAATCGACCTTTATCATCGAACAGTCCTCGGTAGTGGACCTGTTTGGCATCTTCCCGTTCCCAGGTAATGCCTTCCGAGCGGCCCCACTGGGCGACACCAATACTGGGGACCTGGGGCTTTTCTTTCAGATCATAGACACAATGAAAAATCGGATGTTCCAGAGGAATATCAACGAGTTCTCGTTCGGGAAAGACGCGTTTCATTTCCAATGCGAAATTATCCCATTCAGCTTCGCCCCAGAAATCGTCGACCATCATAAAGCCACCATTGGAGAGATAGCGTCTGAGGGCGGTAACTTCATCTTCCGTGAATTCCAGCGAGCCCGGCTCAATCAGATAGATAAAGGGATAATCGAAGAGTTCTTCGTCGGTCAGTTCCAGAATGCGGCCTTCGGGGTCGACTTTCATGGAAGTCAGTTGCTGGAGTCGATAGGAAAAGTTCAAATCGCTGTCGGGATAATCCGTGGCCCAGCGCCGCCAGCCCTGGTGCGAGTTGTATCGGATGCGTACGAAGGTGAATACATCGTGCTTGAATTCCGCATCGTTTTTCCACTCGGGAACACCGCCGCGATCAGCGGGGATGGAGGGCCGATATTGCCCAATGCAGATCGTAACGACGATCAGTAATCCGCAGACCACAGTCAGTGAAATCAAACTATTCTTCATGGCAGGCTCCTCCGTGAGCCTTAGTGGTTCATGTCAAAACTCGTGCGAGGCATTATGGTGTGTTTGCAGTCAATTCAAGTAACAATTGATGAGCGGCCCGAAAGCGGGGCGCCTCTTCGAGCGCGATGAGTGTGTGTCGCTTGGCTAGTTTTAAATTTTCCGATTGAAGTAACCGGGCAAGCTGGTAGTGGGCGGCTGCTTTGTTGTGTGGTTTCAAGGCCAGGATGGCACGCCAGGCGTTGATGGCTTCCTGGCGTCGCTCCAAGTGAATACAGGCTTCCGCAAGTATCTGCTGAGTATCTCGATTGAGCGGGTTAATCGCATTTGCACTTTGCGAGGCTGCGTAAACGGCGTCCCAGTTTTTGGATTTCTGATAGACTTCCGCTAAGCGTTGAAATACCGCGAGCGCGTTTGGATTATACCGGGCATGCAACTCCAGGTATTTCTGTTCCTCATCGAAGCGTTTCTGGTTCAGGTAGAGATTTGCCAGTCGCAGACAGGCATTGTCGGCGCCCGTGTATTGGGGATAGATTTTGGTCAGTTTCTTGAGCGTCGCTTCCAGTTCTTCGGTCCGGTTTTCTTCTTCCAGAATCTGGGAATAGGCCATCAGGCCTTCAAAATGATTCGGATGTTCTTTAATCCAGTCGTCAAAACGCTTGGTGTCATCACTGATCAGCGGCCGCAGATCCTGTTCTGACCAGTCGACACCGGGAGCGAAGTATTCTGCCTGATCTTTGAGAAACGCGGTAAACTCCAGTTCCAGTTCTCCCATTGTTTTCGTGCGACGCTCGATGGCGACATTGATGGGGATACCCACGCGTAAATCATTCAAGATGAGCCGCAGTGCTTCGAAGCCGAACTGGTCGATCAGGTATTCCACAACCATCGAAGACTGATAATATGCGAATTGCACATGCAGGCTGCTTTTGGGATTGAGAAACGCGCTGCTTAATTCGCTGATCGGAGTAGCTTCTCCATTCAGAATCAATTCCCGGTACTGCGGCACCATTGTTTCACCCCAGTGGGAATTTTTCTGGCGTTCTTCGTAGACCGAGATGCCTTCACTGATCCAGCGGGGCATCTTGTTTTTCGTTAACTCAAGTGTGACCACATGACAGAATTCGTGCCAGAGGACGGACTCCCAGTTGGTGGGATGGTCGGCCTGAGAGGCGGGACTATTGGCGGTGATGACTTTTCCGAAGCAGACTCCCAGGTAACCGGAGACCGCAGGCATGCCGAAAGTGCGGACGGCAAAGTCGTCTGGATTGGGAAAGATCTCGACGGTGATTTTGGATTTCAGATCCAAGCCATATTTTTGACAGAGCGTTTTGCGGGCATCCTGGAGCAGTTGGACGACCTGTTGTCCGTAGACTTTGGCTTCATTCGAATCCATGCGAATGATGAAATGGTCATCTTCCAGTGTTTTGAATTTAGCAATTTGATCTTTTAATTCAAGCAGATTGAATGTGGTGGTATCGTAACCATCCTGCTGGTGCGCCTGGAGTGCATGTTCCCAGCCGCTGACTTCCTGACCCAGGCGTAGCTCGTCCTGTGCCAGTTGAATGCGGGCAGGTAGGTATTGATGATCTTTTTCCAGAGCCTGGCGTTGATATGCGGCGCCTTCGGCGAAGCGATAATGTTCGGAAAGGGCTTTACCGATCAAATAGTCGACCAGAGGATTCCGATCATGATGGCTGAGTGCCTGCCAGTAAAAAGCGGTTTCCTCGTGAGGCCGGTTTTCGAAGTGAGCTATCACGGCGAGTGTCGCCCAGGCTTCTGCCAGGTGCGGGTTGATAGCGAGAACCTGCTCCAATCGTGTTTTGGCATTCGAAAACTGTTCCGAGTGAATCAGCAGTGCAATCTGTTCCAGGTGAGCGGGGATATGGTTAGGGTTTATGTTGAGCACCTGAGTCATTAATGTCTCATAGCGTTCGGGGTCGGATCGCTGGAGGGACTGGGCCAGTCCGAACAGCAGGTCGGCATCGCCTGGGATCTGTTTTAATGCCGCCTGAAACGTTTCCTGCGCCAGGGCATAGTCGTTTTTGGACAGTGCCAGATTTCCACTGGCAAGGTAAGCGTCTTTTTGGTCCGGGTATTCTTTGATTGCGCGATCGTAAAAGGATTCGAGTACTTCGCCAGGATCAACGTTTCGTAATAGCGATGCGCGTCCTAACGCGACCAGACTGCTGGCATCGGTATAACGCCAGGCAGAGCGGCTGGCGAGATCGTGGATGCTGCTTAGGAATGTTGCGGCTGCTTCGTGCTCGTTATTCAACTGGTAGATTTGTACGGCTAAGAGTCTAAGTGGCAAGCTCCAGGAATAACGTTTGAGGCCGGCGTCAATCGTTTGCCTGGCTTCGACATACTGACCGACTGCCAGTTCAGCCTGTGCTTTGAGGAGTGGCCATTCAGAGCCATAGGCTTTCTTGGTGATCGCTGCCTCTGCGACGTCGATGCATTTTTGGTATTGCCCGGTTTGCAGTAATTGCTCGCAGTTTTCAATCTCTGACGCGTAAGAACAGATCGGAAAGCCGACGATGGTGAGAAGGAAACTAAGTGCCTGGAGAGTCTGAGTGCGAGGACACAGGCTGAGAAAAGAAAGCGGGTGTCGAACGGGAACCTGAAGGTTCTGCCTGATCCAGAAACGTTGCACTCGTTGCATATGCGCCCTTCCCTGGGAAAGTCCAATGTGCGAATGGAATTCGTACATTGAATCACTTTCTTCAATGCGGGATCAGAAACGATTTCACGATCCCGAACCACTGAAGAATTTTATCTCTGACTCAATTGGAGGACGCCTGTTGTAGATCTTGTAGTATGTGAGTCAACAGGGAACGATATCGAATTTCCCCGATATGTGCAATAAGAATTTTCTAAAGGAGGGGTTTTGATGACGTTTTCTGTTTTGAGTTGATTCACTGGTGAACGCAAAACAGGCAGCGATTTCAACGGTTTGAAGGTCGAAATACTGCCTGTTTGTTATTTGCTGTTCAGCTACTCAAGTAGAGCTGAAACCATATTCTGGTGTTGTTCTTATTTTAGAATTCACCAATTACTTTGCCATCGTTAATACCAGCAAGCCAGGTATAGGTGTCGCCGTTGATGTTTTCGCTAATGAATCGAACTTTTCCATCACCCATCAGGAAGTGACATCCACCAACGTGCGGGCTGCTGAATGCGTGCTCGCTTCCCTGGTTGATGAGTTGAGAAGTTTGAGGGCCTGTGCCGTCGGCACTTGATGCTGTTCCGCTAATTGAATTGATATCAGTAGTGTTGGTGTCACCATCAACATGGAAGCCAACCCAAATTGCACCAGTACGCGTGATACCAGGGCTACCAGGTGTATCCAGAGTGGCTCGCTCACCGACCATGATGATGTTGCTGGTACCGTCTGTCATGTCGCGGAAACGAACTTTTGTGTCACTGTTCCCAAAGCTACCCTTTACTGTTACGGCAGCTGGTGTAGCAGCGTTCCAGTAAACCGAATCTCTCACAGCAGGATAGTTTGATTTTCCCCATTGGTAATTATTGGTTGGGCTGGGGCGATCTGCATTCCGGCCACCCATGGGGTCGGAAGGGCAGTTGTAGAAGGGAATGACAGTCTGAGCCTGTGTCGTCGCAGCAACTGCGGGACTGACATTTGCAACAGTTAACCAGCCACCTGTACCTGGATTATGGAACATGGAAGAGCTCATCTGGTTGTACAAGTTTGCCTGGTCGATGAAAGGCAGAATCATCGCTGACCATGCCAGGAGGTTCGGATTCTGTGCGCTGGCACCAGTACCAACATAACCGGGAGGGAAGATGCTGAATGTTTCGTGGTAGTTATGGAGCGCGAGTCCGATTTGCTTCAAATTGTTTTTGCAGTTTGAACGACGGGCTGCTTCACGTGCCTGTTGGACGGCAGGGAGAAGTAAGGCAATCAGAATCGCAATGATTGCAATTACAACAAGTAGTTCGATCAGTGTGAATCCGCGCTGAGCGGTTCCTTTGCATCTCTTCATCATTACTCCAGTCAAAACAGTGTGTTTGTAGAGGGCGCCTGCTTAAAGCGAAATTCAACTCTGTAAGAAACAGAGTGAGCTTGAGCAGCAGGTGAAATTACATCTGTAATGAGGAGGAAACAAGAACGGTTTAAAGTTAGTTTAAAAAAAACTGGAAAATAATTTTTCCGGGGTGCTGTTGTGTTTAGTGTAACGTCTTTGAGGCCCTTTTTTATAGGGTTTATTTTATTAAATTTTGTCAAGAATATTCTTTTTTCGACGAACGTGACGTTCTGTGCATAAGAAGAAATACTCATGCTTGTGATGGCAATTGTTGAGTTGAAAATCAACGCCGTAAACGCTCAAAACGGGCTAATGCCATCAAAGGAAAATAGGTGCGGTAGAGGTGGTATTTGAGATAGAACACCTTGGGGAAACCGGTTCCCGTAAAGGGGGCTTCATCCCAGTTTCCATCAGACCTTTGCGTATCCAGTAAAAAGTGAATTCCGCGCCGCACCGCCGCCGAGTCAATTTCGCCCGCCGCCATCAATCCCATTAAAGCCCAGGCTGTTTGCGAGGGAGTTTCGGCTCCCTGTCCGCGTAGGGACGGGTCGGCATAGCTGTCTGCTGTTTCTCCCCAGCCTCCCGATGGTTGTTGCGTTGATTTAAGCCAGCCAATTGCACGGACAATGCGCGGGTCGTCTGCGGGGACCCCGATTTGAGTCAGACCAACAATCGACTGCCACGTTCCGTACAGGTAATTCACGCCCCAGCGGCCATACCAGCAGTGGTCGTCTTCCTGTTCACTCCAGACATATTCGATAGCGCGTTGGCATGCGGGGTGGCTGATTGGCAGTTGCATATCTGCGAACGCTTCCAGTACACGCGCCGTGAGATCAGCGGTGCTCGGATCCACCATCGCGTTATGATCGGCAAAGGGAACCTGGGTGAATAATTCGCGGTTGTTATCACGGTCAAAGGCACCCCAGCCTCCATCTTTATTTTGCATGCCCAGCATCCAATGCATGCCGCGCTGAATGGCGCCAATCATCGGCTGCAACAGATCCAGATCAGCAAAGGCCTGTTCTCGCGATTCGCTTCGCCCGGCGATGATAGCTTCGGTGTCGAGATCTTCTTCATACGGGTTCCATTCCGGAGTCACCATGAAGTCGGTCAGCCACTGGTCGTTTTTTAGCGATTTTGGCATGCAGCGTCGCAGGGCCATAATCACCATCGCAGTATCATCGACGTCGGGATAAAACTCATTATTGAATTCAAAGTACCAGCCGCCCGGAGTTTGTGAACGACTGGAATTGACCCAGTCTCCCGGCTGTCGTGCTTCCTGGGAGAGGAGCCATTTGACGCTCTTTCGAATTGCCGGATGTCGATTCGAAACGCCTGCTTCGCGTAACGCGATCGTGCTGATCGCAGTGTCCCAGACAGGAGATTTACAAGGTTGCAGGCGGATGCGATCACCTTCTTTGATCTGCAGCTTTTTTAATTCACGCAAGGCCCGCTGGATATCAGGGCTGCTCTCGTCTTCTCCCAGACATTTGAGTGCAATCACAGTCCAGACAATGGGCGGAAAGATGGCGCCCAGCCCGTCGCTGTGTTCAAAGCGGGCTTTCATCCATTCGTGGGCTTTGTTGACGGCTCGTTTTCGTAGTGGTTTGATTCCCAGATTTTCCAGGCTTTTATAACCCAGGTCTACGAGTTGAAAGAAGCGATGCCAGTTGATCCAGGTTTTCTTTTTGAGTGTATCCAGAGCTTCTGATTTGGGAATGGTTCTGGGATAGGAAGCCGGGTCGCCGGTAAACAGTTCTGTGATTTCCTGCTCTGGTGGTAGAGTGATTGAAGGACGATATGCCCAGAGGATACTGAGGGGAACGAGAATTGTGCGTGACCAGGCAGACATCTCAAAGATATTGAACGGCATCCAACGGGGGATCAGCATCAATTCAGGAGGCACTGCCGGGCATTTTGAGTACGGAATGACTCCCAGTAATGCGAGATAAAAACGGGTGAAGCTGTTGACGGCTTCGACACCGCCGGCTGCCAGAATGGCGATTCGGGCGCGCTGCATGTAGTCGGCTTCGGGGGAATGTCCGGTGAGCTTGAGAGCAAAGTAGGCTTTGACCGAAGCGCTGATTTCGATGGGGCCTTCCGGGTACATGTTCCAACCCCCGTCAGGCATCTGGATATCCATCAAGTAATTCGCGGCCTGGATGGCTTCTTCTGAATCATGTTTTCCGAGAAATGCCAGTAGCAGGATGTATTCCGATTCCAGAATGGAATCGCCTTCTAACTCGCCGACCCAATACCCGTCTTCATGTTGTTGAGACAGCAGGTAGTCGCGCGAACGAGCAATCCCTTTCAACAACTGTTCCGGATGATCGAAGGGGGCTGCTTCGGTACTGGGGAAAATTTTGAAGGTGGGGTTTGTTTCGTGCCCGGCTACCGGTTCGCCGGTAAGGTGGCTGGCTCTCAGTCTGCCTGAATTCATTTCAGGTGCTCCCTGACTCAGTTAATTCGGATTCCATTCCCAGAGATAAAGACGAGGCATGTAATGCGCGCACTCACCTTCAATGGTGGGATCATAGAAAGACGCGGATTTTCTTACAACCTCAATCTACGTAAGGGGTTTGAGAAATCCTGAATCTCACGGCAAAATCTGGAATGTTGCTGGATTAACAGGACTCACTCTGGGCAGCCAATTCGGGGGCTGCGTCGGTTGCTTTCATCTCATGTCCGGAAATAATGACCTCAAATCCAAGATCGGAAATCATTTCGTAGTCAGCTTCTGCGGCTTGTCCTTTAGTCGTCAGGTAATCGCTGACGAACATTGAATTGGCAGCGTATAAGCCCATAGCCTGCATCGATCGCAGGTTCACTTCCCGCCCGCCGGCAATGCGGATTTCTGTAGTGGGATGTGCCATTCTGAATAGACAGAGTGCTTTCAGGCAATAGCGGGGATCGAGTTCGTCGACGGCTTCCAGTGAGGTACCATCAATCGAATTCAGGAAATTGACCGGAATGGATTTTGTTTCGAGCTCACGCAATTCGAATGTGGCATCGACGATGTCTTCCGGGGTTTCACCCATTCCGACAATCAGGCCGCTACAGAGTTCCATGCCGGCATCCCGGGCGACTTTGAGTGTTTGCAGGCGATCTTCGTAGGTATGGGTGGTACAGATCTTTTCGTAATACTCACGGCTGGTGTTGAGATTATGGTTGATACGATTCACGCCAGCCTGTTGCAGGCGTTTGGCCTGATCTTCGTTTAACAGTCCCAGGCAGCAGCAAATTCGTAAGTCGTATGATGATTTGATCTTTTCGACGACGGAAGCGACGTGGTCAACTTCTTTGTCAGTTGGTCCACGTCCACTGGCGACGATGCAATAAGTGCCTGCTTTGGCCTCATCAGCGGCTTTGGCGCCGTCCAGCAGTTTCTCTTCATTCAGCATGCGATATTTGGGGATTTCTGCTTTCGATCCGCGGGCCTGTGAACAGTAGCCACAATCTTCGGGACAGAGACCACTTTTCGCATTTTTCAAGTAGTAGAGCTGAACCTGCTTCCCAAATGCTTTCTGACGGATCCGAAAAGTAGCCGCCAGTAAGTCGAGCAACTCATCATCAGAAGAATTCAGGATCTCCAACCCTTCTTTGTGGGTAATCTGATAACCAGACAGAACCTGATCCGCGAGAGTCTGCCAGCGTGAAGGAGACGAATTAACCTGAGTGTTCATCAAATAGATCTTTCAGAGCATTAGAAGCAATTTGGTTTTAGTCCGGCCATCCGGGCTCGGTTTTGGAGTAACATCAGTCCTGCCAGTTGATCAGAGGCTGAAGAAACGGTGGAAACTCCAGTCTGATCATGATTTGTGAGAATCCGGGCAGTTGATCTTGAGATATATCCTGCCCCTATGATAGGCAAAATGGGTGAGAGTACAAGTAAACTCATTGCCTGGGAAGCTACAGTTTGGCGGAATCGTCGATTCGGCTCAGTATGCGGTGCGAATCCACT
The DNA here is from genome assembly GCF_007754425.1 of Gimesia fumaroli. Lineage (NCBI taxonomy): Bacteria > Pseudomonadati > Planctomycetota > Planctomycetia > Planctomycetales > Planctomycetaceae > Gimesia > Gimesia fumaroli. The sequence goes on from NZ_CP037452.1 coordinate 3,213,913, forward strand.
TTTGGCTGACATCGCCTTTGTTATCACGAAGCGTGAACATTTTGTCCTCAATGGAGTTGATCTCGCGGACAAATTCACTTCCCCAGAGCTGTCTGATGTAATCCAGCTTGTTTTCCGGCTTTCCACCGACGGCACGCAGAGTCAGAGTGGCGGCGTTGAGGCTCCATTCGATATCGATGGTGACCTGTTTTCCCAGAACGGCTGTCCAAAGGCCTTGCGGTTCGATCAGCATCGTCGCTGTCCCATTTTCCTTGATGGTCAGGATTTGCTTGCTGGAACTTTTGGTTTGTTCCCATTTACCGACGAGTTTTGCCAGTATTTGCTCGGAAGAGAACCCTTCAAAAGAGCCCGTTGATTCCGGTTTTTGAGCCGCAGCATCCGTAATCTGGTTGAGAGTATTCTTGTGGGCCAATCGGGCTGGAATTTGTTGCAGAATCGGCTGCTGTCGCAGAGTTTTACTACGACTTTGCTGAGAAGGAATCTGCTCTGAATTCACTGTTTTTAACAGGAATGGGGCTGAGATACCTGTCAAAGCCAAGATAATGATTCCCGTTTTTTTCATCACATGTGTCCTGAATAACCTGAACCCCCTGATAGTTATGCTAACTATATCTTATTTTCGGCTTGAGGGAACGGCAAGATTTCTTAAAAAATGACAGAACGCGGACTTTGTTTTACCCTCTTGCTGCAAAGGTTTTAGCGGCCCATACTTCCATTCGTATTTTTTTTCTTAATCGGAGTATGGAAGTGAATATGACTCTCGCCGATGACAGCAGTCAGTTGGTTTTCAAGCTCATTACTGCAGGATACACGCATGCTTCCGGGAGGGTTCAGAACATAACGCAAATGGGTATTGGGCTTCTCCTGATCGACGGAGTCAACGACAAGCAGGACTTCTGTCTGTCCCGGATACTGAGTCAAAACATCGTGCACGTTGACCATATCCTGACGGGTGTGGACACCACGTTTGAAGTTGATAGCCAGGCGATCGGTGAACTGTTTGCGGGCGTCATTGAGGGTCAGCAACTGATCAACAATCACATTGGGTTCCCTGCCCCGTTTGTCGATTTTCCCTTTGATGATCACCATCGCTTCCATTTTGACTTTTTCACCCATTGATGCGAACTGTTCGGGCCACATGATGCAGCGAACAAGGCCGTGGGGATCTTCAAGGTCAAAGTTAGCGTAACGGGTATTTCCGTTCTTGCTTGGCTTTTTAGTGGCTGCCATTTTGATAGAGGAAACCATGCCGGCCAGGATGACTTCGACCCGATCATCCATTTCCGCCAGTTCGTTTGTCTGGTGTTGCGCGTATTTGGTCAGTGATGTTCCCATTTCGGCCAGTGGGTGTGATGTGAGGTAAAAGCCGAAGACTTCTTTTTCCGCGCCCAGTTTCTGAGCACGTGGCCAATCTTCCGCTTCGGGTAAAATCGCTTCCTCGGCGCCGCCTGGTTCATCGTCTGCTGGTTCATCGCCAAACAGGCTTTTCTGCCCGCGGGCTCGATCACGATGGATGTTGAGAGCTGACTGTACCGCCCGCTCGACGGAGAGCATCAATTGCGCCTGGTTTCCTCCCAGACTGCTAAGTGCTCCTGCTTTGATCAGAATTTCGAGGGTGCTCTTATTCAACGTTTTCGGGTCGACCCGTTCGCAGAGATTATACAGATTCAGGAACAGTCCGTTTTCTTCCCGTTCTTTGACGACCGCTTCCAGAACCTGCTCGCCGACCCCTTTGATGGCACCCATACCGAAGCGGATTTTCTCGCCTTCGACGCTGAATTCGACGTCCGAGTGATTGATATCGGGCGGCAGTACTTCTATTTTCATCCGGCGACAGTCATCGACGTGTTCGTTAATGCGCTCGTGGCTTTCCATTCCGCAGGAAAGGAGTGCCGCCATGAATTCTTTGGGGTAATGTGCTTTTAGATAGGCAGTTGCATAAGCCACGCCGCCGTATGCAGTCGAATGCGATTTATTAAAGCCGTAGCCGGCGAATTTTTCGATCATCTCGAACAGGTCGGTTGCCAGTTTGACGTCGACGTCGTTTTCTTTTGCGCCCGCCAGATACTGGTCGCGGAAGTCGGCGATGATTTTCAGTTTTTTCTTACTGATGGCTTTAATACAACGATACGCGGCAGAAAGCTCGATGCCACCCACACGGTTCAGAATCCGCATGACCTGTTCCTGGTAGACCATTACGCCGTAGGTCTCATCCAGAATTTCATCCACAATGGGATGCACTTTCGGGATCGGAATCCGGTTGTGCTTTACATCGACGTACTGCATTACCATTCCTCCTTCCAGAGGACCCGGGCGATACAAGGCGGATGTTGCGATGATGTCTTCGAATTTGTCCGGTCGCATCTTGGTCAGCAGGTCACGCATCCCGCCACTTTCCAACTGGAAGATCCCTTTGGTTTCTCCCCGTTGTAAGAGTTCGAACGTTTCCTTGTCATCCAGAGGCAATTTGTGAGGATCGATATCGATGCCGCAATGTTTTTTCACGTTCTGAACGGCTTTGTCCAGAATCGTGAGGTTGCGCAAACCGAGGAAGTCCATCTTGAGCAGGCCCACCGATTCCACAGTGGGACCATCCCATTGGGTGATGATGTCGGTTTTGCCGGTAATGGTTTGCAGCGGGACAACTTCTGAAAGAGGCAGGTCGGCGACCACAACCCCCGCCGCGTGAGTACCGGCACTGCGGCATAAGCCTTCCAGCTGCATTGCGAGGTCGAGAAGTTGTTTGACTTCCGAATCCTGATCATAGGCGGTTTGCAGATCGGGACTTTCTGTAAGTGCATCCTTGAGTTTGATTCCGAGAGATTCAGGAATCATTTTAGCGATTTCGTTCACACGTGCCAGCGGGACCCCCAGCGCGCGCCCAACGTCGCGAATGGCGGCTTTTGCTTTCAGGGTACCAAACGTGCCGATTTGTGCGACGCTTTTTTCGCCGTATTTCTCTTTGGTATAATCGATCACCAACTGACGGCGGTCGCGGCAGAAATCGATATCGATGTCAGGTGGTTCCGAACGGCTGGGGTCCAGAAACCGTTCAAACAGCAGGTCGTATTTCAGTGGGCAGACTTGCGACATTCCCAACAGGAAGGCCACAATCGCCCCACAAGCCGAACCACGGGCCGTACAGGGAATTCCTTCGTTTTCTGCAAACTGGACGAAGTCCCAGACGATCAGGAAGTAGCTGGAATACCCCATTTGCTCGATCACGCCCAGTTCCAGGTGCAGTCGATCCCAGTGGGCCTGAGTCAGTTCGTCACCGTATTTTATCGGCAGGCGGTCTTCACAGAGTTTGCGCAGATATTGCGTATCAGTCATGCCATCAGGCGGCTGAAAGACCGGGTAGAATTTTTTGTCCGACATCTGAATGTCGACCCGTTCCGCCAGTTCCTGTGTACGTGCGACCGCGTGTTCCAGTCCTGGAAAGGCGTCGTACATTTCATCCTGTGTGCGGACGAAAAACTGATCGCCGGTCATTTTCATCCGTTTTTCATCGCTCACCACAGAGCGTGTACTGACGCAGAGCAGGACGTCCTGGGCGACGGCGTCTTTTTGGTCGACATAGTGGGCGTCGTTGGTGGCGACCAGGGGCAGTCCCATCTTATTGGCAAGGTCGACCGTGCCTTCCAGGCACTGCCGTTGAATCTCCAGACCAGCGTTCTGAACTTCCATGTAAACACGGTCACCAAACACTTTTTCATACCAGGCGCACAGCTTTTCCGCTTCCTCAAAGTTTTCGCCGAGAATATGGTGCGACAGTTCTCCTGCTGCACAGCCTGTGAGCAGGATCAGACCTTCACTGTGGGCTTCCAGGATTTCCTTGTCGATACGGGGTTTGTAATAGAACCCTTCGAGATACGATGTGGAAGAGAGTTTGATCAGATTTTCAAAGCCCTGACGGTTTTGTGCCAGCAAAGTCAGGTGAAAGCTGGCCTCTTTCATTCGTGAGGCCCCTTTTTCGAAGCGGCTGCGGGGGGCGATATACGCTTCCAGCCCCAGGATCGGATTGATGTCCTGGCTGCGGCATTGCTGGTAAAAGTCCATCGCGCCGTAAAGATTGCCGTGATCGGTAATCGCCAGCGAATTCATGCCGGCTTCTTTGACTTTGCTCACCATTTCAGGGATGCGGCTGGCACCATCCAGCATACTGAAATGGGTGTGACAATGTAGATGAGCAAAAGGGCGTGGGTCGCTCATAATATTCCGTGCTCCCGTCTATTTGGACGCCATCCAGGCTATAATCAGCTAAAGCTGTGAGAGAATTTGAGTGCAGAAAACAGAAGGAAGTTCCTTCACGGTCTTCTACTCTTGAGTGTATTTGGATTCTTCCGTTTGTCAATCAACCTTGCGGCATTGAGATTTTGGTTTTTGATATGTGTGAGAGTTGATGAAACCGGAATGGCATCGGTTGCCGAGAAAATATCCATCTGCCTGATTGAGGTGAAACGCAGGTTTGATCAGCCGATCCAGAGGCTGATATACCAGTTCACGCCGTCGGAGAGCGGCGGGCAAAGGTCGCAGGCCAGTAGCAGCGGCATGTAGAACGACGCGAAGAAAGGTGAGCTCATCGAGTTAAATGAAGCGTACCATTGCCAGAAAAACGGTCCGATGGAAAGGACATACAGGGAAAAGATGATCGTTACCTGAATCAGCGATTTGATAATGTACCGCCGCCATGACCATTTCGGCGGCTCCGTTGGCTGACTTTGTTCGGGCAGTACAGTTGCTTGCGTTGATTCACTTTCCATGATGACTATTCTACCCATCAGGTCCAAGCAGGGTCAAATGCGAGCGTTCTGATGGGAGTGGATTACGGCATCTTTTCATGCAAAATTCATCATCCCCGGTAACCTACGGGAGTTTGTGGTTTTCGCGAAACCAGTCAATCGTTTCCGTCATTGCCTGCTGAAACGACTTTTCAGGGTGATAATCGAGCTCTTGCTGGGCTTTTTGCGTACTGAAATCCAGGTTCAGCCCCAGGAACTTGATGCGTGCCTGTGAGAGGATGGGAGCCTGTTTCTTACCCAGGAATCTCCAGAGGCCTTCCAGAACTCGGGCCAGATTTCGGGCAATGGGCAGCGGAACAACTTTCTGGGGGATTGGATACTGAGCGAGTTCGGCGATGGTGGAGATAAATTCTCGTTTACTAACCAGGGTGATGTCTGTGACATTATAAATCTGGTTGAGTGCTTCTTCGTTGAACAGAGCCAGAAAGATAGCATCGACCAGATGTTCGACGTAAGTATTGTTCATCAGGTTTTCAGGAGAGCCGAGGTACGCGAACTGTCCTGATTTCAATCGCTCCAGAATACGCGGTAAGACGGTACGGTCGCGTGGGCCGTAAATAAATCCGGGACGTAGAATCGTGTAAGGGAGTGAATGTTTCTGCAGAAGCTGCTCAGCTTCGATTTTGCTGAGTGTGTAGCCATCGATGCCGGCAGTATGAGGCGACTCTGTTTCATCGGTCCCAAAGTGATCACGGGCTTCATAAACGCCCAGCGAACTGATATGGATGAAATGCTTGATCAGGCATTGTTCTTCCAGTGCGGTCAATAGAGATTCCAGGCCGCCGACGTTGGTTTTGCGATATTCGTCGACAGGGCCCCAGTCGCCGACCTTCGCCGCGGTATGCACAACTATCGTGACACCGCGGAGAACCTCTTTCAGAGTTTTATAATCTGTCAGATCTGCTTCAATCAGTTCGGCACCCTGTTCTGCTAAGAACTCTGCTTCTGCTGGCGAACGCACCATGGCCTTCGTAGGGATTCCTGATTCCAGCGCGCGTTGAATGACGCGACTGCCGACCAGGCCTGTCCCGCCGGTTACCAACAGTTTTTCTTCTGATGCCACGGTCATAGCCGGTATCCTGATTCAGAGTTTAGGGATGAGAATCTCACTGGCCACATTCAGGATTTTCTCGTTTGAGTGCATCAACGATTTTGGTTGAACGGGAGCCCTGCCCTTTAATGTGAAAAGTGCGTGCCGTATCAGAACTGTGTTCGATGTTGATTTGCAGTAAATCGCGAGGCAAGACTTCCGCGACCTTGTCAGCCCATTCAATCAGGCAGATGCCGTCTGAGTACAGCAGGTCATCGGCACCAAGCTCCAGGAATTCATCGGTATCCTGCAAGCGGTAAGTATCGAAGTGATACAGCGGAAGGCGTCCCTGGTATTCCTGGATCAGAACAAACGTCGGGCTGTTGACCTCGGCGCGATCCACTCCCAGCGCAGCTGCGATTGCCTGGACCAGACGGGTTTTCCCTGCACCTAAATTACCATTTAGGGCAATAACGGTTCCTGGTTCAAGTCGTTGTGCCAGCATGGTTCCCAGGCGTTGGGTCTCTGTTTCACTGGTTGATTGAAAGGTCCACTCTGAAGCAGTGTCCAAGGAATGTTCTCTCTGAATAGTTTGCAAAAAAGTCGATGTGATATCGCAGGTATAGCTTTTTTCTGACGAAATCACAATACAAGCTATTTTCAGAGTGGGATGAAAAAAGTAATAAAAACAGGCAGACAGTCTTATGAACCTGATTCCCAAATTCCTGTCTGGCTCTGTAGAATAGAGTCTGCTTTCAAATCGAACTCCCGCCTTGAAGTTATACCAGAAATGTCTCACGCCTATCGTTGTCTGATCTGTCTCACGCTGACCCACATTATCGTTGATGCTTCGGCGATTATTGTGGGTCCCTTGTGGGGTGAGTTAAAACGTGTGCATTCATTAACCGAGAACACCTTGTTCATGGTGCTGACCATTCATGCGCTTGCATCCTCTCTCGCGCAGCCGGTCTTTGGATATCTGCGCGATCGCTATCCGATCAAATCCATATTGTGGCTGGGCCCATTACTGGGGGCGGCTCTGATGCCGATGGTCGGGCCGGCAAACAGCTTGATTGTATTGAGCGTGGCACTGTTGCTGGGAGGGATTGGCATTGGTTCCTTTCATCCCGAAGCAGCAGTGATCGCAGGTTCTTTGATACCGGAACGCCGCACACGAAGTCTATCGTTATTTATGTTTGGCGGCGCCATGGGGCTGGCACTCGGGCCATTGATTTGTGGTGCGATTGTTTCGACCTGGGGTCTGTCCAGTATCTGGGTGTTGGCGCCCTTGTATTCCGGACTGATTCTGTTGCTGTACCATTTGGGAAAGCCGCCTGCTGCCCTGTTTGAACGAGATCGGAAAAAGCCGGTACAGTCACTGTCGCAGATGCTGGAAGGACGCGTCTTTTTAGCGTTCTTTCTGTTTCTGGTCTGTTCGCTCAGGCTGGTACCGAATATGGCGATGGATAAACTGATTTCCTTCATTCTTGAAAAACAGGGCGCGTCTGCGTTTGAGATTGGAATGACGCAATCGGTGTTTCTGTTTTCTGCCAGTGCCGGAATGTTGCTCATGGCGTTCCGTTTCAAGTCGGGCCATGAAAAAGCATTTATGATTGCCTGTCCGTTGTTGGGGATTCCGTTAATGTTTGTGCTGGGGTGGGAAGGTTGTCCGACTTGGCTCATGACGCTTCTCCTGATTCCCAGCGGCTTGATTTTGTGGGGGACCAGCCCGGCGATGGTTTCCTATTCACATCAACTGTTTCCCAATGGGGGCGGAGTGGCTTCGGCGATTACGATGGGAATGGCCTGGGGCGGAGGCGGGATGATCCAGGCCAAAATTACGAGTCACTTTGTGGCTCTGGATGTTCCGCATCAGGCGTTTCATGCCATCATTCCCTGTCTGATTCTGGCGACGCTCGGCACGCTGTTCCTGCCAGCATTGGCAACACGAACACAACCTCAGACTGAAGTGGTAGAGGCTACTTAAGCAGTGCCGGCTTTTCATCTCTGTGAATGTGGTTTTATCTGATAGCATCAAGCCTGTCAGGAATCAGTCCTGTTGCACGAAGTTGTACAGAGAAATCAGGCTGACTGATTTCTCCTGATGCAACTCCCATTCAAACAGTTTGGATACAGAGATTTGTATCATGCGGAACAGTGTCAACGAAGCAAGTGGGAAGTTTCAGGAAGTGGCTGTGATAGTCAGTGATCCTTCTTTGAAGCGGCATCGAAGCGGAACGAAAACAACTGCTCATCGGAAACTGAATAAAGGGAGGTCCATGTTTGGTCCTTTAAAAACAGGAGTTTTGAATAGTGAATCGATTAACAGGTTATGGCGTATGCACTATAAAAAAACGAGTCACTCGCGCGCGCGACGCTAAACCCGCAATTTAAGGAGTGGGATGAGGGAGTCAAGAGGTAAATCAAAGCCCTGTTTCTAAGGTGTTTTCGAGGGTTAAAAAAGATTTCCGCGTCAATGAGATGTTCTTTTCCAGCAGATCTGCGAGAAGAATTTTGATAAATTCAGTGAAAAATATTTCTCAAAGTGGGAGATTTCAGACTCCTGAAATCGAGCTGGCACAAGATGTGGTATGTCAAAGATTGAATGAGAAAATTTTCGCTCAAAATGATCGATTCGCTGGACAGCCTGATTTCAGGTTACTAAGATCCGCTCACTCAAGTGATTTGGAATGATTCATGAAACAAACATTTGAGACTACTGAGTTTTTTTCAGTACGAAACGGACCGAAGGAACGGACCGCTAAAAGAGAATGGATTCTATTTCTATTCGTTCGACAGGGGGGAATTTCATCCGCTCGAACGCACTTCTTTGGCGCGTCTTTCTGTAGTTTGCTTCCGCCGGTCTGTTACTTTGGGGAGTTCCCGTTTTATCCCCGGAATATTTTTTGACCGCACAGGAAGTGCATTGAAGTGAAGGATGGAACCATGTCTAAAAAGCCCTTGATCGGAATTACCGGAGACTATCGCGCTGAGCAAAAAGAAGCACAGGCGTTGAGCTGGTTTTATACCGGCTATTATGATTCGGTAACCGATGCTGGCGGGATTCCCGTGATGATTCCGCCATTGGCCGATGACGACGACTTAAAACAGTTTTTAGAACAACTCGATGGTCTTGTGCTTTCAGGATGTACTCTGGACCTCGATCCCATTCGTCTGGGATTTGAAAAACATCCCGCGTCACGGGCGATGCCTCTGCGACGTGAAGACTTTGATCGCCGGATTTGCACCATGGCAATGGAAAAGAAGATGCCGATTTTGGCAATCGGTTCCGGCATGCAGATGATGAATGTGATCAGTGGCGGAACACTGCATCAACATGTAATCGAAGATGTTGCCGGTGCGATGTATCACCGTGATGCAGTCGAATCCAATCTACGACATATTATCAATATTGTCCCCGGAACACGGGTTGACAAAATGTACGGACCGGGTGAAATTCGGGTTAACAGCCAACATCATATGGCCGTGAATTATATTTCGAAAATGTTTGTGGTTTCAGCGACTGCCCCGGATGGTGTCATTGAAGCAATTGAAGTTCCTGATGAAGACTGGTTCTGTGTGGGCGTGCAATGGCATCCCCAAAATCATTCCGCGTCTGCGTTAGATATGCAGGTCTTCGAAAACTTCCTGACGGCTTGTGAAGAGCCCGAGCCACAAATTCTGCAAATGCCTGTCCGCAAAGCTGCCTGATCCGAATTTCGGATTGTTTGATCTTAGTCAGCTTTGTGTCATCGTGAGTTGATGTACTCGAAAATCGGCAAGTCATAACGACTTGCCGATTTTTTATTTCTCGGTCTGGAAATCGGAATCGATGAATCTGTAGCGGTTAATCTGACGATAACGATAATATGCGATTGAATACCGCGATGACTGACGACTCATCGTATTCTATTCTTGATTAGAAATGCGATATAACTAAAAGACAGGTAACAGTTTAACGATGGATCGTGAAGACAATATCTGTTAGTTGAGCCCGAAACGAAACTATGACGACTGCGCAATACCGGGTCGATCTAAGTATATACAGTGGTCCATTGGACTTGCTGTTGTATTTGATTCGACGTAATGAACTGGACATTCTCGACCTGCCTGTCGCTCGGATTACGTCTTCTTTTAACGAGTTTCTCAATGTTCTGGAGTTGATCGATCTGGATCTGGTGGGCGATTTTATCGTGATGGCTAGCACACTCGCAGAAATCAAAAGTCGGATGGTCCTGCCGCGGGCGGAAGAAGAAGAAATCGCGGAGGTCATTGATGATCCCCGTAGCGATCTGATTCAGCAGCTGCTGGAATATAAAAAGTTCAAGGATGCCGCCAATGCGTTGGAAGAACACGCAGCGGAATGGCAGGAACATTATCCGCGGTTATCGGATGAACGTCCTAAATCAGGGAAAGATCCATCCGAAGACCTGATTAAAGAAGTCGAGCTGTGGGATCTGGTCAGTGCGCTAGCGCGGGTCGTTAAACGCAAGGAAGTCGAAGAACAGTCGAGTATCACCTATGACGATACACCGATTTCGACCTATGTCGAATTGATCGGTGCCCGTGTTCGTGAAGAACAGCGGGTTGCGTTCAGTGACTTCTTTCAGGGAGAGAATCTGCGCAGTCGGATCATTGGTATTTTTCTGGCGATCCTGGAGCTCCTGCGACATCATCAATTCCGGGCGGAGCAGCCTGTGGAATATAGCGAAATCTGGGTAATGCCTCCTCTCTCGGATACTGGTGAAACAGATGCGAGTGAAACAGAGAAACTGAATGATGTGAGCCAGGATGTGCCAGGGGGTGAAGAGGCGACTACATCCTCTGAAGATCTGACCGATACAGAGCCCCCGTCAGATGAAACAGGGGCTGAAGACTAAGCTGGCAGTTTTTTTCAGGTATCCAGATTAAAATGGGAGTCTAATCTGGAAGAATTTGCACATATGCCTGAAATAGATGGCACTTTGATTCTGCTCTTTTGGTCCCTTTCCCCTGCCGAAGTCTTTCCTCTACAATAAACACAGATATCCCCATTCCACGTCGGAAGCATTGAGTATCAGAAACGTTCTAACGGGATAAAATAGAACTAGAGGAATCATTGAGTATGTCCGTTTTCCAGTTAAAGAGTGACTTCCAGCCCTCGGGGGATCAGCCTCGTGCTATTGAAGGTCTGATCAAGGGGATTCAAGAGGGAAAGTCGGATCAGGTCTTGCTGGGGGTCACGGGATCGGGGAAAACGTTCACGATGGCGAATGTGATCGCAGAGTTGGGCCGCCCTGCTCTGATTCTTTCGCACAACAAAACTTTGGCCGCCCAATTGTATTCGGAGTTTAAAGAGTTTTTTCCGGAGAACGCCGTCACATATTTTGTCAGCTATTACGATTACTATCAGCCGGAAGCCTATATTCCGCAACGGGATATCTACATTGAGAAAGATGCGTCGATCAATGATGAAATCGACCGTCTGCGTTTATTGGCGACCAGTGCACTGGTCAGTCGCCGGGATGTGATTGTAGTTGCCAGCGTCAGTTGTATTTATGGTTTGGGTTCTCCCAAAGACTATCTGGAAATGATGATCCCACTTCGAGTGGGCACTGAGATTGATCGCGACGAGATGCTGCGGAAGCTGATTGATATTCAGTATGATCGAAATAATGTTGAGCTCGCGCGAGCCAAATTTCGGGTTCGCGGAGATGTGGTAGAGTGCTGGCCCGCTTACGAAGAGTTCGCATATCGAATTGAATTCTGGGGCGATGAAATTGAAAATCTCGCGGTGATCAATCCTCTGACAGGCGAAGTATTGCGGACAGTGCAGGAAGCGTATATTTATCCGGCCAAGCATTTTGTACTGCCCCAGGAGCGAATTGAGTCTGCCATTCACGAAATTCAGAGCGAATTGGACGAACGGCTGCAGGTGTTGCAGAATGAAGGAAAGTTGCTTGAGTCTCAAAGGCTCAGTGCGCGAACCCGTTATGATATGGAGCTGCTGGAGGAAGTTGGTTTTTGTCCGGGGATCGAGAATTACAGCCGCGCATTGGCAGGTCGAAAACCGGGTTCGCCACCGGATACGTTGCTTGACTTCTTTCCCGATGATTATCTGTTGTTCGTCGATGAATCTCATGTGACGGTTTCTCAGGTACGTGCGATGTTTGCAGGAGACCGGTCTCGGAAGACGAATCTGGTTGAGCATGGGTTCCGTTTACCGATGGCGCTGGACAATCGCCCGTTGACTTTTGATGAATGGAACGAACGACGCCGACAGACGGTTTTTGTCTCTGCGACACCCGGTGACTGGGAACTGGAGCGTGTCGAAGGGGAAGTGGTTGAACAGGTCATTCGTCCGACCGGGTTGATTGATCCCGTGATTCGAATTGTGCCGGCCCGAGGACAGGTTCCCCATTTGAAGGAGGAGATTCTGAAACGCGTTGCGGTGAAAGAACGTGTGTTGGTGACAACGTTGACCAAGCGGTTAGCGGAAGATCTCTCCTCTTATTTTCAAGAGGAAGGAATTCGCTGTGCCTGGTTGCATTCCGAGTTAGATGCGTTTGAACGCGTGGAAATATTACGAGGGCTGCGAGAGCAGAAATATGATGTTGTTGTCGGGATCAACTTATTACGGGAAGGTCTGGATATTCCCGAGGTCTCACTGGTTGCCATTCTCGATGCCGACAAGGAAGGGTTTTTGCGAAGTGAAACCAGTCTGATTCAAACCATCGGTCGTTCAGCACGGCATGTCAACGCGGAAGTCATTCTTTACGCAGACCGGATGACGAACAGCATGCAGAATGCGATCGACGAGACCGAACGTCGCCGCGCGATTCAGGAAGAATATAATCGCGAGCATGGGATTACACCGGAGTCTATCAAGAAAGCCATCAAACGCGGCATTGAGGAAGAAATCGAAGCCCGTCAATTTGTGCGGGAATCCGTCGGGTTTTCAGACGAGTCAGAGTACATCACTCAGGAATTTCTGGGTGAGCTGGAAAAGGAGATGCTGGAAGCGGCCGAAAAGCTGGAGTTTGAGCGAGCTGCATTATTGCGGGATCGCATAGATGATTTGAAAAAAACGGGAGGCGCGGCTGGAAACAAGCAAACCGGGAAAGCATCTCGATCTGGAAAAAAAGGAAAACGACAGCGGCGGAAGCGTTGAGTCTTGTGATCTTCAGGAATGTGAGAGCCGTTTTTTGATTGCAGTCGCGGTGTGAGAGGTGGGGTGTTGGGCGATTTCTGCGGGGGTGCCCGTCGTCACAATGGAGCCTCCTGCTTCGCCAGCTTCCGGCCCCAGGTCGATGATATGGTCTGCGGCACAAATCATTTCCAGGTTGTGTTCGGTGACAATAATAGAGTGCCCCGCTGTGAGTAAATGTTCGAAACAGTTTATCACATATCGGATATCCAAGGGATGCAATCCGGCCGTTGGTTCATTCATTAAGAAGAGAGTCTTGTTGCGACTGCTGGTGGTCAGGTAGGCTGCGAGTTTTAGTCGCTGGCACTCTCCACCCGAGAGCGTGGGGGTCGACTGGCCTAAGGGAATGTATCCCAGGCCGACATCTTTGAGTTGTTTCAGCTTTTTTTGAAGCGCTGGTTGACCACGAAAAAAAGGAAACGCTTCATCAACGGTCAGTTCCAGTACTTCGGCAATATTGAGTTTGCGATATTTTATTTCCAGAAGCTCGCGTTGATAGCGTTTGCCATGACATTCCGGGCAGGTCATATTTAAGTTCGCCAGGAACTGCAAATCGATTTCAATAGAGCCCGTCCCTTTGCATTCAGGACAACGTCCACCATTTTTGCTGTTGAAACTGAAATGTCTGGGAGAGAGATTGCGCAGCTTTGCATCACTGGTCTGGGCAAACACCGAACGAATGTCGTCGAACAGATTCAGGTAGGTTGCCGGTATACTCCGGGGAGTCTGGCCTACGAGTGACTGGTCTAGAAAGATGACTTCGTCAATCTGCTCGCTGCCAGTTATTGACTGGCAGAACGGAAATGAATGAGCGTGTTCTGTTTCCGTCAGCAGGTCTGACAGAACAGGAAAAAGAGTCTGTTCAATCAGGCTGCTTTTTCCGCTGCCGCTGATGCCTGTGACAACACATAACTGTTCCAGGGGAAAAGAAACAGCGATGTTTTTCAGGTTGTTACAAGTGATTCCACTGAGTGTGATCCAGTCGGGATCTACTTTTCTCGGAACCGATTTCAGTGCTGCTGACGAAGGGGCATTCAGAATTTCACCAGTAGGTGAGGAAGTCGAGGCAATGAGTTGGTCATAGGTGCCTTCAAAAACAAGTTGGCCCCCTGCTTTACCTGCGGCAGGTCCCAGTTCGACAATGTGATCGGCTGTATGGATGAAGTCTGCATCGTGTTCGACGAGGACGAGTGTGTTGTTGAGGCGACACAGTTTCTGGAGAACTGTTATCACGCGACTGTTTTCCACAGGGTGCAGACCCGAGGATGGTTCATCCAGCACATAGAGTGTGTTGACCAGATTCGAGGACAGAGTTGACGCCAAGGCGATGCGTTGTGCTTCTCCACCGGAGAGCGTTCGCATAGAGCGATTGAGTGCCAGGTAGCTGATTCCCAGTTCGGCTAATAGGTCCAGTCGATTGTTGAGTTCACGGAGAAGCGGTGTCACATGTTGTTCAACGGGTTGATTCAGGTTCTGTGACAACTCTGAGAACCAGTTTTGCAGTTCCAGAATCGATTGTTGGCAGAGCTGGTCGATGTTTTTGTTTTGGATCTGGACCGCGAGTGCGGCTGTATTCAGCCGGCTGCCATGACATTCGGGGCAAGCCTGTGTTGTTTTCAAGGAACTTGCGGAATCCGAAATCACTCCGGTTCCCTGGCAGGTGGAACAGGCAGCGGTCGGGCTGAAAAAATTGAATAGTTGTGGTTCCGGAAGACAGAAATTTTTTTTGCATTGGGAGCAGGTCAGATCTGTCGAAAAATCATAGCGAAGCCAGAGTTTCTCGTCGACTGTCAGGGATACCGTTGAATTATCGATGTCCGGATGATGTTCGACGAGGATCACTGACTGCCCGGATGATAATTCAAACGCGAGTTCCAAGCTGTCCAGAACGCGTTGTTCTTCAAGATTTTTTGTACTCAGGCGGTCAAGGACTACCAGGTAAGGATCTCCTGAAGGGTTGATTTCTCGTACGCTATTCTCTGTCAGTTTAAATATTTTGTGATTGGCAATGACACGCGTTGTGCCTTGTTGGATAAGGTCCTCAATGATCTCTGCTGGTTGTTGATCCTTTGCCAGGAGCAGTGGGTAACAGATCTGGTAGCGTCTGTTTTCAGGGAGTGTTTTCAGGAACTCAAGAACCGATTCCGGTGTTTGTGGCAGGACTGGTAACTGACATGTGGGGCAGATGACTTGTCCCAGGGATGTATACAGCAGTCTTAAGTAGTGGTGAATTCCTGATTCGATCGCCACAGTTGGTTCGATTCCGCGGCTGCCTGACTGTCTTTTACCTGCATTTTGCTTTAGGGCAATTGCGGGCGGAATATGAGAGACATGGTCGGCGTCTGGCTTGGGGAGTTGGTTTAAGTATTGCCGGGCAGATGCGGAAAGCGTTTCGATGTAGCGTCTTTGGCCTTCTGCATAAAGTGTATCGAAAGCCAGGCTGGTCTTGCCGGACCCGCTGACGCCGCAGAGGACAGTCAATTGATTGAGGGGGATGTCCAGGTTGATATTTTGCAGATTATGGACACGGACGCCACGAAGTTGAATGGCAGGCGTCTGCTGACTGGAAGAAGATCCACTTGGCAACTGATTTGTCATTCGCTGTCAATTTCAGGCAGCATCCGAGGCATCGAGATAATTGCTGATCCGATTCTTGGGGGCAAGGCCGGGAGCGAAATCCTGTTCAGCGCGTTCCATGCGATATTGGAGAACGTAGGCATCCTCTCCTGCATCTTCAAAATAGTTTCTCAACACGGAAACAGCGCGGAAATCCATTTTGCGGAAAAACAGTTGAGCAGACAGATTGGTCTCACGTACTTCCAGTACAATCTCGCGACGACGTTGCTGGGATAGTTTGTCGATGACGCGCTGTACCATCTGGCGTCCGATTCCCTGCTGTCGAAACTCAGGGGCGACTGCAAAATTCAAAACCTGGATCATTGATTTATGAAGTTCATATATCATGAAGCCGACGATCTGGTGATTGTGTTCCGCAACCATACCGATACAGTTTCGTTGTCTGAGACAGCTTAGGAAATACTCTTCCGTCCAGGTGAACTCGAAGCTTTCCTCTTCAATTCGAAGGACCTCTGGCATATCTCTGCGGATAAGCCAGCGGATTTGTACCATGGTATCTTGATTCGAGTGATGATTCAGACTCATAGTGGCCTTCCTGCTACTGATAAGTGCTGCAATAAGTACCTGGGACGATTGCTTTTTTCTTCATGAGTCCAGCAATAGTCTGGGAAAAGTAATTGAATAAGGTTTAATTTGGGCGTCGGAAAATGTTGATCATGATTGAGGATGTGTTTCAGAGTTGAAGACGCCTAAAACAGCGAGGTTGATTCGCGAAAGTTAGCAGAAGTGGATAACGGCGCACAGACGAATTTTTGTTTTTTTGCCAAAAAAACAAACGAATGGGAGAGTTTGCTGCGCACAAGAAGCCTGCTCAACATAAATTTCATTGAGGCGTACTAGTGGTAACTAAAGTACTGCTTACCCTTTTGGGGGTAGCGGCATTCGTTTTTTCATCATGAGGTGATTGATGACTTCTTCAACGCCTGTGAGTGCCTTGATTCTGTTGCAGATGTCCGGACATTCGTCATCAAATTCGAGAACACCTTCGAGGCAGACTCCATTTTTAGTGCGACGAACAACCAAGGAATTCAGGCAGACATCAGAGTCAAGTGCTAATGCATGCTGGATTTCACACTCCAGAGAATGGGGCGCATCAAACTGCAATGATGTGGCTCGAGCGGTAGACTTGGTTGGAGTCGGGTTAGAAGACTGGGCGAGCGATTTCTTTTTCATGTGGTTGTTCCTTTCACCACTTTCAAATACGGTCCTTCTTTTCATGTTTTGGGGAGGATCAGCTCCCTCTAAACATTATCTTAA
This sequence comes from Gimesia fumaroli, assembly GCF_007754425.1. Classification (NCBI taxonomy): domain Bacteria; kingdom Pseudomonadati; phylum Planctomycetota; class Planctomycetia; order Planctomycetales; family Planctomycetaceae; genus Gimesia; species Gimesia fumaroli. The sequence goes on from NZ_CP037452.1 coordinate 3,230,825, forward strand.
CATTCAAGAAATAAACCGATAGATGAAAAAGAAATCTTCTTTGAAGATTTTAAAAATGGATCTCCTGCTTCAAAAATCCAAAAATAAAAGGTTGTGATGCGATTATTTTGCTGTCGTAATCGTGCATAGTGAGTAAGGGATTTGGTTTATGGTGTAGATGGCCTCCAGGTAATAAGCGACATGCCCTTTTTCTGGTTTGTTTATTTTTGCTAAATACACATCTTCATTTGGGTTGATTTCGTTGGAAGTCCATTTGGAGTTTCGAAAATCTTTAGTCTCCGAGTAAGCACTCCACAGGCGGACCTGTGTCGGTTTGCTTTTACAAGTGAGCTTCAATTCAAAGTCAGTGGAGTTGTCCCATTCGATTTTCGGAAGTTCTTTGCCTGTTGCAGCATGAATAAAGAATGCGCCGATTGTCTGAAGGGCATATTCAACTCCGTCACCCAGATTGTGACCGGCATTCGGAACCTGAAGAATGTATTTCGGTCCTACCAGATCCGGCCAGTAAAAACGCATTGCATCAACAACCCAGTAGGGGTCGTTGGTTCCATTGATAATTAATTTGGGTAGTTTTAGCTGGTTTCGGTAGGTATAAGGGTCCATCATTCGGCGGAGGTGTCTCTCTCTCTGGTTTTCTTCGCCTTCTACAATTAGTCCCTTGCTGGTGTAGTCGATAATTTGTTCGCTGTATTTTCCCCAAGTGGCAATCTGGTGTTTCATTTGTTTTCTAAAGTTGAGCGTGTCGATCACAATCGGAGCTGTAGCGATGATTCGCTTGTCAACGACGGGTGTAAGCCAACTGGTCCAGCCTCGTTTAGAGGCACCAGTAATGACAAAGCCATCAATGATTGTGTTGCGTTTTTCCCGAACAATTTCCTGAATGGCATCCATCGCTTTGACGGCGCTTTTAGCCATGGGAAACAGCAGTGGCCAGTTTTCGTCTCCTGTTTTCAGGTAACGCAGCCAGGTTTCTGTAATCAGGTCGTCTTCTTTTTTTCCATCAAACAGGGGTTGGTTTGGAACCTGAGTGAGTAAGGCGATGCGGGCACCGGTTGTTTTAGCCAGTAAAAATGCCGGGTGGAGTCGTTTCTCGCTGGGGCGAGAGCCGTTGCTGCCTCCGGTGACAAACAGGAGAACCTTGTTATTGATTCGAACTGTGTCTGGCTCAAAGATATACAACCAGTGTTTCCAGGTCATTCCCTGCCAGGTTTGAGATGTCAGTTCAACAGGATAGGCGGTGACGCCATCATGTGAGAACGAGTCATGGAGCTCCCACTTATAAGCTGGCTCTTTGCGTTGAATGTAATTGAAAAACGCATCGGGGATTTCTCTAGCTGCTTTGAGTGAAGCAGGAACATTCGAGTTCTCGGCCGCGAAAATAGTGGATCCGACTGTAATGGCTAGCAAAAATGTGAAGACTCGTGAAATCATAGATTCATTCCAGTTTTCAGACAGACGTTAAATTATGATCCAGGAAGCTCCAGAAGCAGGCTGGATCATTATAAATTTGTTTTCGAAGAGACTCATTAAATGTGGAGTTATTTTGTGGTTAATTCAATGGTACCGAGATCAGTAGGCTTGCCTTCAACCACAGAAAATTTGATTTTAGATTTTTCCGGTTTATCGTAACGCTTTTTGAGTTTGTCAGGGCCACTGTAGCCGCGTGACATGATGTCATATTTCTTCCAGACAAAAGTTAAGGTATAGTCGCCAGGAGGGATTCCGTCACCGCTAGTGTAGGTTGACAGTTCAAATGTTCCATCATTGGCAGAAATGCTACCTGATGCGGTGGGATGTTCTGTGTCAATTTCGCCTGTGCTCAAGCATTGAATCTGGATGGGGGAACCAGGTTCTTTCCCGTCGACAGAAATTTTTCCTTTGACCGGGTAAGTTTGTTTGGTGAAGGGTTGCTCGGGGCTGCTGCAGGAAAACATGGATGCTGTGATCAGTGTTAGAAAGACTGTCTGCTGTATTTGCATAGAACTCTCTCAGGTAGTACCAGAGGGGAAATGTGGTGCTTAAACGTCGGCAGGCACCTGAGGGGGCCTGCCGACATACAATGAACCGTATGAGAGGTGGGGTTAGAATTCCCCAACGATCTCGCCACCTGCTCTTGTGGTAAGAGAGGCGAATGTATAAGCGTCGACATTTTGGCTGATGAACCGCACTGCGCCATCGCCGAGCAGGAAATGGGCACCACCAACATGGAAGCTTAAAAAACCGGTGCTTCTTGCACTACTACAGTTGATGGCACAAGGTCCACCACTTCCCCCATCGGAGCCATCACGTAGGGACCCCTGGTACCAGTGTTCTCCGCTGAGGAAGTCTCCCCAGCCGCCACCGTTACTGGGCCCTAACAATGCTGTTTGAGCGGCATTAACCGTTGTGCCGGTATAAATCTTATTACCACCCACTCGCTCTCCTAGTAAGATCGTATTGGAGGGGCCGTCAATAATATCGCGAATTCTGGTGATACTGTCTCCGGGGGAACCTCCCGCGCTAAGGCCCACAAAATTTAACATTCCGCTTCGGCTGGCTGCTGCCGGGTGCCCTGTATAGGCAAGGCTCGAGTAGGTACCCCTGACGCCTGATGCAGGACAATAGTCGGAACGAGCTGCAGTCCAGCTGAAAGGAAAGCCTGGGGTCAAGTCATAGTCGTGTTTCGTCGTTTCTGGAGTCGACGGGCACATAAATACGGGAAGAGGTGTCCCAATGACAGTCAGGTTTTGAGCAACCTGGGGAATCGCTGCGAACTCATTCAAAGCGGGGTATGAAGAGTTCCACTGATTATATAGGGGGGCTTGATCAAGATAGGGGAGCAGCATGGTGCCATAGCTGCCGGCTTTTAGATTGGCAGGGTTGGTGGGATCTAAAAACCAGGCATACGGGAAACTACGATGCGTATCATGGTAATTGTGGAACGCCAGTCCAAGTTGTTTCAGATTGTTTTTACAGGTAGACCTTCTGGCAGCTTCTCTTGCCTGTTGTACAGCCGGTAATAGAAGGGCGATTAAGATAGCAATAATTGCAATGACGACAAGAAGTTCGATCAGAGTGAACCCTTTTTTGTGGCGCGAGTTTTGTAGCATATTCTCTCTCCTTTGGCACATCGAAATGAAATGTTTGATCGGGGAAAAGTAAGTTGAGAATAGTTTCTCCTTTTACAATTGAAGTCTTCGATGACTTCAGCTGCTGATCTGCTTTTCAGCAGAATGCGAAGTAAACAGCAAGAATTTGCAGTTTGATTAAACTTGTTATGAAAACGAAATTACGTTCAAAAAGTGTGATTCAGATGTTGATAGAGATGGAAGTGAGACACATCTGATCTGCTTACAGGATACATAGAGTAAACCCCTCAATCCATAGTATTGTGTACCAAATAGGTAAAAATACCGATTTTAATTTTTGGAGTAGATAGTATGAAATGTCAGTTTCCAGACACTGTTTCAGCGAAAATCATGCCTTGCTCTGATAATAGTGAAGTAAGAGAAATCGGTAGAAACGCAGGGGACGAAAAGCAGTGTGTAGACAGGTCGGGAAAATGAATTCATGCTGTTGTGCCAATGTTTGCTGTGGTAAGTGTTTCTGTAATAATTACAAGGTGGTCTTGGGGGGGCTACTTTTTTAAATAACCAGGGTTGACCTGATCCTGAGAATTACGAGAATGCTCCCCTGCTCAAAAAGTAATAATTTCAATCTGTTCTATTCCCTTGCCGGTTCCGGCTTTGATCAACTTTTTCAATCTTCAGTTTACCACCAAAATCTCCCCTACTCCTCGTCCCTTTCATAGATGGTTTTACTGAAATGCATGGTTCTTACCTCACATCCATGTCATCTTCATCGCTCAGCTTATCACCGGGAACAGTTGCCATAAGCTTAAGGGCGCTTTTCCCCTCTGCAAGCTTTGTCGATTGTGCTGACATTTGTGCCACATCGATTCAGTCTGACAGTCGTTGTTGTGAACCGGGTGATCTTTTCGCAGTCGTACCCGGTACGAAAGAAAATGCCGAAAAATATATTCCTGAGGCGCTCAGAAAAGGCGCGAAAGCAGTTCTTACAGGCCATCCTTTAGTGGACCTCCCAGTGCCTCAGTGTATCGTCAGTGATGTCCGCAAAGCTTATGCGATTCTCTGTTCTGAATTTGCAGGTCATCCAGCCAGTCATCTGCAGACTGTGGGGGTGACCGGTACGAATGGAAAAACGACAGTAACCTGGCTGATTAGAGCCATTCTACAGAATACTGAGCGGCGAACTGGGCTGTTGGGGACGGTCGAATATCATGACGGTGTTACTGCATGGCCTGCTTCATTAACGACACCAGATGCGAGTGAACTATCGCAGATGCTATCCAAAATGGTCAAAAATAATGTCACTCACTCAGTTATGGAAGTTTCGAGTCATGCGTTGGATCAATGCCGTCTGGCAGGGACAGGACTTTCGATTGGTGTCGTCACCAATGTGACCCAAGATCACTTTGACTATCATCAAAATCGTGAAAACTATGCAGCCTGTAAGGCAAAGATCATTCAGCACGTCAAGCCGAATGGGACCGTCGTTTTGAATCGTGATGACTCAGCCTGCCAGGCATTTGCATCCGAAGTAAGTTCGTCACAGTCTGTTTTGACTTATGGTATTCATGGTCAGGCAGACATTTCAGCCGAGCAGATCCAAGAAACTGTAAATGGAGTTGCATTTCAACTTTTATATGGTGAGATGAGCGTGCCCGTCAAAAGTTCGTTAATTGGAATGCATAATATATCAAATTGCTTAGCGGCGGCGGCTGTTTGTCTGGCTTTAGGCTTATCGCTGACTGAAATTGCCGAGGGGATTCGCAGCACTGATTGTGTTCCGGGAAGAATGGAACAGGTGCATTGCGGTCAGCCGTATACGGTACTTGTTGATTATGCTCATACCGATGATGCATTAAGCCATGTAATTCGAGCTGCCAGAAAAGTCTGTTCACAACGCATTCTGTGTGTGTTTGGAGCTGGTGGTGACCGCGATAATTCCAAACGTCGGTTATTAGGGCTGGCAGGCAGCGAAGCGGATCAAGTTATCATCACCAGTGATAATCCCCGGAGCGAAGATCCCATGCAGATTATCGAGATGGTTGCGGAAGGTTGTCGAACCAAGGGGATAACCCCCGAATTAATTATCGATCGAAAAGAAGCCATCTGTCGGGCGCTCGACGAAGCGCAGGCGGGAGACCTGGTGCTGATTGCCGGTAAGGGGCACGAGTGCGAACAAATCATTGGAGATCAAAAGATTCCTTTTAGTGATCGGCTGGTGGTCGAAAATTATTTCAGCAACTTACTCTCCGGGAGCTCAGCAAGGATTCCCGCTTAAGCAATAATTTGAACTACATCTGACTGTCAGAGTTTAGAAAATAAAGAATTCATCGTATGGATCGTGTTTCACTCAACAAGGTTATTCAGGTTATCCAGGGGACTTCTGTCCTGGCGGATCAGGTAGCCGCTAGTGTTGAGGGGATTTCGATTGACTCCCGAACGACTACTCCAGGGGACTTGTTTTTTGCGATCCATGGGCAGCGTTTGGATGGGCACGAATTTGTTGCCGAGGCAATTGAGCACGGCGCGCAAGCTTGTGTTGTAAAGCATGGTACGGAAACAGGTCCACTTTCACAGCCATTGATCGCTGTAGATGATGTCAATCGAGCTTTGCAGGAGTTTGCTGGCTGGTATCGCAGTCAGCAGCAGGCGACTGTGATTGGTGTGACGGGGAGTGTTGGCAAAACGACGACTCGAAATATGATTCATTCGGCATTGTCCCCGTTTTTAAAGGGTGTTCAAAGTCCCGCCAATTACAATAATGAGTTCGGTGTGCCTTTGAGTATTGCACAAATTGAATTGGTTCATGAGTACGCGGTTCTCGAGCTGGCTGCTTCGCGTTCAGGTGAAATTCAGGAATTGGCCCAGATAGCACAACCGGAACTCGGTGTGATAACAGGAATTGGTCCCTCGCATTTAGAGCATTTTGGAACCCTGGATCAAACGGCAGATGCAAAAGCAGAGCTGTTCGAACAGCTCTCTGCTCAAGGGTTAGCAGTTGTCAATGGGGATGATCCATTTGCTGAATCGCTGATTTCAAAGACATCGGCTCGGACCCTGACGGTGGGGTTGGGTGATCAGAATGATTTACAGGCTGTTTTTGTTCGGCAAGCACACGACGGAATAAAATTTCAGTTTGAAGATACAGAATATTTCGTGCCAGCACGGGGAAAGCATTTTGTGTATGCGGCTTTGTTTGCGATCGCAGTCGGGAAAGAATTTGGATTATCGAATCAGAACCTTATTGAGGGAGTTTGTCAATTTGCTTCGGTACCGGGGCGCTGTCACGTTGAACAGATCGGTCACTGGACGATCATTGATGATACTTATAACGCCAGCCCTGTTTCGATGAGAGCGGCATGTCAGATTCTGAAGGATTGGTCGGGCTCCGGTAAACGCATTCTCGTGATGGGGGATATGCTGGAGTTGGGAGCCGAGTCAAGACGGTACCACCATGAAATGGGAGAATTCATCGCCGCGTCTGGAATTGATTTGCTTTTTGTCTGTGGAAAACAAGCCGGAGCCGTTGTTCAGGGAGCGGTTTCTGCAAATCTATCCCGGGATCGAATCGTACAGGCGACGGATGTAAGCGAATTACAAAGTGATGTGGTCTCTTGCCTGGAAGTGGGAGACGTTGTGTTAGTCAAAGGTTCTCGAGGTATGCGGATGGAACGATTGATTTCCTATTTGAATCGACAGGTTTCTCTTGATGCTACTTCGGGGGAGAAAAAAATATCATGTGTCTAAACTTGTGATTTCATCATGTGCTCCTGGGTTTGCGGGAATCCTGAGCGCGTTCGTTTCGGCGGACAAATCAGCACAGGAATTTGTGATTACTTGGGTCGATCACTCCACTGCTGTATCATGATGAAATCCTTACCGGACGTCGGGATATGGGGTCTCGGCGTCCGGTGCTTTCATTTACGAGTATGTGAATACTCGGTAAAATGAGTCAGAGTCGAGTTCAACAGGTTAGTGGAATGAATATGAATCCTGGCCCTGATTTGTGTGATACAGTATGTGACGAGAAAAATACTTCATGGTAATCTGGTTATTGAAGACGTTTTCTCCTCTGCTCGAACAACTCGAAGTTCTCTCAACCGGTGATTCGCGTGTCTTTCTGACGGCACGAATTGCACTGGCCAGTCTTTCTTCTTTTCTGATTGCCTTGCTGCTGGGTCCATTGGCGATCCGCTGGCTGGAAAAACGGTTTCGTGAGCGCGTTGACAGTGCCTCGGAAAAGTTGAATGAAATCCATGCTTCGAAAAATGCTACTCCGACGATGGGGGGGATTTTCATCATCGGCGCAATTCTAATTTCAACGTTCCTTTGGGCAGATCTTTCGAACCGTTACGTTCAATTGGGAATTTTGACAGCCGCGGGTTTTGCTTTGTTGGGGGCTTATGATGACTGGATCAAGCTCAGTACTACTCGGAACGGATTAAAACCTCGTCAGAAGCTACTGGTCCAAATCCTCTTTTCAGGAGTCATCGGGACGGCTCTCTACTTTAATAACGCCAATTTGAATTCAGGGCTGGATTTGATTATGCCAGTCACCCGTCTAACTTTTTATCTAGGTGTCCTGTTTATTCCCTGGACGATCGTGGTCATGACAGGAAGTTCTAACGCTGTCAATTTAACGGATGGCCTGGATGGGCTGGCCAGCGGTTGCATGGTTTTTGCCGGCTCGGCCTTTGCGGGGTTGACTTATCTGGCGGGGCATAAAGTAATGGCTGATTACTTACAGGTGCCTTATATCGCCGGGGCTGGAGAACTGAGTATTCTTCTAGGAGCGGCTGTCGGAGCGGTGCTGGGATTTTTGTGGTTCAATTGCTATCCGGCTCAGGTCTTCATGGGAGATACGGGTTCGCTGCCTTTGGGGGCATTGCTTGGTTTTGCTGCACTGGTAATTCGTCAGGAAGCATTACTGGTGATTGCCGGCGGAGTGTTCGTTGTGGAAACACTCAGTGTCATTATGCAGGTATTCTGGTTTCGGCGCACAGGAAACCGGCTAATTGCTTGTAGTCCGCTGCACAACCATTATTTATTCAAAGGCGAGCATGAAATGAAAATTGTTGTTCGTTTCTGGATCTGTTCTGCTTTGCTGGCCATTATTGCGGTTGCCAGTTTGAAGATCGCGACCTGAGCCTACATTCTTGAAATAGGTGATTGGCAAGCTAAATAGGGTTTGTTGATCATGTGGCTTTTGTCAGTCAGGAAATGTAGTCCGATTGGAGAAAGGCCTGTTATCACGGTTTTGTCAGCTAGTTCGTGTCGATGTCGAATGTTTCTAAATCGTGAATTCACAATGGGGTTGGGTTGGTGGAGTATCATTTTACAAGACGATTTCATTGATATCCATTCTCGTTTATCGATGAGAGATTTCGAATGAAGTCGGCTTCAATTTTACCACAATCGCAACCGGACCATGACCGCAGTCTGTTCATTTCGATGGCGTGTGCGCTGTTGGGGATCGGAGTGCTAATGGTGCATAGCGCCAGCATCACCTCCTGGCCGACTGAATTTGAACAGGTTTATTTGTCAAAACATTTGACGTTTCTGGTAATTGCTGTCACCGTGGCTTCAATTGCTTCTTATATGCCAGCCCGATATTGGTTTGATCGCGCTCCCCTGCTCTTCTGGGGAACCGTAGTTTTGCTGATTCTGGTTTTAATTCCCGGGGTCGGTACGCGCGTGAATGGTGCGCAACGCTGGTTAAGGTTCGGGGCAGTTTCTCTTCAACCTTCAGAATTGGCAAAAATTGCACTCCCCCTTTTGACAGTCCGGCTGATGCTGCAGCGGCGACGGTCTTTGAACCATTGGTTCAAAGGAACGATTCCTTTACTAATTCCTCTAGCTATTGTGATCCCGCTGGTTCTAAAACAACCCGACTTGGGAACATCGTTGTTTCTGGTTGGGGGAGTTGCGATTGCCTTGTTCCTGGGAGGCTGGCCGCTCAGAAACTTTATCGTTGGGATGCTTTGTGCGATTCCCGCTGTGGGGATGTTGGTGGCATTAAGGCCTTATCAGTTAAAGCGAATCAGTGGGTTTCTTGATACCTGGACTGACTGGCAATCGGCTCCCTATCAGCTGAAGCAGTCGCTAATGGCGTTAGGAACAGGTGGCGTTTCCGGATCCGGCTTGGGGAAAGGAGCACAAAAATTAAGTTTTCTGCCTGAAGCAAATACCGATTTCGTGTTTTCGGTGGCAGGAGAAGAGCTAGGCTTGATTGGGACACTCGGAATTGTGGGACTCTGGCTGGGACTGTTTCTGGCAGGCTTCAATATTATTCGCTCACAGAATCAGAAGTCATATGCCTATGTTGTCGGGTTTACTTTGTTGATGCAGTTGGTTCTTCAGGCGATTATCAATGTCGCCGTTGTGACAGCGATGGTGCCTCCGAAGGGGATTTCACACCCCCTCATCAGTTATGGTGGAACAAATTTGATGGTAAGCCTGCTCTCTTTGGGAATTATCGTCAGCTTGACCCGGTCGCCGGCGGGGGCAGAATTGTTGATCGATCCGGAGCAAGGAGAAGAGGAGCCGCTATCTGATCCGCAAGCGGTTATGGAAAGAGATCTCGCAGACTCCGAGTCGGAAGCAGATGAAGAGTACGAGGATGAAGAGTGCGAGGATGAAGAGTGCGAGGATGAAGAGTGCGAGGATGAAGAGTGCGAGGATGAAGAGTGCGAGGATGAAGAGTACGAGGATGAAGAGTGCGAGGATGAAGAGTACGAGGATGAAGAGTACGAGGATGAAGAGTACGAGGATGAAGAGTACGAGGATGAAGAGTACGAGGATGAAGAGTACGAGGATGAAGAGTACGAGGATGAAGATGAGGAGAAGAATTGACTGGGAATTTGAGAAGAGTTTTCCTATGCTGGACCCTTTGATTGGTGTTTAGTTGAAAAGTCACTCCACCAGTGATTCCAGGGTACAATGACCGAGTCTATTCTTAGGAAGAAAACAATCGTTTTTGCGGGAGGCGGAACAGGAGGTCATCTGCTTCCTGGAATCGCAGTCGCTGAGCAGTTGGCTTCACTCGGTGAATTTCAGACGATATTTGTAGGCTCCAACCGCATTGTCGAGCAACAAATCATTGAAAATTCAGGGTATCAACATCTCAGTTTGCCATCGTCATCAACCAGCGATTTAAAACGCGCCCCTTTTCGATTTCTTTGGCATAATGGCCGCGCATTCTTGCAGGCAATTCGTTTTTTGCGAACAAAAATACCTTCCGTTGTTATTGGTCTGGGAGGTTTTGCGAGTGTGCCTGTGATACTTGCCGCTTCCTGGTTAAAGATTCCAATTGTTTTATTAGAGCAGAATATCATTCCAGGGAGAGCAAATCAGTTTTTGTTCTCTCGCGCTTCTCTGGTCTGTATTTCTTTCTCGGAAACAGAATTCAAATGCAAGCGAAGTGGAGTAAATCACAACCAGCCTCGTGTTGTTTTGACAGGGAATCCGGTCAGACAGCAGATTGTTAATGCAGGAATACAGAAGGGGACGGCAGAAAAATCTACCGAAACTTCAATTCTGATCTTAGGCGGTAGTCAGGGAGCGACAGCTGTTAATGACGTTGTGCTCTCCCTGCTGAAACAAACCGGAGACGATCTTCCAATGCCACTACATGTGATACATCAGACGGGAGAAGCGGGATATGCGTGTGTCAATGTTACCTATGAATGGATGAGAAAACAGTGGCCTCAACTGAGGGTGACAGTACAGCCCTTTTTTGATGACTTGACAGAATGGTACACACATACGGATCTGATCATTTCTCGGGCTGGTGCTACGACGCTGGCTGAAATCGCCTGCTTGGGTATTCCGACCGTTCTGATTCCGTTTCCGAATTCAATCAGAGATCATCAGTTAATCAATGCCCGTTTTTATGCCGAACGGGGGGCAGCATTCTTGGTGGAACAAGCTCCGGACTCCAATGTGACCGCTCAGTTGCTCAGCAAAGCGGTTCTGGATTTGTTGAATGGCCCGGAGGAACGAAGCAGTATGTCACAGAAAGTCCATGAACTTGCCTACCCTCAGGCGGCTCACAGGGTTGCAGAGGAGTTAGTTGAATTAATTCGGGATTAACGGGGGTGCTGTTTTGAACACTTCTGTTTTGGCTGGCTCCTAACTACGGTATTGGATCTGAGCTGCCAGAATTTAGGAATATGACACATTTCAAAGCAGTTTTTCAAGATTTATCGAATCAGAAAAGTCTGTTGATTCACGAAATTGATTCGATTTGTTACCTTCCAAGTTCTTTGACTCAGCCTGAGGATGCTCAAAATTTCGTAATATACTGTTTTTATGCTACGGCATTTTCAATGAGTCAGATCATCATTTTTTCAAAGAGTAGAGAAACGGAGAAGAGACGTGTCGCTCATAGTCCAGAAGTTTGGTGGAACGAGTGTTGCCGATACCAGCAAAATTCTCGCTGCAGCGCGGCGTGCTACCGAAATGCATCAAGCCGGTCACCAGGTTGTGATGGTGGTCAGTGCGCGTGGTAAAAAGACGGACGAACTAGTGCGACTGGCTGCGGAAATGACAGATAGTCCTACTCCGCGTGAGATGGATATGTTGCTTTCGACAGGGGAACAGGAATCAGTTGCATTGATGGCGATGGCCATTCATAAGCTGGGGGGCGATGCAATCAGTCTGACAGGATCGCAAATTGGGGTCGTCACAGATTCCTCGCATACGAAAGCACGTATTATTTCGATTTCGACAGAGCGGATGCGTACTGCTCTGAATGAAGGAAAGATCGTCATTGCTGCCGGTTTCCAGGGACGGGATAAGGATTGGAATATCACAACTCTGGGACGAGGAGGCAGTGATACAACCGCGACCGCTCTGGCAGCTGTGCTGGAAGCAGATATGTGTGAAATTTATACCGATGTGGAAGGCGTGTTTACAACCGACCCACGCATCGTACCGGAAGCCCACAAAGTTGACAGTATTTCATATGACGAAATGTTGGAACTGGCAAGTTTGGGAGCGGGGGTGCTGCACTCGAGATCGATTGAATTTGCAAAAAAATACCAGGTGCCTCTGAAAGTTCGTCCCTCATTCTCTGATGGCGAAGGAACTCTGATTGCTGCGGAGCCTTTAGCTGATGCCTCGGTAGTAACCGGCGTGGCTTTTGTGCGCGATGAAGTCCGGGTCAGTTTAACCGATATTCCTGATGAGCCGGGAATCATGAGCAGTATTTTTACTCGAATGTCAGAGCGAAAAATTTGTCTGGATATGATCGTACAGGATGTGGGAACGGGAGGAGTCGCACGGGTTTCCTTTACCGTTCCACAGTCAGATCTGGCGGAAACGCTCACTGCAGCCAGTGAGGCCATTGATGCTATTGGTTCAGGAAAGATTCAACATGGAACGAATTTGTCCAAGGTCTCAATTGTTGGAAGTGGCATGCGGAATCATTATGGAGTGGCCAGCCGCATGTTCTCGATCCTGGCCGGAGCAGGCATTAATGTCGGAATGATTACAACCAGTGAAATTAAGGTGACCGTTCTCGTTGATCGAAATCAATGTGAAGAAGCAGTCCGTGTAATTCATAATGGTTTCGAATTGGACCGTCTGACTAGTTACTCGTTTGCTACAAATCAGAAATTACCTGCAGGCGAGTGTTCTGAAGAGTCGTCACAGCGGTTGACTCAGCTTGAGCAGGAAATCATCGATCAGCTAGCCAATATGGAAGACATTGTGGTGAGTGAAGTTCTGCTCGATCAAAGTCAATCTCGTGTGACTGTCAGAAATTTGCCGGATAATCCCGGAATCTGTTCACGTCTGTTCTCTGTGGTAGCGGAGGGGGGCGTTTCAGTCGATATGATTGTGCAAAACATGGGCGAAGAAGAGCAGGCGCACCTTTCGTTTACGGTGCCTCGGACTTCGCTGGAAAAGAGCCTGGAACTTGTGAGGCCCCTGCTCTCGGAATGGGGAAATGCTGAATTGAGTCACGAAGAAGCGATTGCAAAGCTGTCGGTGGTTGGCATTGGTCTCCGTAGTCATACAGGAGTTGGCCAAAGCATGTTTAGCGCCTTAGCGGAGTCCCAGATCAATATTCAGATGATAAACACCAGCGAGACCCGGATCAGTGCTGTCGTGGCCCTTGAGCATGGCGAGCAGGCTTATCAGGGGTTGTTGAAGAAATTCGAGCTGGATTAGCTTCTGAGTATCCCTGTGATTTTCAGGTTGTCTAATCAAACGCCGCATCGATGAGCCGTGGAAGCTGTGCTGAAAATTGACTGCGAGGAAGTACCTGCGTACAGCCGATCTCGCTTGCTTTGGCGAGACGTTCCGTATCGACGTGGGGGCCGAAGGCAATGCTGCTTATGCTGTCATTGCGTTGATGGATTGATTCAAGCAAGCCCCAGTCCAGATTTTGTTGCGTTAAGTCGATCAGCAGTAACTGTCTGGTTTCATTCGACAACGACGCAGCTGCTTTATTGCAGCTGAGCGCCGTGCAGAATGTGTAGCCCAGCTCTCTGGCTGTACCAGTGATCTTACTGAGAAACAGCATGTCAGAACAGAGAATGACAATTTGGGGTGTTGAATCGGATTCAGTCATCGCGGGCGAACAATCAGGAAATTAGAGAACGGTGAAAATGCACATGTTGCCAGTCGCCGTCCTGCTTTTCCCAGATACGGGTTTCTTCAAAAGAGGAACTGGATGCATGGCCGTGTTCGTCAATTGCCTGGACAATTCGAACATAAGTAATCAAAGCCACATCACCCATGACCGAAACCATAGGCGAACTGATGGTTGATTGTCTGGGTCTTCCTGTTGGATTCATTTCGAAATAGAAACGATGGAAGTCCATCCCTGTGATCAGGTGTCCTTGAGACTCTGGTTCAAACGAAGTCAATTCTTCATCACAAAGATTTGTGTAGGTATTCCAGTCTTTATGATCAACGGCATCAAGAAGCTGTTTACTCAATTTCAAAAGTTGCTGTACGTCATTGTCCGACATAATTGAATCCTGTTGAGAAAGTCAAGATGGGGTCAATTTTGATCTATGTTATCAGTTAATTCAATTTCTGGAAATTGAATCGTCTTTTTATTTTCCCGGGAATTCTGATCTGGTTCGTATTCGTCAATCGTTACTGTGTCATTGGATTTGCTTTGCCCGGGATGTTCCTGGGGCTCTGGCAGAGAGATCTCATCAGGAGTATGAATAGGAATGACGTCATCCGAAGCAGAAGCAAGCGGATGTTCGGGCATCAGAGATTCAATTCCCTTCAGGTTGATAGTAGATCCAACATCCACAAATACCTGTGGATCATAGTCTACTAGAAAACTGACGTCGGCGATGGACAACAGGCAACCGGGAGCCAGCTTGGTGTCTCGCTTGGGAGTCACCTTTTTACCATCGATGAAAGTACCATTGGAACTACCCAGGTCATGAACCAAAGCAACTGATTCAGTCAGAAAGATTTTGCAATGATGGCGGCTGACCAGATCTGACTTGAGTTTGATATCGCAGTCTGAGGCTCTCCCGATTAAGGTTGTTTTCGAGAGTGTCATAGACTTCGTTTTTTTTGAAGGACTTTGAAGACTCAGGCGAATTTTCATGACTCAGCCACACGTAAGAAAACCCGCCGAAGAAACACTTCGGCGGGAAAATTGTTTATTTCTGATTTAATTATAGATCCTGGGGTGCAGCGAGTCTATGCGGCTGCTGAATCATCTTTGGGAAAAAGTTGTTCCGTCCCTCGGATAATCTCCGGTGTAACCACATATTTTTTCTCTGCATCCTGTTCGGGAAGCTCGAACATGATATCAAACATTGCCTGTTCAATTACGCTTCGTAACCCGCGTGCTCCCGTGTTTTTCTTCTGAGCAATACATGCGATTTCATGAAGTGCCTCATCTGTAAACTCGAGAGTGGCATTTTCCATCTCAAAGAATTTCTGGAACTGCCTGACCAGAGAGTTCTTCGGTTCAGTCAGTACGCGGACCAGATCATTTTCTTCCAGTTGAGAAAGTGTCGACAATACGGGAAGACGTCCCAGCAATTCCGGAATCAAGCCGAATTCCAAAACATCATCGACTGAAGCCTGTGCCAGTAAATCGTTCTTGGATTTTTCCTGCTGCTTTTCTTTCTTCTGGCCTGATTGACCGAAGCCAATTGTCTTACGCCCCAGTCGCTTGCCGACAATATCTTCGAGACCGACGAAAGTACCACCGCAGATAAACAGAATATTTGATGTGTCTAATTGAATGTATTGTTGCTCGGGGTGCTTTCTTCCACCTTGAGGGGGCACATTCGCAACGGTTCCTTCCAGCATTTTCAGTAAGGCCTGTTGAACCCCTTCTCCGGAAACATCACGCGTAATCGAGACGTTCTGGCTGGTTTTGCCGATTTTATCAATTTCGTCGATGAACAGAATCCCGCGTTGGGCTGCTTCGACATCAAAATCAGCGGCGTGCAGCAATTTGAGTAAGAGGTTTTCAACATCTTCGCCTACATAGCCGGCTTCGGTTAAGGTGGTTGCATCACCGATAGCAAACGGAACTTGAAGATAGCGTGCCAGACTCTTGGCGAGCAATGTTTTTCCTGAGCCAGTCGGACCGATCAGGAGGATGTTTGATTTGTCGAGTTCCACTTCTGAAGCATCCTCTTCAGCATGCATCAGTCTCTTGTAGTGATTGTGAACGGCGACAGCCATGACTTTCTTGGCTCGTTCCTGACCAATCACATACTCATTCAAGTGGGTTACAATCTCACGTGGCGTGGGAACATTTTTGAATAGTTTTTTCGTCGTTCCCC
The DNA here is from genome assembly GCF_007754425.1 of Gimesia fumaroli. Classification (NCBI taxonomy): domain Bacteria; kingdom Pseudomonadati; phylum Planctomycetota; class Planctomycetia; order Planctomycetales; family Planctomycetaceae; genus Gimesia; species Gimesia fumaroli. Next base: position 3,246,672 of record NZ_CP037452.1, read on the forward strand.
TGCGTCGATGCTCCTGTTCCAGTATTGATTGGCAGACTTCTATACATTCTCCGCAGATATACGCATTGTCGGGTCCCTCTACGAGAGGCCCCACTTCGCGATAGCTTTTTCTACAAAAGGAACAGTTTGCATTTTTCTTTCCAGAAGAATTACGTTTTCCAGAGGTGATATCTCGTCCGGTGGGCATAGCTTCCCTTCAACGGTGTCAACTAAATGATGGCGTATAACGTCCAGTGAGTTTTGATTCTGCCTCCGTGCAAATCATTCGACATGTAAAAAACTTGTGACATGGATTTAAAAGCGAAATCTACTAAAATTTAAAAGAGGCAATTGTTAGGTAAATTCGTAATCAGTGAAAATTGACTAGAGGAAGGCAGATGTTATTCTGCCTGATTTTTCTAATCGTCGTTTTCTATGTGATCAGTAGTTTCTTTTTTCTCCAAATCCTTCTCGGTGGGATCTACAAGCCGTTGTTTGATGGATCGGAATTCATCGTCCGTAAGGTCACCTTCTCGACGCATTTCTGAGAATTGAAGAAGCAATTCACTCGCATCAACATGACGATCCTCATTTTCCCTAAAACGTCCTACGATCCATACGATCAACCAAATCAAAAAACTGACAAGGAGAAACGCCAAAACCCACTGAAGGATATGGCCCTCAAACAGTTCCTTGAATAACTTTTGTCTTCCAGATCCATTTCCCAAAGTTAAAATATATAGAATCACTTTAAAACTGGCAGAAAGTATTATCTTCCTGTCTTCCCTAATACAAACCCATAACTACTTTACTGACGAAGTTACTCGCTTTCAGATTGGTCTTTCTCAGCATGCACCCATTATATATTGTCTGTCAACAATTATCGGGCTGTGTCCAGTTTGAGGCAAGTCCGCCTGCAGTAATTGATCTGTATCAGCTTCTGGAAATGTTAGCATTTCATGCGCCAAAAATCAGTAAGATTCGATATTAGTGGGTAATGAGCTCCCCAAGTCATAGTCTTTAATGTGAGTATACAGGTTTTGACTAGAGTAGCGAAATCGCTGGTTTTCAACTGAAAACTGAGTCGAGGAATCATTTTCTTCTTCCTGAATCTATTTGAAAGATCGGGGTTCATCGGATAGAAGGCTGTTTTCCGTTCCACCAATCTGTCAGACAGGGAAATAGTAAGATTTACATTGTTGAATTTACCTAAAGTCAAAGCAGGACAGTGATTTGAACGATTCAAAAACTAGGGGGGAATTCGCGGCCTCTTAGAGCCCTTGCATTGCATCCCAATGTATTCACTTTTATGATCAATTTTAGATTGAATTTCCCAGATACGGTTTATTGCAGATTTTTGGCTGTCAAAACCGGTTTAGCCCAGAGACTCATTTTTGTTAGGAATTTGAATGGATTTTGAAAAACGTCTTCAGCACGCCATCAATAAAGGGCGCGCAGCCAAAAATGAAGAAATGCAACAAGCCGTCGGAAAGAAAATGTCTGAAGAAGAGTTCCGGAATCTTCATTTGAAATACCGACTGGAGTTGACTGACCATATTGATGGTTGTTTAAAAAAGCTGGCTGATCATTTTCCCGGTTTTCAATTTAAAACCCTGATGGAAGAGGAAGGCTGGGGATCTCGGATTACTCGTGACGATGTTAGCCTGGGAGCTGGGAAAAAGGCACAGAGTCTCTATACCCGGTTGGAGATGGTGGTGCGGCCTTTTACGGAAACACACATCATTGAACTGGTCGCTAAGGCGACGATACGAAACAAGGAAACCTTCAATCGATCCCATTATCAGTTTGTTGCTGAAGCTGATATGGATTCATTTAAGGATCTGGTTGATTTGTGGGTTCTGGAGTTTGCAGAACAATTCTCTTTTCAAGCATAATCGATATTCAACCATTTAAAAATAGATCATAGAAATAAGGTGTTCATCATATGAGTCGGCATGCGGATTTCACTCAGGTTGTTGATCGTGGTGCTGTTGCCATCATTCGTGCACAATCAGGTGAGTTACTGGTTGATGTATCCAAAGCCATCTATGCGGGTGGTTTGGACGTGATTGAAGTGACTTTTACGGTTCCGGGAGTTTTGGATATTCTGGCACAGGTCAAGCGGGAACTGGGAGATAAGATTCTTCTGGGCGCTGGAACGGTGCTCGACACGGAAACAGCGCGCGCTGCGATTCTGGCGGGAGCAGAGTTTATAGTGACGCCCACAGTAAATACTGATGTGATTGAATTGTGCAATCGATACGATAAATTGATCATGACGGGCGCATTCACACCAACAGAAGTCTTAACTGCCTGGGAGGCCGGTGCAGACATCATTAAAGTCTTTCCGGCATTTGTGGGCGGCCCTGCCTACCTTAAAGCATTGCACGGCCCCCTGCCCCAGATACCGCTGATGCCAACCGGTGGCGTTGACCTGGAAACATTACCCGCCTATCTCAAGGCGGGAGCTTGTGCCGTAGGCTTGGGGAGCTCACTGGTGACGAAGCAGATGGTCGATTCAGGCGATTTGGACGGAATTCAGAAGCTGACTACTGAATATATGAATCAGATTGCAGAACTCCGTAAAGGCTGATTTTCGCACGAGATTCGAATCAAAAAGTTGAACGAGCCTCTTTTATATATTTCATAAAACAGGGAGGCTTTTCTTCTACTACGCTTCTGTTTTAACCAGAAAGATCGTCTCAAGTCATACGATCTGATTTGACGATATGCCTAGATAGTCAAGATCCGGTTTACTAGTACCCGTACGTATTGGCTGTTGAAATATATTTACAACTTCTCAGGAGGGGGCTCCGAGACTGGATAACATCATAATTGCTGTTGTCTGGACATGGGGGTGAATTGGCATGAGACTATTGACATTACTGGTAGTCAGTTGCTGTTGTTGGGGAATTCTAACCGATTCAACACAGGCAGCTGCAGTTCCATCGGCGCCCGTCTATACCAGTAAGACTCAGTTTCGAATTCCCTATCATTATGATCAGGCGGAAATCGATCGTCTGGGAGCTCGTGAAATCAGACTCTATGTCTCCACAGATCGGGGTGTTACCTGGAATCACTTGAAATCAGTCTCTCCCGCTACGCGCAAATTCCCCTTTGAAGCCACACAGGATGGCGAATATTGGTTTTCTGTTCGTACATTAGATTCAAAAAATCAGCTGCACCCTTCCGGTCGTGTCTTCGAGCCGGGATTGCGCGTTGTCATCGATACGACTCCTCCCCGATTGGATCTCGATCTACGACAGGTTTCTCCCGGCAAGGTCCAGTTAATCTGGAACGCTGAAGATCAGTACCTGGATCCAAGTAAGCTGGTACTGGAGTATTCTCAAAATGGAAGTCCGAACTGGCAACGAGTGATTGTTGCACCACATGGAAAAGGACAAACAACCTGGTCCATTTCTCAGGGAGGCGTTGTTGCCGTTCGCGGAATTATTAAAGACAAAGCAGATAATGTGGGGAGCAGCCAGAAGCAGATTCGTGTGGTTGCTTCTGCCAGTCGTTCATTACCTAAGAAAAAACAGGACCTGCCAGATTTTAATCAGCCGATCGCACAGGGAGGGACGCTAGATAACAGCCTGACATTGTCGGAGCCTGAACCGCTCGCTCCTTACTCAAGTCAAGGGCAGGACCCACAGTCGACTCAGCCGAAACCGTTTGAGCAGCAGACACCTCTAGCCAATAATCAACAGCTACCCAGCGTGTTTCCCAAAGCAGGAGGCGGCAATCAGCCCATGCAGGATTCAGTGAAAGGGCAATTTGTCGCCGATGCTCCGGAGAATCGGCCGCATTATGCGAAAAAACGCTATCCTGCTTCCGAAAAGAACTGGGCGCCAGAACGTAAGCAGGTTTTAAACGGAACACAGTTTCAGATCGGGTTTCAGGTCGATGAAGTCGGTCCTTCAGGGATTGGGGCAATTGAGCTGTATATCACAGAAGACAATGGTCAGAAGTGGTATAAGTATGGTGAAGATGAAGATAAGAAGAGCCCCTTTCATGTGGAAGTTCCCCATGATGGAATTTATGGCTTTGCACTGCGTGTTCGCAGTGGAGTCGGGCTTGCTGATGCATTACCCAAGCCAGGTGAGAAGCCGGACGTCGTGATTGTCGTTGACCGCACTGCTCCGGCAATTAAGCTGCATCCGATTAAACAGGGGTTGGGAGGCGAAGCGAATAAAGTAACCATTACCTGGGCAATGAGTGATCAGAACCCTGCAGAGAAGTCGATCGCCATCAATTATTCGACTCAGCCCAATGGTCCTTGGGAACCCATTGTAGATTGGCAAGAAGATACAGGAAGGTTTACCTGGTCTGTGGGACCGGGCAACCCTTCCAAGTTTTATCTGCAGGTTGTTGCACGTGATTCAGCGGGGAACATCTCAAAAGAAGTCACCCCTGACCCGATAATCCTGGACTTGACCAAGCCTTCAGGTCGCATCGTTGATGTTGAAGTATTGAATAAGGCTCCCTATTAAATCGTCAGACCGAATTTACTGATCTGACAAGTGCAGGAACACTTATGCCTGTTCCGACTTCTCTTCTGTTTTGGGTTCTGAGCTGGGAACTTCAAATTTGGGAGCTGAGAACTCATCAGAACGTTCCTCAGGTGCGGGACGAGGGGTTTCAGGCTGTGATTGTGAGTACGAAGCCTGATTGACTTCATCTTCAATTCCACTCACGCCTTTTTTGAATTCCACAATTCCCTTGCCCAGGCTACGTGCGACTTCGGGTAATCGCTTACCAAACAGCAGCAGCGCAATAATCCCGACGATGATCATTTCATAGCCGCCAGGCATTCCGAATATTGCGGGAACAGGAGTCATGTGTGTAATTGTCTGGAACATTTTTGAACCTCTTTTATTTTAAGGTGTTGAAGGACGCTTTACTGAAAAGCGAATGCCCTCTGAGCCTCGTTTCTATTCTACTATACCATCTTCGAACATCTTGGCGCGATCAATTTTACTTCCCAGGAATTCTATTCTGGCTGCTTATCCTGTTCGGAGCTCTGTGAGTCAGATTTCGAAGAGTCATCTTCATCGATGCTCTCTCTCGCCCCTTTTTTGAATTCGACTATGCTCTTACCCAGAGAATTCATGGCTCCTGGTAAACGTTTACCAAACAGGAGCAGAATGATCCCTAAGATGATGGTAATTTCAATCCAGCCTGGAAAGCCAAACATACTAACGGTCCCACTAACTTTGATGAATCTGTCGAGGTCGACGATTACAGTTTTCTGAAGGAATCAGGTTCTTTCGGTGAAATGGTAACAGATGGAGACTTCACCGAAAATGAACACCAGCAATATGGGAAGGTTCCAAAAAGGTATGCGCTGTCGGCACTGAGAAAAAGACCGAAGGAAAGTTCTCGTTCCTGCTTGGTGGCCCTGCGAAAATACATCTCGGAGGAAATCCCATGGGATGGATATCCACTCGGTTTGCCCGCAGGAGTCGCAGGAGGATTGAGCGGTAAGTACTTAAATCATAACCGCGCAAACGCGGCTGTCAACAGAATTTAACGGCTCAATTCTCGTGATTTGGCATTCTGAACGGCAATCAGGTAAAAAAAACGCCTTTTCGGGCTTTGAGACTGTTGGTAGTTATGAAAAGCCGGCTTCGACTTAACCTCTTACAGCATCTTGAGATGTTTTCTGAAGCAGGAGTTGCATCTCAATCCATTGTATCGTTTGTGCGAATCTGTTTAATTCCGGATCGTGTGTTGCTTCACATTCCGCGCAACAATCGACAAATGTGTTCAGTGACCATCGATCATTTTGCAGAAGTCGGCGTTTCCAGTTCTCAACGGAATCGCTACCCTCCAAATTAAACAAGTTTCCAACGACGTCTGGTAAGATGTCTTGCAGTGGATGATAGCCTACCGCCCTGCTCCAGTATTTGGCATTTGAATAGTCTGGCTCTCGGCGGTGCATGATATGATGCCAATAGTCGCCCGCCCCGTGAATCCCCTGGCTTTGGACTGATTGTGAATATTGATGACTTTCGTCCAGATAATCATGGATGCAGAATAAGCCTGCTTTGAGGGCCGTGGCGTCGGCTTGAGATGTAATGGATGGTAGATCCTGAGCTGGTTCATAATCCTGCAACAAATGGAGAAGCCAATCCTGATCAGGACCGGGATTTTTTGGAGCAAGACATGGAAAGACCACAGAACTGAGGTCGTCTTCTGAGGAAACAGAGGGATTGATCAACTGGCTGGGAATGCCTGCTTGCGCCAGGCGAATCAATGCCTGCCAGAGGATGTCGTTTGATTTCTCAAGGTTGTTCAGGGACGCAAAATCTGTTTTTCGAATCAGTACGGCTGCATGCTGAAGTGGATTCATCGCCAGTGAGGCTGCGACAGGAGGCAGTGCCTCCCATGCATCGACAAACGGACTGGAATCGTGGAAAGGCAAGAAACAGACTCCCCCCTGATCGGAATCTAGATCCAAGTCGTTCAATTGATGGAAGAATGACTGATCAACGGGCTGTGATGACTCCAGGAAAGCAATATAACCAGCATCGGTCTCTGCAAACAGCGATTTCAAGGTATCACAAGTGATATTCGAGAACCCGGTCGAATCCAGGCTACTGAACGTCAGGTGAGAAAAATTGCTTTGACTTTCAGGGGGATTTTCGTTTCCTGAAAGATAGAGATCGATTGATGTGGTCATGGGAATGAAACTTCAGTAATAGTATGATCGAGAATAGTTTGACGTCTTTAACGTAACGGTTTTTGCTTCTATCTGAAAGTCAACCAATTCTGATTTCGTTACCGTCGAATCATTCTTTTCTGAAGCAGAGAAGTTGTCCATTTTCCAAAGTGACCACAATTGTTCCTTCCGAATTGATGGCAGTTCCCCCCTTCACTGCCAATGCGGGCAATGGATGCGACCAGAGGTCTGTGCCCTGATTGATATCAATGGCCGTTAGAAAAGGAGCGTCTGATTTTTCGTCAGGATGTCCTGCGGTTAACAGTGTTTCCGGAGAAACAATAAAACTGGTGAAGCGTCGTTGCTTCTGGTCGATCCAGAGGTTTTTGCGTTTAAAAGCTTCTCCCGTGCGTCTGGCACGCATGCTCAACCAGCGGGCGACTTCTTTTTTCACCTTTGGTGCACCTGGTGGTAAGGCTTCTTTCAGGGTCAGATTGGTAAAAGCACTCCCTTCGTAGCTGGCATCATGTACCAGTTCCCGTCGGTCTGCCAGAGTGTGCTCAATCGACAGATATTTTCCATAGTTCGGGTAATATGGATAGAAAGCAGTTCGATATTGTGATGTGACTTCTGCGCGGGGCGTATTCAGACATTTTAAAGTCTGCAGATCGTAACGGGCGATTTCATAGACGCCTCCCGCGAGGAACCGGAGTTCGTTTTCATCAATGTATAGGCTGCCTTGAAGGCTGATTCCGCTGTTCACAGTTGCAGAAAGTGTACCTGACGTATTATTTTCCTGCTGTAATTCGCCGGTTTCCGCATTTAATGCGACAATGTGTGTCCCATCAAAATGGGCGATCCCCGCCGCAGCATAAACTGTGTTGTTCTGAACGACGACTCCCCCGGAGATGGGCCAGGTAGAAATCAGTTTTCCATACACGGGGATCCAGCGTTGCTCAGGCGCTACACGAAACGACCAGAGCGGTAGTCCGGTTTTTGCTTCATAGGCATAGACCCGCCCGTCGGCGGAACCCACAAACAGACGATCGTTGTTGACTGTAGGAGGGTAATAGATGGCTCCTCCTGTATATTGTTTCCAGACTTGCTTGCCTTGCATATCAAAAGCTGTCACAACACCATTTCGATCAGCTACAAAAATCAACTTTCCGGCGATGACTGGAGCCGTTGGCATTGCGGACTGCGTGACTTGGGCCGTCCAGCTGAGTTTGGTTTTAGCTGGGATTGATACGTTGGTCGTTGAGGACTGCCGGTTGTCACCTCGAAATGCGGGCCAGTCACCGTTCCGAGCCGCCAATGGCTCAACTTTCGAAAGGTCACTACCATAGGCAACGTGCCGCGGGGGAGCCTGGGAAGCTGGTGCAGCGGAATTCTTTTCCGGACCGAGGCAGATATGTCCGTAAAGCGAGAGCTCACAGCCACACATCCAGGGGCCCCAATAGAGTAACCCGTTAGAAACAATCACCCCGTCCTGACAGGGAGGCCGCATAGGGGCAATGTGTTGTGCTGAATGTGAATCAGTTTCGAGTCGGACGGTGCCTCCCCGGGTACGGAAAAAAATGCTGTCGACGCTCCCGGTGGCACGCGTGCAGGCACGGCGCGTGGGAAGCGACGCGATTTTTTCTCCGGTGGCATAATCGAGTTTCATCCCGGTTTCTTTTGGTCCAGCAGCATAAATACCATCTTTTCGTAAGACGAGTTGCAGATTTCCGTGTTCTTTCTCCCACATTAGATACCCGTCAGCGGCCGAGGCGGTGACTAGATGCAGGCGTTGTGGGCCTGCAAAAAACAGGTAATCGTCACTGCATTTGATGTAGTTTGTGGTGGCATAACCGGTGACATAATGTTGTGCTTTCTGATTAGAGCCGATCGAAGCCAGAAGTTTTTTATCGTCGTTTTTCCAAACCTGTTTTCCATTTTCGATATTCAGGCAGGCTAGAAATTTATCGGGGCAATAATAAAAAATATGGTTATTTTTCATACAGACGCCGCGACTGTCGATGTAGTCTCTGTCGCGAAAATGCCAGAGAACTTTTTTCGTGGCAGGATTGATCGCCACAAAGGTTCGGCCGAAACCAAACGCTTTTTTAGGGTCTGAATAGTCGTGACCTTTCCACATTCCCCAAGGCCAATGTCCCAAGCCGCGTCGGGCCGATTTCTGGGTGTCGACTTTGACTTCCTTATTTCCGATGAGCGCATAAAGGGTTCCATTCTGCAGACCCATCCATTTCCAGACAGGTCCATCAGCTAGTTTCTCATCAATCACAATCTCGTCCCGAATCTCGCCTGTTTCACTGTCAATGATTTTGCATGATTCGTTGTCGGCCATCAACAAGGCATCTTCGGTTCCGATCATGGTGTTCCGGTGAATCATGAAGCCTTCCGGAAGTTTACGTTTCCATAAAATTGTGCCATTGTATGCATTGATACACATCAAGGTATTCAAAATGGCATTCTGATTCTGTTTATGGGCTATGTGGCCAAACGCTTTATAAACCTTGCCTCCTGCTGCAACAGAGACTTCCGGCATCGGAGAAAATTTGGGGTCTGCCAGAAATTGAGTTCGATAAGGAGATCTTGCGTTTTGATCGGTCGATTGCGGGTTGTTATCTGGCCCGTGGTAAGGATGGTCCCAATAATCATTTCCTTCAGGCACCGGCTTCGTGATTTGATAAGTAGGTGTAAAGGCAGTCCCTTGAGGCCGCAACACTCGTAAAAGTTCCTGTTGAGTGGCTGGTTTCGTCGATGGGGGTTGTACGAAGATCACATCGGCCAGATTACTGGCAAGTGCAATCGCGTTGTTTTTTCCCTGATCCGCGAAAATTCGTTGTCCTAATAGGCCTTGCTGATCAGACAGCTTTCGTACCTGATTCACTTCTTCTGTAGATTCAGATTGAAAATAAACCTGCAAATTACTGTTTTGCACAAGTTCTGTGACAAACGAAGCGGCACCAGTTTCGGGAAGTCCCAACACAACACAAAGCCCCCGATCTGAATTCAACTTCTTGAGACAGGATTTAGTCAAGGAAGATGCTGGTTGGTTACTTTGCTGCGCTTCTCCCGAGAGGGGGCTTCGGATCAAAAGAAACAAAACAATGAGAGGGAATAACGTTCGTGTGAGACAGGGAGTTCTCATGTGATTTATCCTCAATCCTGTTTGAGTTGAGAGCTTGGGAGAACGGGGTTTGATCGTTCTGGATCATTAAGTCCATTGTGACTTCATGATGGCACTATTGGTTTCATTTTTCAAAGAGAATCTGATACTTTCATCTTGAAATTCGACATGTGCGTTTTCAGCGCCGAGATACTGAAAGCGGGTGATTTATTAAGACAGCTAATGAAATACTGGTGTTAGATAATATGGAATTAGTGATGTGTACATGTGATTCGATTGATGGCGAAAATATGATCGAACTTGAGAAAAAACCAAATATCGGCTGGTTAAATTTTTGAAATGTGTGAACAATGAGTGCAGATTTCGTTGCCAGTCATGCTTTAATGATCAAATGGAAAAGACTTTGAATGTGACTTGGCACATTCGTTTGGGTGAAAAACAAGGGGACCTGTTTGTTTCTCAGACGTTTAAAACATTCGACTGGTGATCTATTCTAATCACTGGCGGTATTTTCGTATGAACCACATCTTACCTGATTATTATGTAAGTGAGGCGACATGGTTTTACTTATCCCTGTTGCTGACGCTTGCGGTCTTTTTCCGATTTGACCGTATTGCTTCGCTGCGCAATCTGGATTTGTTGTTACTATTGTCGATCTCACCAGGGCTCTTATTTCTCAGTGACAATCCAGTCCTGGGAAATATCTGGTTGTTTGCGGGAACCGGATTGTTTGTCATTCGGATGAGCGTTGACTGTTTTTTTCAACGCAGGCCTCGTGGTGAGCAGAATCTCAACAGTTTTGGGATGGCCTTTCTTTGTATTTCCATTTTTGCATTTTTTATGGTGCGCGTTTTTACAGAGAAACCAGCGGCCGAAACCATACAAACCGTGAAGCAAGCCGACAGCTTGTTGAGCATGGAAGACGTGACGGTTGATCAAAAGCAGGAAATACAGGAAGCGGGTCCCACTGCTCGTCTTTTCGCTGCGCCTGTTGTTCCACTTTCCAGTGCGGTGGCACAATCCAGCTTGGACCCTGCGACTCTGGCTGCACGGATCATGGCGATTTTGGCACATGCCTTTGTGGTTGTTGGATTGATTATAATGGGGAGGGTCCATTTTGCCGATACTCAACTTGGTCTGGCCATGGCACTACTTTACCTCCTGCTACCTTGTACTGCCTATGATGTCAGTAAAGCCAATCATGTACTCCCTGCTGCCTTGCTGGTTTGGGCATTTGTGGCCTATCGGCAACCGATTCTGTCCGGCATTTTTATGGGTCTGGCATGTGGCGCCATGTTTTTTCCCGTCTTTCTCTTACCATTATGGGCCAGTTTTTACTGGAAAAATGGTCTCAAGCGGTTTGTCCTTTCCGGTAGCGTTGTGGCGATCGTTCTGCTGGGGAGTCTGGTTCTGACTTCCGTGGATCGTTTTTCATTTACACAACAAACGATCGGTTCCATTGACTGGTCGGTTCTCAAATTTGAAGGCGGTCAGCAAATGCCGGGGTTCTGGAGTGCCTACGATTCTGCTTATCGTATTCCTGTGTTTGTCGGATTCGTGTTGTTGATCGCTTGTCTGACAATCTGGCCGCGTAAAAAGAATTTGGGGCATCTGATGTCTCATACCGCAGCGATTATCATCGCGACTCTGCTCTGGTATCCTCAGCAGGGAAGCGTTTATTTACTGTGGTATCTGCCGATGCTATTGATGGTTGTGTTCCGGCCGCGACTGCTGCATACGATTCAAAGTAAAGACGTTGATCGGAATCAGGAATCAGTCGAAAAACCAGTCTCGCGACATCAGGATTCGGTCAACATTGTAAGGCACACCTCGTAATAGTCATCTGCCAGGTGCGTTTTCTCAGGGTGATCAGGATTGCTGAGAATATTCTTGATCAACATCAGTTTTGATCTGTTGTTTTGCAGAATTTTGTGTCGTCTTTGTTTGCGATAAAAGTGGCGTTTCAATTTCCGGGGAGTCAAAGTTGGTTTTCGTTCCCACGATGAACATGGGACGCGCTCGGACCTGGTCATAAATACGGGTGACATATTCACCCAAAATTCCAATTCCCAGCGCATTCAATGTACCAAAAAATGAGGCTGTGATGGTGGTAGATGCCCAGCCGGGAATGGCCAGCCCGGTGACCAGTTTATGATACATCACAAAGGAAATCAGCGCTATGCAGACAACGGCAGACAGGGCGGCGATGACATAGAAAATCGTCAGCGGGAAAAAAGAAAAGGAGAAAATGGCGGTCTTCGCCAATCGGCATAACTGGAGAAATGAGACGCGCGGGTTTTCGTCATAGCGGGCCAATCGCTCAACGGGAACACCGATCTGGCGATAACCAACCCAGGAACGGAGTCCGGGAAAGTAGCGGTCTCGGTCATTAAGTTGTGCGATTTGAATGGCGACTTGACGATCAATCAAACCAAAGTTGCCGGCATCCCTTGGGATTGATGTACTGGCGATTAAGTTGAGCGTTTTGTGGAACGTTTGAAAGGCCCATCGTTTGAGTACACCTTCTTTGCGATCCCTACGAATTGCGTATACAACATCGTAGCCCGATTGCCAGTGATCGATGAAATCGATGATGGCAACAGGGCTGTCCTGCATGTCGGAATCCATAATGACAATGGCATCACCCGTCGCGTGCAGTAAACCGGCTTGAACCGCTGCCTGATGTCCAAAATTCTTTGCAAAGTGGAGCACCCTGACCCGTGAGTTCAAATCGGCAAGGTCATTCAGGATTTGCCCGCTCTGGTCTGAGGAACCGTCATTTACGAAGATGATTTCATATTGACTGCCTGCAGACTGAAGCGATTCTTCAACGGCTTGCAGTAGTTGTGGCAGGACGGACTGTTCATTAAATACAGGGAGAACGACGGATATTAACGCCTCGTTTATTGGCATTCGGGCAAGCGATGAAGAGGTGGCCTGGGTTTGATTCATTTGGTTAAAACTCCTACGAGAGAAAGACCAAACGGAACTCCTGTTGAATGAATTAGCTTGCGTTCGATTTGCGCAAACGATTTCAGGCAGGCATTTGTAAACCGTGAAACACGCGTGAAGCATGGCGGGGAATCATCGGTTCGCTTCAGAATTTTGTCTCTTCCACGAATGGCAATCGCAGCAGGTAACGTAAATGAATTCCAGTGGGTGACCCACTTCACTTTTAATCCGGCCTGCTCCGCATTATGACGAAATTTTAATTTTGTATAACGGCAGAAGTGCCCCAGTTTTCGATCCCAGTCTGAGTACAGCATCGGATAGGCGGGAACGGTAATGATAATTCCACCGTCCTCTGTCAGAGTCTCAGCTGCGTTTTTCAATAATTCTACGGGATCTTCCATGTGTTCCATGACATCTAACAAGAGTACTGCTTTGGCAGATGCAGGAGCAACGGGCCAGGGCTGACTCAGTTCATGAACGAATACATTTTCCAGTCCGCGTGAACGTCCATGGTCCACTGCTTCTTGCATCAGGTCAAAGCCGGTGACTTCATAACCCAGACGATTGAATTCAAGTAAGTTCCGTGCTGAGCCAATTCCCCCTTCAATCACTAAACCGGGGGGAGGAAATTCAGTAGTCAAGATTTCTGTTACCAGCTTGCGCTTGGCAACGTGCCACCAATAGTTCTCTTCCAAATCAATCAGTTCGGTGAGGTGTCCTGGATCCACGGGAAAATAATCTTTATTTTGGGATGACTTTTGTGAATTGGAAATACAGAAATTCAATCGTAATAGTTATCAAACAGACCTCTGATGGGGCTCAGCATAACAGTGCAATCAGGAGAACTCTGCATGTACCTGACAAAAATGGCAGATTTTCGTCCAAACGTAATATATTTATTTTACCTATGCTGCTTATTCCGTCTATAGTGTTTCTTGGTTCTGATCTGCAGAATTGAAGTAAACAGTGTACTTGCGTGGAGTTTAAATGGTGGGAAATCAGCGAACAGGTCAAATCACAGCATTTACATGGGCAGCAGCCGTGATTTTCTTACTGATTCTGATTCTCAATGTCCCATTGTTCATTAGAATGCCGCTGGCAACTGATGTGGTGCTCTACGATTTGCAGGCCCAAATGGTTCTCAACGGGGGAACCATGTATCAGGATATGTTTGAGACAAATCTGCCGGGGATCGTCTGGGTTCATATGCTGGTTCGTTCCCTCGTAGGAATGAGTTCTGACGCGATACGAGCTGTTGATCTCGTCATTTTCAGCGGTACGGCTTTTCTGTTAATGCTGTGGAATCGCAGAAATCACCTTTCTCTGTCTGGAATGCTCTGGGTTGGAATTGCTTTATTCTCGTTTTATTTTTCCATCTCTGAATGGTCTCACTTTCAACGTGATACATTGATCCTGCTTCCTTCCATGGCGGCACTCTGGCTTAGACGAAAACAGACAGATCGACTGATCAATCGTAGTCAGCAGGTTTCCTTTGCATCGATTTGGGGCTGGGCGTTCCTGGAAGGGCTTTTCTGGGCGGCAGCTTTTTGGGTGAAACCGTTCGTTGCGGTTCCCGCGTTGTGTGTCTGGATTGGGTCCCAACTGATGATCCGCCATTTCCGCAGATTAATGATTGATTTCTCCAGCTTATTGCTGGGAGGATTGTTTCTGGGGGGAATTGGTATCTTCTGGATGTGGCAGAATGGTGCCTGGCCTGCGTTTTATGAAACGTTTACGGAATGGAATCCTGAGTATGTAGCAGCACGGAAATCAGGATGGGAGTCATTGCGTTTTGTCCAGTTTTTGTATCGATTTTATCCCTGGTTCTTGCTGCATCTGATTGCGGTCCCACTCGCATTGCTGGCATTGAAAACGTACTGGAGCAATAGCAGGAATTCTGAAACGGACTTTCCGGCTGAACCGGGGCAGCGAGACTCGGTTCTTTTGGCTTTCATGTATCTGGGTTGGTTATTTCAGTCGTTTGCGTTCCAGCATCTGTTTGATTATGTGCATCCCCCTTCCCATCTGTTGGCGATCACCGTCATTGGTGGTTATTTAGGAAGTCGTTTTCAGGAATGCTCCTTATCCTGGGGCTGGAAAGGGGGAATGGCGTTTTTCCTGATGATGGTGGTGCTCTCTTGTCCGGCATTCAAGCCCGAGCGGGCCAGATTGTGGAAGACCTGTGTCATGAATTCCAGTAATGCCCATTTAAAATCAAAATTGGCTTTATTGGTGCAGGTCGATTGGGAAGATCTGGAAGCTGTCAAACAGTATTTGAAAACACAAGACTTAAAAGACGAAGATTTACATTGTTATAACAGCACCCTGGTGTATTTGTATCCAGAGCTCAGTGTAAAACCTGCAACACGATTTGTCTTTTTTGATTCGGTTTTGATCTTTTGTCCGAACCATCGAAACGAATTGTATGCCGCTGTGAAGGAAAGTCCGCAAAAATTTGTAGTCACGGATCTGATTGATAGTGGCTTCAACCGCGATTCTGCTTTGGCGAAATCGTCGAGTTCGGAGCAACTGACACCTCCACAATATCCTGTCAGTTTGAAAGGTGCCTATCCCTGGTCGCATCCTGTTGTCTTTCGCTCAGGACGTTATCTGGTCCATAAAATCGAGCGTCCCATGGGAAAATTTATGGGAAGCGGAAAAGTGCCCACTGAAGATCGAGTCCAGGAATTCTTTAAACGCCAGAAAAAACAGAATTCAGAGAAACCGTCTAGCTAGTGCTTTGTCAAGCTGGAAATTGAGGGTGGGGAGTGTTGTTTACGTGCTCCGTTGTCGCACTCTCGTGAGATCCATTATTTCAAAATTGAAATATGATACTCCACTAGTCTCATTCTGAATCATGCCCCATAACAGTGAGCAACCACTATAGGTTATTTGTTGACGTCGAGTACGTTTTCGTTTGTCTTGGTTGCTTTCTCAGAGCGAAACGGCATGAGCAATAAAATCAAAATGATGGCAAGGGTGGTCACTGTGATGATACACCCGATTTTGAATCCAGGAGGCTCATAAGAGAGTTGAACCTGATGTTTGCCAGCTGGTAGTGGAATGGCTCGCAATGAAAAATCAGCAGGTAAAACAGGAACTTCCGCTTCTTTAATTCGTGCAGTCCATCCCGGGTAGAAAATATCGGAAAGAATGAGATACCCGGGGGCATCCAGTTCCGTCATAATTAGAAGCTGATTGGGAGAGGCGTTCGATATTTCAGCCTTCTTGTAAGTTTGACGTTTCCCTGCAGGAAGAACATCCTGCGACAAGAGGACTTCTTTCCGCGGCTGCACGTTGGCAATCGAATCAACAATTTGTTTGCTTTGCTCATTGGGATTTAACGGTTTCGCCATACCGGTCAAAAATGTCCTTGGAAGCGGATCAGTATTTTCCAGAATCAAGTAAGGGATTAGGGCTGGTTCAGAGTTTCGGAACGCAAACTCTTCTGGAATGGTTCCCTGTTCAACTATTTTCCAGCCAGCGAGTTCGATCTTTTGATCGGTTTGCAGGATCGCGTATTTGATACTCATTAGATTCAGCAGTGGCTGTCTTGCTGTGTTGAGTTGGGGTTCAGCATAGCCTGCCATCATCAGCGAAGCGTCAGGTTGAGGGAATGTAGCCGCTGCCAGCAGGCCGAGGCGGACAAGCGGCACTGGCTCATATCCCTGTACTTTCAGAATCTGATGTTTCCATGCTTCCCGGTCGCTCAGCAGTTTCTGGCCAACCAGGACGCGATGCTGTCCCTGATTCTCTTTTAAGAAATCGACGATCTTGGTGCCCTCACGAAATGAGGTCTGAGGAATGGTTCTTAAAATCTGCGCGCTATGTAGAGAAAGTTCCCAGGTACAGAGGATGCACAGCAGAATCAGGCCGCTGATTGCTGTCTTACGAGAAAGACACGCCGAGAAAATCGCTGCAGCAACTCCCATGACTGCAATCGTGATTGAGACCAGCTGCAGTTTCATGATTTGTCCCGGGTTGAGGCTCAGAGAAACCAGTCCTCCAGAAGAGATCATCAGACTTGTCAGGCAAACTAAACCTGCGGCGAAACAGATAAGGGAAAGATTGCGAAATTTTTTTCTGCTTGAATTTAAGAAGAGAGAGCCGATAGTTTCACAACCAAAACCGGCCAGCATGGCAATTACCAGCGAGCAAATCCACATGAGTCTCGCGGGAATACGAAACATGGAAAAGCCGGGGATAACATTATAGCAGAGCGTGTAAAAAGGGAGATGGGGGCCGAATGCGAGTAAGAAGGCCGCGAATCCAATCAAAGTAAGTCGGAGAACCGTTCGGTTTCGAATGGATGTTACGCAACCCAGACACGCAAGTATTAGTGGCAGGCATCCAAAATAGCAAACCGTTTCCCAGTAATAGCCGCCTGGTCCCTGGTATTGATCTGGCCCTCCCCAGACAAACGGGTCCAGTAACTGTATCAGACTGGGAACAGCAAGGCTGCCGCTTTGTAGCGCTTTCAGGTCAATTCCCCCTGATCTGACTGCTTGTTGAGTATAAATCGAAACAGGAATCAGATCGATGGCAACCAACCCAATCGTCAGCAGTCCAGCGAAAAACCAGCCTCGGCTGATACTAACTGCTGAGACTGGAGTATACGAAGTCACAAGTTCGTTTTCTTGACTTAAAGTTTGATCAGGCTGTCGCGTCTTATTATTCTGTATCAAGGCCATCAATGACTCAATTACGATTGCAGATGTAAGAAATAGAAGCAGGTAATACAGTTCCTGAACATGTCCACAGAAAAATGCCAGAGAAATGAGAAGTGTCAGAATGGGAACCGCTTTTTTGCGTCGTTCAATTAAAAGTTCATAACCATATAAGATCCAGGGGAACCAGGCGATTTGCGTGATCGACGTGTAATGTCCTTCTCCCGTTTTTGCGACAAAATAAGGCGCTGCCAGAAAAATAATGCCCGACAAAAGACAACTGAAGAAACAGAGTTTATATTTTCGACCGAGTAAATAAGCGCCCCAGCCAGCCCACCAATGATGGAAAACCAGCATCCAGCTGATAGTGGTTAATGCATTACTGAAAAAGAAGACCCAGTTTGGTGGATAGAACAGTGATGATTGCGGGGATCCCAGCCAGGGCATGCCAAGGAGTGAATAAGGGTTCCAGAATGGAAATTGATCATGCTGCTCAAAACAGATCTTTTGGTAACTTTTGAAGGCGATAAATTGATTCGTGGTGTCGTTGTGACCGTGATCCTGAGAGCCAACCAGAACATCAGTCGGATTGAGCACGAGAGCCTGAAAGCAGATCGCGGAGACGATGGCGAGTACCAAAGCTGCGATCAGATTTTGAAACAGTCTGGAACTCATTTGCATCATTTCGAAAAAGACAGGATATGTGATCTTCCGCCAGTAATCGTGTTGGTTGTTCAAATATTGATACAAGTTGGCTCAAAATGTATGGAATCAGTAACATCATTTTGGTTGCCTGTGATTTCTGAAAGCGAAGCACCTATCTAAAAATAGAGAGTGGCGATTGCTTGAGATCGCATTATAACAGCACAGATTGTGCCAAAAAAGAGTTTATTGTGCTTCTCAGATCGATTGTTTTTGCAAGACAACTTTGGCACTTCAGTCACGATGAGGCGGTTGCAATCCATGCGGCTCAACAATTTTCGCATACATTTCAGGGCGTCGGTCAGCCATGCGGTCAATCACGTGTTTATCGGGGACTCGGTCTACCCTTTTGTTACGTGAGATGGCAGGATCGATTGTCGCGTAAAGAATTTCTTCGTCTGTTCCGGAGGCACTCGCTAATGTCTCTCCGGAAGGCGAACAAATGCGGCTTTTGCCGATAAATTGAAACCCGCGCTCATGTCCAACTCGATTGATCGCACAATAATAAATTCCGTTTTCCATTGCGCGCATATTGACTCCATGCTCTGCCATACACTCTGCACCTGAAGGCCAGTTTGTAGGGAGCGCGATGAAATCAGCACCTTGAAGCGACATGATGCGGGACGATTCCGGGAAGGCACTGTCGTAGCAGATATTGAGGCCAATATTCGCCTGGGGGTGTTCGAAGACGGCAAATTCTCGATTGCCGGGAGTTGCAAACCGATCTACTCCCAGATAAGGCAAGTGTATTTTGCGATAGCTGCCCATAACTCCTTGAGGAGTGATGAGAACAGCAGCGTTATAGACGCCTTGTGCCGCATGTTCCAGCATCCCCACTACAACCGAGAGCTTCAGTTCGCGACATATTTGCTGCAACCGGTTTGTAGAAGGACCAGGGATCGTTTCTGCAAAAGGGATCGCCTCTTCCAGACTGGCAAAGCAGTAACCGGTGATTACACATTCCGGGAATACTGTGAGATCTGCTCCCGCGCCAGCTGTCACATTCATTTTTTCTATGATGCGCGCGAGGTTCTCTTCTTTTGACATCAGAGAAACATCCATTTGTACGCCGGCAATTTTCATATCCTGATATCCTCTGAAATGACGATCCATGAAAGACGCAATTCAAACTCGAACCACGAAATGGAGTTCGATTATAAAGGGCCGGCTATCGGGATTCTATTGCTTGCTGTCGATTAACAAGAAATTCAAAAGCGTTCCGTTGTTTTGAACGGAGATGCCTGTTGGATGGGAGGTGGAGCTTGTTTCGTGGGAGCCACTTGTTGCGGTGGAACCAGGACACCTGATTCCACCAAAGTGATATAGGTCATTGTCAGTAAGATCGCATATGCGACAGCATTTCCAAACAGACCTTTACCGAACCACTTCAGTGCGCTGCCAGAAGATTTTTTCAAACGGAGTATCACTCCCTTGCGTTCTACGCTATAGACTTCATCAAGTACCAGGTGAGAGAGGAATCCGAGTGAGATTCCGCCCGCCATGAGAAATTTGACGGCGTAGGAATCACTGGTATAGGTTAAAAATACGGCCTCACCGGCAATCATCAACGCAGGCAGGCTGTGAAACATTCCGCGGTGAACAGCAAATTTTCCTAGAATAAAGGAACCGCCATATCGAACCGCTGCATAGGTCACGACGGCGACCAGGATGGCGGTATCAGGATCAGTGCTGACGCGGATCATACTCCGCATCGCGACAAATGAAGCAATAGCAGCTGTCAGGCTGAATAGCTCTTTAATCGGGCGTCCTGTTTCTGAGTCCAGATCGGGCAGCATACCACCGATCCAGCACAAGACACCCGATAGAACTCCCTGAGTGGGAGTGAAACCAAAGAAGAAAGTGGAAACCGTACCGTATCCGATTCCCAGTAAACCACTGACGCTGATATGTTCCTTGTAACCGGCCATACGTATTCTTCCCTGAAGTTGCGGTACAATTCTGGAATCTGTGAGGCGAAATCCTTTCACCTGAGATCGTAGCAAACAATGGGGACTCGGATCAATGGGACTTCAAATAAGGCCGATTCCAGTCAAAAAATCCGAATTATTGGGAAATGATCTGCAGGACCTCGTCTTTCAAGGCTGCATTGACGGCCATACCATTGCCCGTGTAAATCGAAGGATTTCCGTCAAAGTCGATCCAATGTCCCCCTGCTTCTTCCAGAATCGGTACCAATGCCGCTGCATCCCAGGGGCTCAGAACCGGATCTATCATGACTTCGGCACGTCCAGTTGCCACTAGCATATGGCCGTAACAGTCGCCCCAGCCCCGTGCCAGGTAGGAATTACGGCAAAGATACTCATACGCCTTCTGTTTACCAATCGTTTCCCAGCGGGTCATGGTTGTCGTGCAAAAGACAGATTCCGACAGTTTTGATTTGTCAGAGACTTTGGCGCGTCGTGGTTCCTGATTTCTAATTTTCCACCACGCACCATCACCTTTGATGGCATAGACAACTTCATCCAGTGCAGGGAAGCGACAGACTCCCATGACCAGCTTTCCATTTTCTTCCAGTCCCAGCAGGGTTCCAAATAATGGGACCCCTTGAGTGTATGGTTTGGTTCCATCGATTGGGTCCAGAATCC
The DNA here is from genome assembly GCF_007754425.1 of Gimesia fumaroli. Lineage (NCBI taxonomy): Bacteria > Pseudomonadati > Planctomycetota > Planctomycetia > Planctomycetales > Planctomycetaceae > Gimesia > Gimesia fumaroli. The sequence continues at coordinate 3,267,375 of NZ_CP037452.1, forward strand.
ATTTGAATTCATTGGTGCCTTCAACGGCCGGCAATTCCTCTCCCATGATACTGTCATCTGGAAACGCAAGCGTGATTTCTGCCCTTAGGATTTCTTCAGCACCCCGGTCTGCAATTGTCACAGGAGAGTCGTCGCTTTTGCGATCGACCTGAAGATCAGGAGACTGGTAATGTTGCAGAATCAGATCACTGGCTTTTTCGGAAGCCAATAAAGCCATTTCTAAACGTGCTTTTAATTCAAATTGTTCTGAATGGATAGGCATAATTTCGTCTTCAATTTTTTTGATTTTAAGTCTGATAACCAATTAGAAAATCATAATAGCGATTAGTGATATTGAGAGCAGGTTACTCGTTTTCCAGGCGGTAAAGGTGCTCCCCTGCTTTTCGGACAAGAAGAATCCCTTCCTCTTCCCGATTTGCAAATGATTCAATATCAATGCTGTTGGGATCCCGGTAGCCAAGATTAATTTTCTGACAGAGTTCCGGTGGAATTTGTGAGGCCAGAGTCACTTGTACTCGAGGATATTCAACGCCGTCTTCAAACGTTCCAGTTCCTCTGACATGGGTCGAGTGTGCCAGAATTCCCCAGGGGTAATCCTTGAACTGATCCCACTGTTTCGTGAAATAATCCCGAACATGATAGCCGACTTCTTCAATCAGCTTTCCGTGTGTGATGGATATTTCTTTCATATGTGGGGCGTAGATAATTAATTCACCACCATCTGCGACAACCGGTTCCAGCTTGTACATACATTTTCCGGCGACCCATAATTCATCGTACATTAGCGGGGCGCAAGACAGAACCTGCTTGAATGGTTGCGGCTTGCGTTTGATATGAATCTGGCCGGATAGATCAGCCGCAGATTCCCAGGCTGCTTCCGGCGTGCCATAAAACAGACCATACAGCGAACTATCTGGTGCAACGACAAAAGTGATGCAGCGCTTTTCGTTCGGGATCATAGAAGCCGAGCGATTGACAACATCACGAACTGGAGTCTGTTTGACTCCAATGATTCCGACATTTGTAATCAGGGCGCCAAGCCAATGAAAAAAGTTCAATAGATCCGGACCAGAAATTCCGGGGAAAAAATACTTACTACCACCCGAAAAGCCGACAACTTCATGCGGGAAAACGGGTCCCATGATCTGCAGAATGTCATAATTCTTAGTGCGCGCATTGATCGTGACGGGGACTTCCATTTCCAGAAGTCCTGAGGAAATCTCTGATGTCTGCTGTTTAGTGAGCGTTCCGATTTCGGTGAGTCTGTCAGGATTGTCCCACTCGTGGTTATAAAGCCCGACATCTTTGTACTCGGTTTGTCTGGCACTCTCGGAAATTCCGAGTAAGCGGCAAATGTCTGCTTCGGGCATCGGGGGGTGTGTGCCTAGAGCGACCAGAATGTCAATCCGTTTAGCGACGGGACTGAGTATGCGATGGAACGTAGAAAAAAGTAGCGGCAGCGGAGCAGTACGAGTTGCATCTGGAACGATCAGCAGAATACTTTTGTTTCGATAGTCCTCAACAGGAAGATTTAATTCAAACCACTGAATCACTTCCTGTTCGCTGAGAGTTTGGTGAAGATTTTCCATTGACAATCATGCTTTCAGATGAGCCCGCGCCAGGCTGTTGAACTTCGAAATTTGGACGAGCTAACAATGAAAACTAATTATATAAATATGTTTTGCAAAAAGTGAAACGACTTGGTGTTCTGTGAAAGTCGTATATCACACTTTTTATGATTCGCCTAGTCTCAAGGGGGTGAACTTCAGAGACTCCTTAAGATAATGGAATGTTCACATTCTTTTTTCATGGAAGTCGAAAATTCATGAGAAATCCGACCAGATTGACTGGTCAAAAGCAGCGTGGATCTAGTAACCTCGTAAGATGCGCTTTGGTGGGGAGTTGAGGGGAGATCTCTCAGATTTCTCTCACAGGCCTTTTTGACTTTTTTTGTGAAAGTCAAAAGATCAGAAATTTATGTTCCGACCGATAATATCGTTGGTCCAAGATCGATTCAGGACTGACTTATGCAGATAAATGAGAGAGTCTCAAGAATGCGAATTGCGTTTTGGGATCAGGCAGGAGGCCGTCCATGACGTTGGCAGAGTTGCTTGAAAATCAATTTCGTGCAGATATCCGTTTTCGCGGTGCCGCATATATTGAAGCGGAACGCGTTGAACTCACTCGTATTACAGCTGATCATATCTTTGCTGTCGTCCGTGATGGTGTCGAATATCAGACACAGTTATCACGCGATGATGGTAACCTGAAGACCTATTGCACCTGCGATCAGTTTCAGAAATTCAATGTCTGTAAACATCTCTGGGCTTCGATTCTGGCCGTCGATGATGCTGGTTATCTCACCGGGGCTGTCAAGCCAGGCTACATTCCCCCGTTCATCATTGAGAACGCGCCACTCTCATTTGATGACGAAGCGGATGATTTAGACTTTACAATGCCAGCAGACTTTGAGATCGGAAGCCCGCGCTCAAGGAAATCAAAATCTGGCAGCAGCCAGTCGACAGCGGTTAGCTCAAAGCCTCGGCTGCGTGAATGGGAATCGCGGTTAGTGGAACTCAAGAATGAGTTTGCCATGGCGCCGGTTCTCTCGAAGACAACACAACAGGAACGTGAAATCTTCTATGAGATTGATGTCGAGGAGAGTCAGGAATCAGGGCAGCTTGTGGTTCAGACTTCCCAGCGCCAACGCCGGGCAAATGGTCAGTGGGGCAAACTTAAACCACTCAAGCTGAAAGCAGGCCAACTGCAGGAAGTTGAACACGAAGACGACCGCCGGATTCTGGCTTATCTTTCCGGAGGGACTCCGGAAAGAACAAATTGGCGGGCACAACAAACAGAAACACAGGTTGCTGCCTTTCGGTATCGGATTCCCTTTGAATTATGCGAGTTAATCTTGCCCCTGATGTGTGGAACAGGGCATGTCCGCTACATGGATCGTCAGCCTGATGATGTTGATTCTCTGGTCTGGGATGGTGAAAACTCCTGGGAATTCTGTATGGGGGTCGAGCACGACAGAGATGAATCCAATTGGAAGTTAGGCGGTCATTTAAAACGCGGCGATGAGGTTCTGGAAATCTCATCGGCTCGATTGATCGTCGCTGGTGGTCTGGTCTTAACTCACGATAAGATTACTCCACTGGAAGATTACGATGCGTTTCCCTGGATTAAAATGATCCAGCATAACCAGACAATTGAAGTTGATGATGGAGAACAGCAGGAACTGGTTGATCGATTGTTGGATATGCCGGTTTTGCCTAGACTGGAATTACCGGATGAATTGCATCTGGAAGAAGTGACCTGTGACCCTCTTCCGGAATTGTTAATTCATTCTCCTCAGAAAAAACGTTGGCAACAGGATCGCCTGTACGGCGAAGTACATTTCAATTACCTGGAGCATTTGGTCTCAGGGTCAAGTACACAATGGGCCATTGTGGATCGCGAAGAAAAACGATGTATTCTTCGTGATCGGGAAAAGGAATCGAAGGCCTGGACTCTGCTGCAGGACAGTGGTTTCCGCCGATTATTAGATCGTCGGATTCAGGGGCGCGACGTTGAAATCTCTGCACGCGACCTGGGCAATGCGGTTCGTGATTTGATCAAAGAAGGCTGGGCAGTCCGGGCAGATGGAAAACAGGTTCATCAGCCGACCGAGATGCTCTTTAAAGTTCAGTCTGGTATTGACTGGTTCGAGTTACATGCAGATATCGATTTTGAAGGCCAGACTGTTCAGTTTCCGGAACTACTCTCTGCATTGGCACGCGGTGACTCCTCTATCCGACTCGACGATGGTTCTCTGGGGATTCTTCCTGAAGAGTGGATCGAACAGTATGGGATTCTTGCCGGAATTGGTGTGACCGATGAAGACCATCTTCGCTTTGCACCTAATCAGGTTGCTTTGCTGGATGCCCTGCTCAATGCCCAGGAATTCGTCGAAACTGATGAAAAATTTGATGAGATCCGTGAAAAAATTCATTCCTTCTCCGGTATTTCCATCGATAAAGAACCTGAGGGATTTGAAGGTGGATTACGTAAGTATCAGCTTGAAGGTTTAGGTTGGCTCCAGTTTTTACAGGATTTCCATTTTGGTGGTTGTCTGGCTGATGACATGGGGCTGGGTAAAACCGTTCAACTGCTTGCCCTATTACTAAGACGCAAAAAGGCACGCGAGGAGCATCTTCCTTCATTGGCTGTCGTGCCGAAATCGCTGATGTTTAACTGGATGCAGGAAGCTTCCAAGTTTACTCCTGAACTGAAGGTGATTGAATACGCAGGTGGCGATCGCAGTAAGCTGGTAGAGCAGCTAACCGATTACGACCTGGTATTAACAACCTATGGAACAATGCGTCGGGATATTACGCAAATTAAAGATATCCAGTTTGACTACGCTGTTCTCGACGAAGCCCAGATGATCAAGAACTCTGGCTCACAGGTTGCGAAAGCGTCGCGCCTGCTTCAGGCAAAGCACCGGCTTGCTTTGAGCGGTACACCTGTTGAGAATCATTTAGGTGATCTCTGGTCAATCTTTGAGTTTCTGAATCCGGGGATGCTGGGACGCAGTTCTGTATTTAAAGCTTACACCAATGATATTGAAGACAAAAATGCACGCGTATTGTTGGGAAATGCACTTCGGCCATTCATCTTAAGGCGAACCAAAGAGCAAGTGGCCAACGAGTTGCCTGAAAAAGTTGAACAGACTTTGTATTGCGATATGGGTAAGGATCAATCCCGGCTTTACGATGAACTCAGACAACACTACCGAGACTCGATTCTGGGTATGGTCGAGTCAAAGGGCCTGGGTAAGACCAAAATTCATGTACTGGAAGCATTGTTGCGTCTGAGGCAGGCAGCCTGTCACCCTGCTCTTCTGGAGCGTGGTCAGGCTCTGGATGCCTCTGCAAAAATGGATGTATTGATTCCACATCTGGAAGAATTGATTGAAGAAGGCCACAAGGCACTGGTCTTCTCACAATTTACCAGCATGTTGTCTATTGTTCAGGAACATCTGGATCAGAAAAATGTTGTCTATGAATACCTGGATGGGCAGACTCGTGACCGCAAGGAACGCGTCGATCGGTTTCAGACGGATAAAGACTGTGGTGTCTTCCTGATTAGTTTGAAAGCTGGAGGCTTGGGGTTGAATCTGACTGCCGCCGACTATGTGTTCATTCTCGATCCCTGGTGGAATCCAGCTGTGGAAACCCAGGCTATCGACCGGGCACACCGCGTCGGGCAGACAAAACGTGTCTTTGCTTACAAGCTGATTTGTCGGAATACCGTCGAAGAAAAGATCACCGAACTTCAACAACAAAAACGGGAACTGGCAGATGCGATCCTGGAAGAGAACCAGAGCGTTCTGAAGAACCTGTCGAGTGACGATCTGGAACTGCTCTTGTCATAAGAGTTCTATTGGTCGGATGCTTTTTTCTCAGCCAAGCCTCGCGTAAATGCCTCATAGGCTTCGCGGTATTCTTCGGGAACAGGCAGACGGCGGGGACCAAGACTCTCGTTGGTCTGTTTTCGCGTACTTGTTCGCTTGCGTTGTGTTGCACGGGAAGCGGGTTTGAGTGATTTTAGCATCTCTTCAAACTGACGCTTCCGAGCCAGTGATTCGGGTGACAGTTGGTCGTTGTCCGGTGTTTGGAGTTGTTTTTGCAGCCGTTCAGAAAATTTCTGCATTTCATCTTTTGTCCAACCCAGTTCATTCAACAAATCCTGATCGACGTTTTTACGTTTTAGCTCATCCTTAATTCGTTTCAGAACCAGATTAGCAGCTTCCTTTCCATATTCCAGATTGGCTTCATCAGCTTCTGGAAGACTGGTACTCTGTCCTGAACTCGCATTCGAATCACCTTCGGCACTGCTTTGTCCTCCATTGGTTGCACTGCTTCCTTGTGGATCATTGGATTTCGAACCAGTGCTGGAACCGACTCCTGGCTTCGGATCACTTTTGGATTTTCCAGACCCCTGCCCGTGGGAAGAACCACCCTTCTCACTGGATTGAGAGCCTTTTTGGCCTGCTCCGGATTTGCCTTTCCCCGCGGATTTCTGTCCTCCTTTTTTGCCGGACTGGTTTTGGTTTTGATCCATAGACGGTTTAGAGTCGGATGCCTGTTTTTTTGAGCTCTGTTCCTGACTCCCTTTTTGGCCGGTGGAATCACCTTTGCCTGACTGTTTACTGCCGGACTGTCCCTGGTCATTCTGCGAACTGTTACCGCTTTCCCCATCCTGAGGCCGTTTAGATTTTTGATCGGTGGGATTGTTATTGCCTTTTGGTGGGGCATTCGAACCATCGGGTTGGTCCTGCTTTTGTTTGGATGAATTCTGGTTCGATGGTTTTTGCTGACCTGAAGGTGACGGATTTTGATTCGAATTCGCTGGCTTTTTCATTCCGTCTTGAGGTTTGTTCTCTGTTGGATCGCCGGGTTTTGGGGTTGAAGGGTTTTGATTCCCATCCGGATTGGGTTCTTGTTGAGACTCATTTTCAGGAGACTTATTTTTATTGCCAGGGCGCATCGCAGGTTTCTTTTTGGGGTCACGTTCAACATTCTGACTGCTCTTCTCAGGCTTGGCATCGGGATCGTGTTGGGGTGTGCCTTTGCCTTTGTTCTCTCCGTCCGATTTGGTTTTCTTTGCATCGTTCGAGGGGGCAGACGGTTCTTTTTTCCCTTGGGGGATCGAGTCGCTTTGGTTAGGCTTTTGTTGTCCTTTGGGGTCCTGGTCCAGCTTGTTTGACTTGGATGAAGGTTGTGCTACGGAATCCTTGCTTTTTGAGTCATTGGGAGTGCCTTGGGAATTCTCAGCCGCTTTTGAAGGAGATTGATTTGGGTTTTGAGAAGAATTTGACGATTTCTGGTCCTGCATTTTCTGGTCTGATGATGGATCACCAGAGTCTGACTTTTCGGAACCGGGCTGTTTCTGATCAGAACCGGACTCTGGTTCCTGTCCTTCTTTTTTCAGCTTTTCCAGGATTTTCTTAATTGCTTCCTGATCGTCTTTGCCACTGCTGTCTAAACCCTGCTTCTCTTCGGGTTTTTGTGGATCCTTTGAATCTGATTGCTGCTGGCCTTGTTTATCTTGTTTCTTCTGGCCCATTCCTTCTTTGCTTTGATTCTCTTCTTTTGTACCCTCTTCTCCGTCCTTTCCTTTCTCTCCCGGGTCAGGCTTTGGCTGGGAAGCAGGGTTATTTCCGGACTCTGATTCTTTACTGTCACCTTGCTCCGGCTGCTTCTTTTGTTGTGAATCTGGTTTTTGTTTTTGCTGCGCGTTTTTTTGTTTCTGTTCCTCAAGTTGTTTTTTGGCTTCTTCTCGTGAAACAGGCTCTAATATTTCGATTTTGATTTTCGGTGTGTTTTTGCGGTTTCCAGAAGGGTGTTTGTTGTCACGGGCTTCTACCCAGAAGTAAATGGTGTCACCCGGAGTGAGTCGCAGTGGCTCCAAGGCGAAATCTTGATTCAGGCTGACACTCTGCTGAGAACCTTCAAAAATAGTTCTATCCAGAATCCGGATCTGTTCTTTATCGACCCTGAGGTTAAGATAGCGGATTTTAAAATCCGGATCTTCTGCTACGACAGATATGGGGACCGTGCCATTAGTGGGAAGTTTTAAATCCTGTTTGGGAGAAAGCAGAATGATTTCCGGTGGTAAATCACGCCGAATGACCAGCGGATAGACGGTGGGGGAAAGCGTTGTCTGGCCTGCTTCATTCCGGCATTTGATTTGATAGAATCGCGGGAAGCTGCCATCAGCACGTAGCTTTAGTTTCCAGGATGCTGTAATCGTGTTCTTTTCAATGGTTTTCTGAATCTGAAATTCTTCCAGTAAGGACTCAGAATCCTCTTCATCCGAAAATAGTACTTCGAATGATGTGATGGGCATATTTGTTGTTGCATCGACCGTGACCTTCGTCCCTTCCCAGGCGTCGATGGCTCCGCCGGGCTGTTCAACCGGTGCGAGATTCATGTATTGCGGGTATTCATACCGCACCGAATGGATAGTCGCAGACGGTGGTTGGATCACTTTTACCTGATACTCATCGGAAACGGCATCACCGGCTTCGACATGGTAATTTAATTCCTGTCGAATTCCCCGTCCATTCACACCTACAATCACGCCTTGATATCGCTTTAAGGTATCGTCCATCGAACGCAGGGTGACTGGTTCATTCACCCGGCCCTGGTCACTGGATGTGTAGTAGAGTATGACTTTGTCTGGGACTTCGCCGCGCAGATCAACGATCACTTCCAGTTGGCTACCTGAGAGGACTTCCGTATTGCCTGGCGTCACGGAATTGATTTGGGTCTGTGTGGCAAATTCTCTTTGTGGAGAAAATGACATCGCTGCGGAAAGTGAAGGCCAGATCTCCTTGGGGGAGAACAACGCGTAGAAGCATAAGAGCGCAACCACCGCGAGCAGCCCGTAAGAAAGCTTCATTAAGGGACGACGATCAATGGCCTGTTCGGTATCCGTTTTGGAAAGCGTCAACGCGGCTTTCTTTTCCAGCGAGTTGATAATTTCCGGATTTACAGGGCGATTTGATTTTTTCAAATCGATCAGATTCAGGAGTGAGCCTTCCATCTCTTCGGATGTCTGTTCCAAAGCATGGGCCGAATAAAGTCGGGTCACTTTTTTGAAATACGGCAGGACAAGTTTCCAGACTGCCCAGCCGAGGCAGGCGATTACGACTCCAGCCAACATCAAAAGACGGGAAGTGTGCCCAAAGCCACCTTTGATAAGCCAATGATCGCAGACCACAAAAATCAGCAGGTAGGCGAGAAAAATAGTTGAAATTCCGACAGCCGTGGTCAGCAGGTCATTGGCTTTGATATGTGAGCCTGTTTTAGCAACCTGAAAATCTACGTATTCATCGAACTTGGCATAATGACCTGCTCGGTCTTCTGTTGATGATGACGATTCAGATGCCGTTGACATGGAAAGCCTGCTTCCAGATAGAAATGCCTGCGTGTTCTCCCCTACCCATTATAGAATGATCGACGCTGAGAGTGGTATTAATGTTCCAGAAATTTTCATGAGATTCCTTTTTACTGTTTTTTTCGAGAGAAATGTAAACAAATCCTCAAACACAGTTAAACCAGTCCCTTCTTTTTTCGCAAAAACCATTCTCCGGTCAGCATCAGTACGAACAGGCCTAGGAAATACCAGTTGTCCCAGAGTGATATTCGTCTGTACCTTACCAGGGTTTTGTTCCATGATTTCTCTTTATTCATTCGCGTCAGAAAGCTCTCTAATTCTTCTGGCGGGAGTGCACTGCCCCCGGACAGGGAAGCAATCGTTTCCAACAGAGAATAGTCGGCCGCAGGGTTATCTAGTTCCAGATCACGGGGATCGACAATGAATCTGGTTGTGGCGTCAAATCCCAGGGAGTTGCCATTTTTTTCGGCATGCACGGTGACCCAGTAATCGCCTGGTTCCTTTGTTTTTGAAAATGTGGTTGATGAAGAATCACCTGTGCCCATCGATTCCATCTGATTGGATTTTCCGGAAGGACCTTTTACCTGGACGGTAAATTTGACGTCCGAAACAGGTTTACCTTCAGCATCACGGGCACCATACTGAATCGGAACGTGCGTTCCAGGGGGGACATTTCTGGGGGAGACGCGTGCCCAGATGCTCTGTTCGGTATCATTTTCTTTATGCGCCAGCCAGAGAATCGTCTGTCGCCAGAATCGTTCGTGCTCCCTGCGATTGCCTGAGAGGAACCATTGAAAAGTGGTGTCTCCGGCAAATGCTATTACCCTCACGCGCCCGCCTACGACTTCAGAGGCAAACAGGAGCGGTACTGCTTCGTTCCCTGCAGATTGAGCTAGAATTTCCACCAAGTCGTGTTTTTTTCTTAACCGATTTGCCCCTTTGAGGGGAGCCAGAGAATTCCACATACGCTGATTGGCAGCGGCAGAACTGTCCAGCTGCATCACATATCGCTGTAAGCCTAATGAAGTTGGAACCATTTTCAGGTCCTGGAAATGATGCAAATCTTTGGCAATATTATTTCCCACCTGTTTTTCACTGGTGCGCAACTGGACCGGGATGAAAGTTTCCAGCGGCGTGTCTGCATAACCTCCCGGGCCAAAACTGTGGTAACCGCCTGTCATCAACAGGCCAGCGCCCTGCTCGACCCGGTTCGCAATTTTACGGAGTGCAGTCGGTCCAAGAAGATCGGCGGGAACATCTCCAATGATAAAGACATCGTATTTCGAGAGATCCTTCAAGTCAGGACGGGAGTTTTTGGCGCTGTTAGAAAATCCGCTACCAATGGGGAAATAGTCCAGTTGAATCTTAGGATCATTCATTGAGCGAATGAATTTCTGTTCGGGCCGGAGTGAATCAAAATAAGCGACCTGCAATCCCCCCTTTTGTACGGTGACAATCGTTTCCAGGCGGTTATTGGTCTGCTTAATTTCGCCCTCCAGAGGAACAACTTCGACAGCAATCTTATATTCTCCCGGTATCTCAGGAGTCCAGAAGAGTTCAACCGTGTTGAGCTCATTATTTTGCGTAGGATGAATCTGTGTCACCACACGTGAATTACTATTGCTCGGCGCAGGAATCATTTTTCCTGCTTCCCCGTTTTTCTTTCCCGTGCGATCTTCTACCAGCAGACGGACCGTCAGGTCACGGTTTGCAGCACCGAGACTGCGTACTTTCACACTGATGGGAGTGCTCTTTTTTTCAAATACCAGCGGATCAATAACCAGAGTTTCCAGTACCAGATCCAATGACGAGTCCTGCAGAGTCGATGAACCAAAGCCGATGGTATAAATCGGGATGCCTGAATCACCAAAGTAACTGGCCTGAGATCTGACGTCGATGTCATAGGGAGGAAGTGTTCGTTCCGCACCATCTGAAAGTAAAAGCAGGCCAACAAGTTGCTCTTGTTGTAATTGTGAAGAAATCGTCTCCAGTGAATAACCGATGGCTGTCTGCTCTCCAGATGCCTCTTCCGTAAATTTGTCGACGGGAACAAGTTCTTTTGAGAAATCAAAACGTTTGATTCCAATGTTTTCATCCATGTTTTCAAGCAGCGGATTGACTGTTGTCAGTGTTTTTATCAGTTCATGTCGCCGCGTGACACTTCCCGGACCGTCTTCTGTCTGCATGCTGCGACTGGAATCAGCAAGAATATATAACCAGGATTGTCTGGTTGTTTTATCTGTCAGTTCAATTGCGGGACGTAGTAGCATGAAAGCAAGCAGTAATACAGTCAAGAGCCGCAGGCCGATTAATGACCTCCTTAAGAGTGGGTTGAAGTGTTTTACCCGTGGGGGATAAGTAACCAGAACTAATGAGATCAGCGCAATGATGATGAGGATCATCACGGGCCAGGACCAGATTGGTTCAAAGATTGGTTTCATATCAGATTTGAGATATATCGGACTATAATATGAGAAGACTGCTGCTGAATTCAGGAAGAGACTTCTGCGGATTGATCCACTTCATAAAAAAAGTTTGCAGTAAAATGTTCCAGACAGAAAAAAATCAATAGAATGGTAGTCAAAAGTGGAAAGACTTCGACTCCCAGTCGCCCGGTTCGAATGGTTCGTTTAAGCCCTTCCATATCACGCGTAAGGCTATAGCGATCTTTACCGAGAATCTGATCAAGTTCTTCCGTAGTGAGCGGACGAAAATTACTTTCTCTTGAGGAGACATTCACACTGAACCCTGTCGATAAGCGGGTCTGGTTACTGAAATTATCGCTCAGTTGATAATGGCCGACAATTTTAGTTTCAGGAATGGAAACCTGATGAGCGCCCGGTTTGACTTCGATCGGCAGTTGTTTTAAATCGGGAGTTCTCAATAAAAATGCCTGCGGTGAAGAAACGGAAGCAGCCCATTGATAACTGGCAACTTCTCCGGCAAGATAGTTCGTTCTATTTGACTTTGAGTGAATGAGATACCGAGTCAATTGATCGGCGAATGCCAAATAGGACCAGCGTGCGAATAACAGCTGGCTCCAGCCTTTGGAATCTACTCCCGTCGTAATGACAACCACTTTCCCCTGTCCTAGTGGCTGTTCGACAATCGCAGGCGAATGCCTGGAGTCAGTATAAGTTGCAATTACCTGACCCCGGTTTGTTGGTTGAACACGCCAGAAGCGGCTGACTTCCATTGAGGAGAGCTCAGCGGTCCCCCCCAAGTTCTGAAAATAGGAAAACAGCGTATGTTTATTGTTTTCCAGATCTAAAAATTCCGGAGGGATGAATTTGAGTGAACCCAGTAATTCCAAGGGGAGAAGTTTCTGGGCTGGCTCTGAGTTAAACGAGACGATCATTGATTCTGGCGCGTCATCATCGTTACCTAAAATGAAACAAATGCCACCTCCATTTTCGGTATATTCTCGAAAGAGTCGCCAGCTGTTTGCCGGTAACGCTGGAATATTAATCAGGTAGATGGCTGCATATTGTTCTAGCGAGAGCGTTTCAATTTCACTCAGTGAAGCCACCTGGCACTGGTATCGATTTTTCTTAAGAGCAACAAGCTTTTCCGGGGCTAAGGCGTCGCTCCATATTTGCGCTGAATTGGCATCGGGACTGACGACCAAAATTTTTGGCGGAGGTTCTGCGATAATTGTAAAGTAACGCACATCATCTGGAAGATAAGGGTCAGATGATGTAATTCGTAATTCCCCCTGCGTAATGTGTTGGCTGATGTTGGGAATATTCATTTCCAACTGCGATCCTCGGTTTAATGCCGAGGAGTTATTCTCTCCTGCAGAGTCTGATGAGGAACTCACTGTTGACAGTGGCCTTTGGTCCCGTTTGATTAACTGGTCTTTTTCATTTTGAGTAAAGAGTTCCAAGAGTATGTTTTCAGCGGTAATCCCGGAAGAAACGATTTCCGTTTTTAACGAGACGGAATTTCCGAACGTGACAGATTCACGCGAGAGTTTGATTTGTGAGATGCCAATATTTTGTGGGCTCGTGACTCCGACATCGATGACGTAAATTCCCAGCCACTTCAGTTTTTCCAGTTGCTGTCTGATTAATTGTGAAGGTTGGCTTCTCCAGGCGGAACGGGCAAGATCGGTGTAGAGATAAATTTCTCTGATGTATTGGTCTGAACCTGAAGCGGAAGACTGTTGCTCAGCCTGGCTGCGTTTAAAGTCGTCTTCCTGGCGATTGATGGCGGTGCGCAAGCGGTCGTCCAGGAAGAGTGAATAGGCAGAGGTTTTCAAAGATTTGATTCTGGATTGAACGGCTGCCAGATCAGACTGGTAGGGAGAGATGTCTTCATTGCTACTATCCAAAACCGAGACGCGGCTTTGTGATGGTAAATTACTCAAGTGCTGGCTGGCGATTTCTTTTGCCTGATCCAGGCGGGAATGATTTTCCTGTCGGTAATCCATGCTCAGGCTGGTATCAAACAGGAAGACAGCAGTCACCGGAATATTTTCCGCGACAGCAGGTAGCGGTTCTGATATTTCGGCGAAGATACGACGCTGGTATGGCCAGAAGACAAGTAAGAGCAATAGCAGAAATGCAATCGCACCTACTCCACCTCTCAAATAGGTGCGTTTCGTATTTAAGGATTGTTGAGAGAGCCGCTGTTCCTGAAAGCGTCGCATCAAGAAGGCGTATGTCAGAACCGCAATCAAGGTGATCGTCAGCAGCATTATCAGTTCGTACGTCGAAAAATTGTAATTGGCGGGGGGAAGTGCAGGTCTGGCCAATGCAATCACAATGGTCGCAATCACGAGAATTCGTAATAATAATAGCCACAAATGCCGTAACTTCAGCCGCCGGGAGTTCTGGACTTTTCGCCGCTGCAACAATGCCAGCGCAGGGAATATTAGTTTTTTGGGTTTTGATCGGAGTAGAAAATGTAAAATCACCGGGATTATTGCCAGAAAGATTCCAAGTAATAAACCAGGGTGAATTAATGACATATGTTAGATAGATCTATTGGAAAGACTCATCTTGAAATCAGAAATGGACGGAGAATTCAGTTGGCACTGAATCAATTAATCAGTTTCTACTTAAAACTTACTACTTCTCGCTGCGGAATCGGATCGGCCACTACCGGATTGAGGTGACACGAATTCGACAGTCTCCAGACTATACTTCATCTGCTCATTGATTTGAGATCGGCCTGTAATGTTTTCAGGGGCTACGAGCAGAATCACCAACTGATTATTACCACTTTCAACCTGGAAAATCTGGAATTGATACGGGACTCCGTCAATTGGCATTTCAGGTTTGAATTTCCCAACATTAAATGATTTCGGCTCAATGTATCCTTTTCCTTCTGGATAGCGTTCTATTTTAAAATCTTCATTATTGATGAATTGATTAAATGTACTGGCGATTTGGTTATTTAAATCTTCGAAGAAGTGAAGCGCAGCATCCATGTTTTTTTCCTTCAGCAGGCTGTAGTTGCTAAGGACATACAGGTAAGCAGGACGATCAACTATTTCCTTTTCGTACTCTACGGGAACCTCCACGCGCCAGGCACCTTCCAGACCAGGTAAAACAAGGTCTACATAGTCGGGCTGTCTGGGGTCAACAGTTGGGGCCGGCTCGGGGACTTCTGTTTCAGAATTTTCTGAAGCAGCAGGAGCCGCTGGTGGGCCACTGATCTGTTTAAATTCGACGGGAACCCGCATGCTGACTGAGGGAGAAGACCACGTATCGGAGAGTGCCTGATTTCGGGTGTCTTCATAAGCGAAATACTGAGCCGTTTCATTAAGTCGTTGCTCGTATGTTTCTGCTCCGCAGCCATTCAACATCAGAGTGGCTAATACCAACAGGCAGCCGGAGACGTGGATTCTTTGCAGGAAATGATTACAAATCAATAATTTGTTTTGCATAGTGAAAATCAAGTTCTGTCATGAATAAAGGTTTGAGGTCTTTATTATCTGGTTTTCGGATTCCTTCTCATTATCCTCATTTTATCTGAGAATGAAAAGCAAGCTTATCATTGAGGTGATGAAAGATAGTGTGTAAGAATCTGCAAAAGTATAGCGTTTAATCAGAAAAGATTGACCCCGAACCCGGCTTAATTGAAGAGTTTTCAGGAACCATTGAAGCAATCAGCATACCATAGAGGTTGCTTCTATTGTCAATGATACTAAGGGGAACGTCAACTTTGATCAATTTGTGTGTCGAAGTTTTTAATTTTCTGCTCGATAGCGGACTTCACCGGAAACAATGACGATTTCCGCCCTGCCTTGCAGTTCTTTTCCCAGAAAGGGGGTATTTTGGCTGGATGATTTCAGGTGAGCCGGCTCCAATATGTATTGAATTTCCGGATTGATCAGAGTGAGGTCTGCGTCGGCTTCAGGTAGCAGCGTTCCTTTTGAGAGGCCCAAAATCTTAGCCGGGCCACGCGTCAGCTTGCTGATGAGTTCCGACCAGGATAGATGCCCTGGAATGATCAGGCTCTGAATGCAGACTGGAAGCAAAGTTTCCAGGCCGATAATTCCGAAGTCGGCTCCCAGGATTTCATCGGTCTTTTTCTCAGAAGCATGCGGCGTATGGTCCGAGCAAATTGCGTCAATTGTACCATCTTTGAGACCCTCGATCAGGGCGTCGATGTGTTCCTGAGAACGCAGGGGAGGCAGGACTTTGTAGTTTGGATCGTAGGTTTCCAGCATCTGGTCTGTCAGTGTCAGATGGTGAGGGGTGACATCGGCAGTCACCTGTATGCCCGCCTGTTTTGCACGGCGAATCTGGGAGACACTATTTTGTGTTGAAATACACATCAGGTGGATGCGTCCCTGAGTCAGCTCAGCCAGTGCAATATCGCGATTGACCATGATTTCTTCTGCCGCCGCGGGGATTCCCTTTAATCCCAGGACCGTAGAATGAAATCCTTCATGCATTTGACCTTTATCGGTCAATTCGGGCACTTGGGGGCGATTCAGAATTGGACGGTCGAACATCCGCGTATATTCCAGAGCACAACGCATGATCTCGGCGTTTTCAATGGGATGGTCTGCATCTGTGAAGCCGACGGCTTGGCCGGCAACCAGTTGTCCGATTTCCGCGAGCTCTTTTCCTTCGTTGTTTTTGGTTGCTGCGCCAAGAGGGAAGACATTGCAATTGGCGGCACGTGCAGCCTGTAGCAGAATGAATTCTGCAGAAGAACGATCATCTACTACAGGAGAAGTATTTGGCAGACAGCCCAGGGAAGTGACACCACCTGCCAGAGCGGCTGCAGTACCACTTTCAATCGTTTCATCCTCTTCGAATCCGGGTTCACAGAGAGAAACATGGATATCAATTAAGCCCGGGCTGACGATCAGGCCTGTGGCATCGATGACTTCGTCAGCAGTCGTTGTCGCTTGACACAGGCCTTTGATTTTACCATCTTCAATCAGTAAATTGCCCTGCACATCCAGATTTTGTGAAGGATCAATGATGTGGCCATTTTTGATAAGGATCGATTTCATCCCGGAATTCCCAAGGAAGCTGTACGCTGTAGATGGAGTAGATAGAGACAGGCCATACGAATGATTAAACCATTACTGACCTGCCCCAGAATGACAGAATGTGGGCCGTCAGCTACGTCAGGGGTGATTTCAACGCCGCGGTTGATTGGTCCTGGTGCCAGGATTAGTACATCATCTTTGGCTTTGCTGATTCGCTGTTTGTTCATTCCAAACAGGTGCGCGTATTCACGGATCGAGGGGAAAAAGTGTCCTCGTTGTCGTTCAAACTGGATTCTTAACAGATTCAGACAGTCTGTGCGATCGATAACATCGTCGAGATTATGGGAAACTTCGACATCCAGGCGGGACAGTTCACTGGGCATGAGGGTAGTCGGTCCACAGACGATGACGTGGGCGCCTAGTTTTTTGAGTCCCCAAATGTTGGAACGGGCGACCCGACTATGGAGAATATCGCCGACCAATGTCACTGTCAGGCCTTCAATCTTTCCAAAGTGTTCTCGGATCGTAAAAATATCGAGTAAAGCCTGCGTAGGATGTTCATGAGTGCCGTCGCCGGCGTTTAGAATATTGGCGTTGAGATGTTGGGCCAGGAGTTGAGGGGCGCCGGGAGTTTTGTGTCTGACAACAACGTAAGAAACGCCCATGGCTTCGATCGTTTTGGCTGTGTCGACAAAACTTTCCCCTTTCGAAAGGCTGCTGCCAGATGCGGTAAAGTCGACCGTATCTGCACTCAATCGTTTTGCAGCCAGTCCAAAGCTGATGCGGGTTCTGGTCGAGGGCTCGAAGAATAAATTTGCAACCACTGTTCCGGCGAGCGGAGTTAATTTCGTCTCACCAATCGCAGCTAAGCGTTTGAATTCTGCAGCCTGGTTAAGAATGATATTGAGTTCGTCTTTGGTAAGGTCCTGCAGTCCTAAAATATGTTTACGCGTCCAGCCGCTGGAAATGTCTGTTCGATACTCATGGTCGATATTCATAGTCACATCAGATTTGAACGTGTGCGTGTTCAGATCGGGAGATTCCAAATTTGGTTGATCCCGACTGAGAGATATTGCTACAGGACTTGAAGAGATGTTATCAATCTCCCCTGCTCGCTTCAAGGAGTGTACTCAGAGATCTTCCTGACTGATTCTTAGTTTTTCAGAGTTTTCAGACGAGACAGAAAATCAGGGAAATATTCTGCCTGAATGCCGGGGAGATGTGCCGATTTTCGAGGAACCTGCGCTTCGGTGATCACGGAGTCAGCCGGCGTGAGACTCAGCGGAGCTGCATATATAAATTTTCCGGTAGACAGCCCTTCGATCAACATACTGGTCGTATTTAGTTCTTCAAACGGTTGTTTGATAGCAGTCTGCCACCCTGCAATCTGAATGTCTGAGGAAGCGACCGAACCTTCTCCAGCCAGATCGACTGAAGAAAGCCAGTTTTCGGGCGGTTTCGAACCCAGAACCTGAATCAGGGCCGATTGTGCTAAGTCGAAAACACAATCCTGGCTTTCAATTTGAATGGCCCCCGGAATAATTTTCTCATCACGCCAGTGAAACAAGAGTAGCGGGCCTGACTTACGCAGGGTGACATGTTTCAGGCTGATGCTGATTTGCTGGTCAACTTCGGGTGGCTGTTCGAAAAAAAGCGTGGAATGTGAAGTGATGTTCAGACAGTTGCTTAAAGAAATGCTATGAGGACTTTGAGTCAGGTAAATCGCATGCTTGGGGACTGCAAATACGGTATTATGAATTTCTATTTGGCATCCCGTGCGTTGTTGGGAATCGATGGGTTTCCAGTAGATAGCACTACGGTTAATTGATGTGGCGGACTCGCGTTGATCGTCCAGTTGTGCAAAGAAACAGGATTTGAGAGTCAAGCCCTGAACGCTTACGTTTAAAAGTGTGGCAGGCTGTTTTTTTTCTGCAGGATTGGTTGGGAGTTGGGGATCACTGGAGTGGTTAATGAGCATCACATTTTCCAGATGCAATTGCTCTGCCACAACGCTGAAAGCTTCGTTCTCTACATGAATGATCGCAGGGGTATCAGCAGTTCCTCTAATCGTCAGTGGACCTACGGTAGTAATTTTTGTCGATTCATAAGGAGTTGATAAATCTAATTGGATGATTCCATTTTCGTCGGGGGGCGGAATCAATTGTTTGCTGATCTGCTCAGAGTCAGCGGGACTGTCGTCCCGCGCAACTGCGGGCATTGATGGATTCTCAGACACAGTCTGTTGATTGAATGAAACCTGAGAGGTGATTTTTAATAACTGGTTACGCGCTCCTTCATCAAGGAGCGTCAGAGATAAACCGGAAAGTACAAAAATCAGTGCTGCAATCAGTGGTAATCGGCCTGTTTTCCCAGACGTTGAATCAGCTTGTACTCGGGGTGTCTGGTTCTGGAAAGAGGCGTGGAATTTCATTAAAGGCTTGCGTGCAGACTGGGGCTGAGCCGGCCAAAGCTTAAGTGCCTCTTGCATGTTAGCGGGACGCTGCTGTGGATCTGAAGAAACAAACTTCGTCAGTGCCTCGGCGATCGCTATAGGAGTTTCCGGTGCCCATGAACGAATATCGGGTACGGTTTTGGTTTGATGACAGGCGAGTTTGGCAAGAGGGTCTCCGGTTGTAAAGGGAGGTCGTCCTGCCAATAGTTCCCAGAGTAAGCAGCCTAAGGCATACAGATCACTTTGTGAATTCGGGTGATGGCCCGTACCGATCAGCTCTGGGGCAATTCCATCATAACAGCGCGGCGGAAGAGAAGCATGAATAGTGAGCTCGGGTGAGAGGATCGGTTCGAGTCCTGTATCGACGAGGGCAGCAGTTCCGTCGGCAGCAAGTCGCACATTCCAGGGACGGATATCGCCGTGAATCACATTCCGTTTTTCCAGCATCGTTAATGCATCGAGTAACTGAGCACCAATGGCGAGTACGACCTGTACGGGAAATCGGCCTCGACGGATCAGCAGCTCAGAGACTGTGGTTGAGGGAAGATAACGGCTGATGATCACGAACTGCTGTGGGAGTTGTTTGATGATTCGTGGCAGAATCAGAGAGGGGTGCTGCGCACCCTGCAGGCGTTTCAACAGGTTCTGAAAGTTTTGCTGGATTTGAGTCAGATTATCAGTTTGGGGTCTGGTAATTTTTAACACGCAATTTTCTGTGCTCTCGGGGGCACTGGCTACAAAGCTACTGGATTTATGGCTGTGGCCTAACTCCGAAATTAATAAGTAGGGACCAACGGCCAAGCGTTCAGGCGTGTCTGATTCCAGTGTGCGCGCCTGGAAAGGAGTGATTTTTTGTGCCTGGACAAGTGCATCAATCCAGACGGAGTCGAACGCAGGAATTCCCCGGGCTAATTTCTTGACGCGCCGCCGACAACGCCTCAGATCTGCTGCTGTGCAGAGCTTGAGCTTTGTTAAACGCTGTAACAGCTCTTGGGAGGGAGGGTCGAGCAAAGTGAAGAAATCCTTTTCTACGTCAAAATTGCTGCAGGTGTAACTACTTGTGGTGTCTAATTCTTCTGGCGGCAACCATTCCACTCAGAACAGAGTGATTTATGGCAAAAAATGGCAGTTTTCGCAAGAGAGATCTGGCTTGAGTGATCTTAGATGGATTCCAAGAGCGGGCTTTTCTTCAAATGGTAATTTAGGGTATAAAGCTGGTCGAAAGTGAATGTTGGTGTGCTTTTTTTACAAGAAACTATTGGCCGATGAATAATTCTCCACGGAAAATGGTGCTGATTATTGGGAACGATCAAACCAATGAAATGCGCCCTGTTCTGGATGCGGTACATGAAATCTGCACCGAAGCGCAGATCATCTCGTTTATCGATTTGCAGGCAATTCCCAATAAGGTCGCTTTTCCCGATTTAATCTTGATCTGTCAGAACTGGCCGGATGAATTCTCACCAAATACTTTAAATGATCTGGTTAGCCGTTTTCCGATTTCCCGTTTTGTTTGCAGTTATAGTGCCTGGTGTGAATCCGATGGTCGGACCAGAACAATCTGGCCTTTAGGTATCCGCGTTCCTGCCAGGTCGGTTTTGACTCGTCTACAACTGGAATGGGACATTATCCAGGGAAATCAAGATGCATTTCCCCTGACGGCAGGTCGCGATGAGATTTTTCTGGTAGAAGCAATTGGCTCTGTACTTCAGCTCAATTCTGAAGGGAACACTCCCCTGATCCAAGTCGATTCTGGTGACCGTGCATATCAATTGATGTTGGAAGAGATGATTGATTCCTGGGGGGGGCGGATTGCGCGGGGCTCCTGTAGCGATGAGGTGGATCTGATACTTGTTGATCTGGATCCGTGGGAACTGGTAGCGAGCCAGTTCGATTTGCAGGCTAAGTCGTCTCCGGTCATTGGGGTCATGGGCCTGGCGCACCCGGAAACGATCAGAGCAGCAACGCTGTTGGGCATTGATGCTGTGATCTGTAAGGTCGCACCAGAACAGGAATTGTTTCAGGCCGTCAAACGCAGCTTGCAGACTAAGGCGATTCCGCAGGCAGAGTGCTGATTTTCAAGTCTTTGAAATTCAGGTCTGTCGTTGGGTCGTGACCCTGCAGACTGATATGCCCTGCTTTCAGCCGTAATCCTTTCCGAGGGTTCTCATCTGGTTTTCGGGTATCATTCCAGTCTGTGACCTGATAGCCATCAATCCAGACAGCGATATGCGAGCCATAGGCGGAAAGGGTTGTGGTAAACCATTCATGGTCATTCGAGACCACACGCCGGGCTTTGGATCTTCTGAAAATAGCACCTGTGCCTGCGTTTTCTGGTTTGGTACGGTCTTTGTCTTTGAATCCGTTATGGATTTGCACTTCATAGCCATTGGCCATGCCTTTCTCAGAGCCTTTGATGGCGCGAAAAAAGTAGCCACTGTTCAAAGCCGTGCCATTGGATTTAGCTGTTGCCTGGAAAAGAAAATTATCCCAAGTCTCTTCGGTTTCCAGATAGCCCTGTTTTTCGGCTGTTACGTGAATAGTACTGTCGACGACTTCAAACGTACTTTTTGACCCGGGGACCACGCGCCAACCAGCCAGATCAACTCCATTAAAAATGGTCGACATACGCAGAGGTTTCAAGTAAATCTTCCTGAATTCAATTGGACCTGCATTTTTTTGTAGACCGACAAAGCCGACTTTACGGAGATTCTTGGAGGTGTCTGTAAAGTTCAGAACTTCTTTACCATTGAGCGACGCTTGGATTTTAGGACCCTCCAGACGTACAACGAATGACTGCCATTCCTGGCTGGCGGGAACCGGCTTGGGGATCTTACTGCGTCCAACTAAACTTCCGGTGGGGTATTCGGTTTTCTGATCACAGAGGTTCAATTCGTAACAATCTTTGACGGGGTCCTTAGGATCAAAAATTGTTCTAAGGAACACGCCGCTATTGGTTTCTGGTGTCAAACGAAAGTCAAATTTCAATTCATAATCAGCAAAAGGAGAGGTGGTCAACAACAGGCCGGGTTTTCCTGAATCTGCTTTGATCACACCTTGTTCGACGTGCCAGTTGACGTCGTTGTTGGCTTTCCAACCGTAGAGGCTGTGCCCGTCGAATAATGCGATCCAGCCTGCGGCAATTTCTTCGTCTGTCAGTCCGGTCTCAGGGATGAGATTTCCTGCTGGTTCGGTAGTGGCTTCCGGTTTGGCTTTTTCAGCCACCACTTCTTTTGCCTTAGGTTCTGCATTTGATTTTGCTGGAGGCGAAGGATGCTCGACTTTCAAGCAACCCGTCAGAAAAAAAGCACTTAAAAGGATGCAATTAACGGTTTTTCGCGGCATGATGTTCCCTCCAGTCTCAAAGTTTAAAACATGGCATTTTGCTGATGTTGACTAATTTTCTGTCATACCCCAGCGGAGAAATGATTCCAGAAACCCATCCAGATCTCCGTCCAAAATGGGGCCAGGATTCCCGGCTTTGTATCCGGTGCGAGCATCTTTGACATACTGTTCCGGGTGTAAAACATAGTTGCGAACTGTTTGGCCTCCAAATCCAATTTTGGATTTACCGCCTCGTTTCGCTGCCAGTTCTGCGTCCCGTTTTTCCTGTTCAATCTGAAACAGTTTTGCCTTGAGCATTTTGCGGGCTTCCGCCCTGTTTTTGTGTTGGCTGCGGTTGTTCTGGCACTGTACTACAACATTTGAATCAAGATGTGTCAGACGAATTGCAGAGTCCGTTTTATTAATATGTTGCCCCCCCGCACCACTGGCTCGATAGGTGTCTTCACGAACATCTTGATCCCAATTGATTTCGATTTCAGCGACTTCCCCCATGTCCGGAGAGACGTCGACTGCTGCAAAAGACGTATGGCGTCGACCAGCAGAATCAAAAGGACTGATGCGGATTAAACGATGGTTACCGGTTTCGCCTTTGAGATAGCCATAAGCGTAGTCACCCTCAATGCGAATTGTCGCACTGCGGATTCCGGCTTCTTCTGCATCAGATCGATCGAGGAGTTCGACACTAAAGCCGCGACGTTCGCACCAGCGCAGGTACATGCGCAGCAGCATCTCTGCCCAGTCAGACGAGTCCGTTCCCCCTTCTCCTGCCTGGATGCTGAGGTAGGCGGCCGAACCGTCTTCAGGAGCCGACATCATTGCCTGAAGTTCCAGTTGATCGAGGGATGATTCCAATCGATCGGCTGTTGTGGAAAGCTCTGGAATGCTTTCTTCGCTGCCCTCTTCTTCAATGAATTCCAGCAGCACTTCGAGATCTTCTGCACCGCTGATCAATTCAGTTAAGGGCTTCACGATCAATTGCAGTTGACGCATTTCCGTCACCAGCGCCTGTGCCTTTTCCTGGTTATCCCAGAAGCCGGCAGCGCCCATCAATTCATTGATTTCAGTAGCGCGTTCTTTCTTGGCAGCATAGTCAAAGAGAGTCTCGTAGTTTGACGATGCGATCCATAATTCCCGTACATTTGTCTTTCAGTTCGTGATCCATACTGTTTTCTTTCAGGAAGTTTCCAGGCAAGGCATTATTCGTTTTCAACGAAATTGAGCCCAGTTGGATTGTAAGTGGTTTGAGAATTGTTTGCCAGCAATCAGATACGTCTTGGACTCATGATTTGTCTTTGACAGAACTGAGTCCGATTCCAAAGTATTCGATTCCTTTTTGCGTCATATTTTCTGGATCGTATAAATTACGCCCATCAAAGATTACAGGGGTTGTCAGCTTGTGGAGTATGTAGTCAAAGTCAGCGTGCCGGAATTCATTCCATTCTGTAACAATGACTAACGCATCCGCATCATCAAGCGTATCATAGTGATGATCAAAGTAGGAAAGTTGCTCTCCATATTTCGCTTTAACGTTCTCCATTGCGACAGGATCATGAACTTTCAGGCTGGCTCCTGCTTCTAATAACTGATCGATCAGGACAAGTGAGGGAGCTTCTCTGATGTCATCTGTTTTAGGTTTGAACGCCAACCCCCAGATAGCGAAAGTTTTTCCCTTCAGGTCGCCTTTAAAGTAGCGATTGATTTTTTCAAACAGGACTCTTTTTTGAGAGGTGTTTACCTGGTCAACGGCATTCAGGATCGTAGGCTCCATCAATTGGTTTCGAGCGACCGAGATTAAGGCGGATACATCTTTGGGGAAGCAGGATCCCCCATAGCCAACTCCCGGGAACAGAAATGAAAACCCGATCCGCTGGTCGTGACCGATGCCACGACGTACCTGATTGATATCGGCTCCCACGCGCTCACAGAGGTTGGCCATTTCATTGATGAAACTGATTTTCGTTGCCAGCATGCAGTTGGCGACGTATTTCGTCATCTCTGCACTTTCCAGTTCCATTGACAGAAACGGGTGTTCTGTCCGTAGAAATGGTTTGTAGAGTTCGTGTAAAACCTCGGAAACCTCAGGTCGTGAAACGCCGACGACAACGCGATCCGGTTTGGAAAAATCATCGATCGCGGCGCCCTCTTTTAAGAATTCCGGATTCGATGCTACATCGACTTCTCTGCCTGTCAGTGATTTCAGTTGCGCGGCCAGTTTCCGGTTAGTGCCAACTGGAACCGTGCTTTTAATAATGACAATTGCCTCTTTCGATAAGAGAGGGGCCAGGGTTTCTGCCACTTTCCAGATACTATCCAGGTTGGCAGAGCCATCTTCTGTTTGCGGTGTTCCTACGGCGATAAAGATGCATTTTGCTTCAGGGATTGCTTCTTCATAGTTGGTTGTAAAAAATAGCCGTCTCGCTTTGATATTTCGCTTAACCATTTCTTCCAAGCCAGGTTCATAAATCGGAATTTCTCCGGACCGTAGTTTTTGGACTTTTGTTTCGTCGATATCGACACAGGTCACATCGTTTCCGCTCTCGGAAAAACAAGTCCCTGTCACCAAGCCAACATATCCTGTACCAATGACTGCAATTTTCATAATGCTCTCAAGTTTTTCTACTTCAGCCGTGATTTTCGGACAGTGATCTTTTATTCGCGCTGTTTGTTATTCCAGGTTCACACGAAGTAAACTGCTAGGTGTTTAAACGGTTTCCGTATTGTTGTTCGTAATACTTCAGGTATTTACCAGAGCGAATTCGATTTACCCAGTCCCGATTTTCCTGATACCAAGTGATTGTGGCTTTTAAACCGGCATGGAATTCCGTTTCTGGTTTCCAGCCTAATTCTGATTCTGCTTTTCGACAGTCGATGGCATATCGCAAATCATGTCCCGGGCGGTCTTTGACATGTTGAATCAGCGTTTCTGGTTTTCCTAGTAATTTGAGCAGCAAGCGTGTGATTTCTATGTTTTGCATTTCCGCATTGCCGCCGAAGTTGTAAACCTGGCCTGCTTCTCCTCTTCTCATCGCGGCATCGATACCCCTGCAGTGATCGAGAACATGGATCCAGTCACGGACATTTTTCCCTTCACCGTAAATCGGCAATGGTTTCTCTTCCAAGGTATTAGAAATGAAAAGCGGGATCAGTTTTTCCGGGAACTGAAATGGGCCATAATTATTAGAGCAGCGGGTGATAATTGCCGGCAGGTTAAAGGTTTTGACATAACTTCTCACCAGCAGATCTGCGGATGCTTTCGATGCGGAGTAAGGACTGTTGGGAGCAAGAGGGGTCTCTTCTGTAAACAAACCCTCCGCGCCCAGACTACCGTAAACTTCATCCGTGGAAATCTGAAGAAACCGATTGATCTTCTGCTTGCGAGCTGCATCCAGCAGGACTTGAGTGCCTACGATATTAGTCTGGATAAAGGGACTAGAATCAAGGATGCTGCGATCAACGTGTGATTCCGCAGCGAAGTTAATAACAGCATCAAAGCTGGTAGATTTCAATAGAGATTCAACAAGATCCTGATTGGCGATATCGCCTTTGACAAAATGATATCTTGAGTGTGATTCAAACTCTTTCAGGTTTTCCAGGTTGCCGGCGTAGGTCAACTTGTCAAGGTTTGTAATTGATTGTCCCGGGTACTCTGAAAGTTGATACCGGATAAAGTTCGATCCGATAAACCCGCAACCACCGGTTACTAATATCTGCTTCATTGCAATCTCTATTCTTATCAGGAACTACAAACGCCATCTCCTGGATGCAAATAATTATTCCTGGTCCGATGTCGGATTATTTTCTTCGGTTGTCGAGTCCTCGTTAGTTATTGTGCCTTCTGTCGCAGATTCCTCGGTTATGTTTGTGGGAGTCGTTGTTTCTCCATTTTCCGATTCATCGACGATTTCAGCTGGAATTCGTGCCAGTGAGACGAGTTTGTCGTTTTTATCCAGTTTGATTACGCGCACTCCTTGTGTGTTGCGACCAACCTGACTGATTTCTCGTCCTCGAACGCGCTGGATGATCCCATTTGAAGTCACCATGAGAACTTCATCATCTTCAGCGACAGACAGGATATCTACAACTTGACCGTTTCTGGCAGAGGTGCGAATGTCCCGAATTCCCTTGCCTCCCCGCTTTTGACGGCGGTAGTGCATGCCGCTTCGAGTTTCCTGTTCTCCATCTGTCTCTTCTTCCACGTCGCTGTCGCTGGCGGAGACCTCTTCTTCTGTTTCAGGTAATTCTTCATCCGTTTCTTCCGATGTGGGGATGAAGCCAAAGGGAGTCCGTTTACCATACCCATTTTCACAGACTGTTAATAAGCAGTTTTCAGGATCAGCAATCACCATACCGATCACGTGCCCTGATTTGGAGAGCTTGATTCCTTTCACGCCACGGGTATTGCGGCCCATGCTGCGGGCGTCAGATTGAGCAAAGCGAATCGACATTCCTTCTGAAGTCGCCAGCAGCAGGTCTTCGCCTGGGGATACGATCATCGCTTCGACCAGTTCATCATCGTCGTCGAGTTTGATGGCGATGATGCCGCCGCGCTGTACTCGACTGTAGGCAGAAAGCGGTGACTTTTTTATGATGCCATTTTGCGTTGCCATGACGAGGAATCGCTCTTCATCAAACTCCCGTACGGCAACACAATTGGAAACGGTTTCGTCTTCCTGAAGGGAGAGCAGATTGACTAGCGCACGTCCTTTGGCAGTACGTCCTTGCAGCGGGAGGTCATAGACCTTAGACCAATAGACGCGTCCCCTGTTGGTGATAAACAACAGGTAGGAGTGTGTGCTGGCAACAAAGAGATGCTCTATTGGATCTTCTTCGTCCGTTTTAGCTCCTTTGATACCTTTTCCGCCCCGGTTTTGTGCCTGGTAGGTATTGAGTTGGGTACGTTTGACATAACCTCGTTGTGAGAGAGTCACGACCATGGGCTCTTCTGTAATCAGATCGTCCCGGTTGACATCGGTCAATTCATCATCGTTGATATCGGTGCGCCGTTTGTCAGCGTATTTGCCTTGGAGGTGCAACATATCATCACGAATGACAGCACGGATGTGATCTTCGTCAGACAGTAGGTATAGATATTCCGAAATGGCTTTAAGCAGTTCTTTATGTTCATCGCTTAATTTTTCGCGTTCCAGGTTTGCCAGTGAACCTAATTGCATTGAGACTATGGCTTCAGCCTGATTTGCTGACAGAGAGTAATATTCATGAACTCCCTGTTCGTTCTGGTATTCCTGAAATCCGTCATCTCCCAATGCGCGTTCGATTAGCTTACCATCAACCTGCATGCCTTGTAGACTGACTTTGGCTTCAGCTCGGCTGGGGGAATTGCGGATCGTTTTGATGACTTCGTCGATATCAATCTGCGCAATCATCAAGCCTTCGACCGTGTGTTTTCTTTTGCGTGCCTCGGCAAGCAGAAATTCGGTTCGTCGGCGGATGACGTCAATGCGATGCAGGATAAACTGCTGAATTAATTCTTTGACAGACAGGGTTTCCGGTCGGTTTCCTACCAGAGCCAACAGAATAATGCTGAAGGTGCTTTGCAGCGGAGAAAATTTGAATAACTGTGCCAGCACGACTTCTTTGTCGGCATCCCGTTTCAGAATGATCTGCAGGTGAACTTTCCAGGGGGGGACGTTACGGTCTGTCAGGTCGACAATGCGCGAGATTCCTTTAACGCGATCATCGCGAACCAGGGTTTCCAGTTTTTCCCGGATTCGGTCACGCGTTTCCATGTAAGGAATTTCAGTCACGACGATGACATCGGACTGTTTTTCCGTCTCGAAGTGAGTGCGGGCACGGAGTGTGATGGTCGATCGCCCTGTTGCGTAACCTTTTCTGATTCCGTAGCGACCACAGATAATGCCGCCGGTGGGAAAGTCCGGACCAGGCATGATCTGCAGAATGTCATCAATGGTCGCTTCGGGATGATCGATCAATAGTGTGACCGCTTCACAGACTTCTCCCATATTCTGAGGGGGAATGCTGGTAGCCATACCGACCGCGATCCCACTGGAACCATTGACCAGCAGGTTGGGAAACTTGGAAGGGAGAACAACGGGCTCATCATTTCGCTGGTCGTATGTCGGAACAAAATCAACCGTATTCCGATTGATGTCGTCCAGCATTTCCGCAGCGACGGGAGAAAGTCGTGCTTCCGTGTAACGCATGGCTGCGGGAGGTAATCCAGCCAGAGACCCAAAGTTCCCCTGTTTGTCAATCAAGACGTTGCGCATCACCCAGTCTTGTCCTAAGCGGACCAGTGTTGGGTAAATTGATCCGTCACCATGAGGGTGGTAGTTACCACTGGTGTCACCGGAAATCTTTGCGCATTTTACCCGTGATGAACTCGCTCCGAGGTTCAAATCGTTCATGGCGACAAGGATTCGGCGTTGTGATGGTTTTAATCCGTCACGTGCATCAGGTAAAGCGCGGCTGATAATCACACTCATTGCATAAGTGAGATAGCTGTCGCGCATTTCGTCCTGGATATCCAGGTATTTAATATTTGCATCAATTTTCGGCTCTTCGCCGTTGTCGCTAGCCAATCCTTGTTCTCCTTAAGGAATTTAACTACTGATAGTATTTGGTTTTAGTGGTTATTTGATTGCGATTAGCTCTTAATGTGCATGCCCAGTGAGAGCGGTCACTATGGAAGACGCATCGCGAACTAACTTAGAAACTTCAGAAACGGTTCAACTCTGTTGAAATGGAAGCCCGTTTCATTGAAACAAGCTCGATATTGGGTGAGCCGTTTTCTCTCAAAACCAAGTTGAAAAGCTGAGTAATTCGTTACAGAATTCCAGTCCTTAAAACATCTACAAATTGTAGTCAAATTCATGCAAATTCACAACTAACAGGGACCTGAATTTTACAGCCTTCTAAGGGAGAAAAACCTTGAAAATCAATAAGTTACGTTATCGAATTAATCATTGAGGGGAACACGTTTGTTGCATAGAATAGAGAAAGTCTCCTTGCGTGTTTCCAGACTGATTTCACGCAGGGAATTTCCTTCCGGAAGCAGGGTTTATTTAAGCTGTTTTTCCCTATGAATGAATCAGAACCACCAGAAAATAGACCTCAGCCAGCGAAGGGAGCCATTTCTGGTCAGACGCACCAGGGGGTAGAACGCGACGATCTAGAATCGCTGGAGGGAACTCTGAAACAATCACCTGAGGAGCAGGTGCATGCGGCTCATTTGAGCAAAGACAGATTCTCGCTTCCCACAAAAGTTCCCGGTTTTGACATGATACGGTCTCTGGGAGAAGGCTCTTATGGCTCAGTGTGGCTGGCTCAGGAAGAAAATACGGGTAAGTATGTCGCGATTAAGTTTTATACCTATCGCCGGGGGCTGGACTGGTCGCTATTGAATCGGGAAGTAGAGAAGCTGGCGGAGTTGTATACATCCCGCCATATTATCAGTTTGCAGGGGGTTGGCTGGAATAGCGATCCTCCCTACTACATGATGGAATATCTGGAGAACGGCTCTCTTTCTTCCTTTTTGGATGCAGGGCCTTTACCAGTTTCTGAAGCGGTGCGAATTGCCAAAACGGTTTTACTGGCACTGGTACACGCGCATGGTCGAGGGATTTTGCATTGTGATTTGAAGCCGGCGAATATTCTGCTTGATGCCAATTTTGAACCGCGGCTTTGTGATTTCGGGCAGTCCCGTCTTTCAGACGAACAAAGCCCTTCTCTGGGGACATTGTATTACATGGCCCCCGAGCAGGCTGATTTGCAGGCGGTTCCAGACTCGCGGTGGGATGTTTATGCGCTGGGTGCCCTGCTCTATCATATGTTGTGTGGGAAGGCTCCCTATCGTACGGCGGAAAATGAACAGGCCATCCGTAATTTGAATTCGCTTGAAGAAAAATTGGAAGCCTATCGTGATCTGATTCGAACATCTCCACGTCCTGCTGAACACCGCAAGGTCTCCGGAGTCGACCGGCGTCTAATTGAAATTGTTGATCGTTGTCTGGAACCAGATCCGAAAAAGCGGTTTCCTAATGCTCAGGCTGTGCTGAGCAGTTTGCTTCAACGAGAGCAGCATCGGGCTCGCCGACCTTTAATTGCATTAGGGATCATCGGACCTCTTTTGTTGATTTTAGGCTTGATACCAGTAGCGGGAGCAGCCGTCAATCAAATGGTTCATAAGTTTCGGGAAAATTTGACGGCGCGGGCACTCAGCAGTGATTTCATTTCTGCGAATTTACTGTCTCAATATATGGAACGGGATCTTCAGGATCGCAAAGAGCAAATGGTTGACCTCTCTACCAGAACATTATTACGGCAAAATCTTCAAAAGTTTCAGGATAAAGAGCAACCAGAGGAATCCACGCTGCAGGTGATATCTGAGTATTTGAATCAAGAGAAAGAAATTGTTGATAAAAAACGAGCCGAATTAAAACGAGAGCAAGATACAAGTTGGTTTCTTACCGATGCAAATGGAACACAAATCTGGCGCGATCCGGTGAGACCTACGATTGGGCAGGATTTCTCTCATCGAGACTACTTTCATGGACATGGGTTGGAGTATCCAAAGGGTAAGGCTCCTAAAGGTATTAAGCCGATTACCGAACCATATATTTGTCAGGTTTTTAAAAGTGATGCGACCAATCAATGGATGGTGGCAATTGCGGTTCCCGTTTGGGATTTAAAAGAGGAAAAGGTGCTGGGAGTTTTAGCTAGAACTACGCATCTGGATCAGTTACTGACGGGATTTGATGAAAGTATCCGTGGTAACTCTGAACGAATCGGAGATCGTAAGATTGCGCTGATTGACAACCGTGATGGAAAAGTGTTGGCACATCCGGAAATGACAGCGAATTACCTACGGAAAATGAATCGTGGAGAAGTGGATCGTTTGGTTCTCAAGGAAAAGCATGTTAATCAATTGCAATTATCCAGGTTAGCACAACAGAAAAATCAGTCTGGTGCTCTGCCCGCGGTGGTGAACGACTATCATGATCCAGTCGAAGCCGTACTCTCTGATGATGATCAGGATAATGTCTGGTTGGCAGCTTTCTCGCCCATCGGTACGACGGGATGGACGGCCGTCGTTCAGGAACGGCGAAGTATGGCTTTGCGTCCTGTAGCGGAGATGCGCAGCTGGCTCATTGAATATGGGATTATTGTACTGGTAACGAGTTGCCTGTTAATTTTCACTGTCTGGTATTTTGTCATGAGAGTTTTAACGGAACGGCGTGGATGGGACTGGTCTCGCCAGCAGTCTGAGAAGCGTTCCGATCAAGGCTCTACCTCAGCGAGTTGGCCCAGTCATCCGCATGGTTCCTGAAACCATACACTTGGAATATGAGGGAGAATTTCCTTGTTGGAATTAATGATCTATGGAGCGGACCCTAAGAATTCCTGCAAAGTCAGCTTGGAGCCCGGGCAGGAACTTGAGTTGGGACGGTCGCAGGATACTCCGGTTTCGGTCCCTTGGGATGATCGGATTTCCAGAAAGCATGCGCTTTTGACCGTGCAGCAGAAGCAGGTTTTCGTGAAGCGATTTCCATCTGCAGGGAATCGGATTTTTGTCGCTGGTATGGAGCAGGATGAATTCCTGCTGAATCCCGGGAGTGCATTTGTAATTGGTACCACAACGTTCCAGCTGATGGATTCGGTTTCCAGCTTTGCCTCACCGCGAGAATCTCCCTTAGAAGAGGTGACTTTCAAACCCAATGAGTTATTAAAGGTCAGGTATCGTGATGCCGACCAGCGAATTGATGTTTTAGCACACCTGCCAGACTTGATTATGGATGCGCGAAATGAGGCAGATCTGTATCATCGGCTGGTAACAATGTTATTGTCGGGGGTAAAGCATGCCGATGCTGTCGCGGTTGTTCGCTTAAATGCTGAAGATCGAGTAGAGGTTCCCTTCTGGGAGCGTAGACGACAGACCCAGGGAAATTTCCACCCCAGTGGGCGGCTGGTACAGGAAGCAGTAAAAAAGAGTAGACGGAGTGTTTTGCATGTCTGGGCGTCCAAAGAAGATGCTCAAGACGAGGATGATTATACAGCTGTAGCTGAATTTGACTGGGCATTTTGCACACCGATTGAAGATGGTGACTCGATTCGGTGGGGATTGTATGTAGCAGGCGAATTGAACCACCCCTATCAGGCATCTATTCCTCAAGGGACCAGTGGAATTGATCTTCAGGCAGACGTGAAATTCACGGAATTGGTTGCATCCATTGTTAAATCGGTCAGACGTCTGAATCAACTGGAACGGCAGCAGGCAGGTTTGAGACAATTCTTTGCTCCTCCGATTCTGGCTGCGATCGGAGACAATCTGAATACAGAAATATTGGAGCCTCGAGAATGTGATGTGACGGTCCTGTTTTGCGATTTACGAGGCTTTAGTCAGCACGCAGAGGATTCATCCGAAGACTTGATTGGTTTGCTGGATCGAGTCAGTCAGGCGTTAGGGATCATGACCTCGCATATTCTTGAGTTCGGAGGTGTAACCGGTGATTTTCAAGGGGATGCTGCATTAGGATTTTGGGGGTGGCCCTTCTCTTCAGATTTGGCACCATTGGATGCTTGCCGTGCCGCTCTAGCGATTCGTGCTGCTTTCGAAGAGATCAAGCTGCAGCCTGATCACCCGCTTTCCGATTTCCGCATGGGGATCGGGATTGCCCATGGAAGAGCTGTTGCTGGAAAGATTGGGACCAGTGAGCAGGTCAAGGTCTCTGTCTTTGGTCCGGTGGTCAATCTTGCCAGCCGCCTGGAGGGGCTGACGAAACATCTGAGAGTGCCGGTTTTAATGGATGAAGCGACGGCACAAATTGTCAGGAGTAAGCTGGATCAGCAGGAAGGACGCGTCCGGAAGCTGGCTCGAATTCTCCCCTACGGTATGGAAAGGTCTGTCATCGTTAGTGAACTGGTTCCTCCAGAGAGGCAGGCTGAAACCCTTACGAATGAACAAATTATGTGCTACGAAACAGCTGTTGACTGTTTTATTGAAGGCCAATGGGAAGAGGCATTTCGGTTGTTGCATGACATTCCTCCTTCAGATAGAGCCCAGGACTTTCTGGCCTTGCAAATTACCCGTACAAATCGAATCGCTCCAGCCGATTGGGATGGGACTATCAGGTTTGATAGTAAGTAGTTTCATCAATCTGGGGGGATGTTATTGGTGGAGGGATTTGCCTTGCTGTTCGGGTTTTACTGGCTGGGTGGAATACTGAAGTGAAGCAATCTGTTTCTATACAAAAATTATCAGAAACATCTGCCAGCCGGATAAAGCTGACCTATTTTTTATCAACGGACATCACATAAGTGGATATGTGATCTGGTCCTTTACCACTTGGGTTAGTCAGAACAGGCGAGAGATTTTGCCATGAGTAATGCAGAACTATTAGTCAAGTCGGATTCAGAGTTAACAGATCAAGAATTTAAAGTGAGTGAGAAAGTTGAAATTGAAATCGATAACCGCTCT
This sequence comes from Gimesia fumaroli, assembly GCF_007754425.1. Classification (NCBI taxonomy): domain Bacteria; kingdom Pseudomonadati; phylum Planctomycetota; class Planctomycetia; order Planctomycetales; family Planctomycetaceae; genus Gimesia; species Gimesia fumaroli. The sequence goes on from NZ_CP037452.1 coordinate 3,301,032, forward strand.
CAAGAGATGTTACTTGTCTTAAACGAAGTCTTTGATTCCATTATTCCATCGTCCCAATCTTAAGTAATGATTTATAGGTAGTAGGTTCCTCTCATGCTACATGCATCAGAAAAATCAAGTGCCCGCGTCCTGGTAATTGACGATGACCCGCTCTTTCGTAATTTGATGGTTTCATTTTTGCGGAGAGAGTACATTGTTTCTGTTGCCAGTGATGGTTCGGAAGGATTTTACAAGGCACTCGAATACCCTCCAGATATTGCCATTGTCGATGTGCAGATGGCGGTATGGGACGGTTTACAAACGCTGAAAGCCTTCCGCTCACATCCGGTGTTGAGTCAGACGAAAATTATCATGTTAACCTCTGATGCCAGCAAAGAAACCGTGGTTGCTGCTATTCAAGGTGGGGCCAATGACTATATTATTAAAACCAGTTTTTCCAAGATGGAATTTTTGGAAAAAGTACGGAAATTTACTCAACCTGGCAGTGCAGGAGTTGCGAATACTCCCAATTCTTCTAAAAGGCAGCATTCAGCATCTACACCTGTCGCTGCTGCTGCAGCCCTCCGTAATGTAGACCGGCGGGACGCTGGGAATTTAACTTCGAACACCGGTAACAGCGCAAGTACAAAACCCAGTTCGGTTGAAGATCAGCTATCGGGCCTGACACTCGATAAAACCGAAGAAGAGGCGTTGGAAGAAATGATGGACGACTGGGATTGAATTTGATCTTGAGGTCAAGTCTCCCATAAACATTTTCCACTAGTAAGTCATCGTCGATTGGTAATAGGAAAAATAAAAAACCACACAGAATAGAGCCTGTGCGGTTTTTTATGTTTTTGTCCTAAGGCAATTGCTTAGAGTGTCTCTTTGGAAAATTTAGCAATGATATTACCGATGAGTCTTAAAATTCCCTTATCGAGTTTTGCCTTTCCGTCGATGGTGTCCTCTTCCCGCTTCATCACTAAAGTGAAAGTGTCGTCAGTGCTGGTCAGAGATTTTAATGCCATGTCACGGAGTTCCTGGTTCCCTTTTTGATTCCGAATTTTGTTGAACAGTTTCAACCAGGGAAGAGACTTCACATTCAGCTCAATTACATTGGGGCTGATCATTTCGGGTGGTGCTTCTGTGACTGTTTTAGCTGCCGTTTTAATTCGTTCAACCGCATCAGAACCAGCGGCCATCCAGAGTGCCTCAGGTGTACTGCCCACATAGAGTGCTTCTCCGTCTCCAAACAGTTCATAAAATCCGGCTTGTTGTTTTTCTACAATATTGATTTTATGAATTTTGAGCGACTCTTCATTGACCACATCAAGCTCAATTGTTTGTCCCACGATCAGTTTCGGCAGGAGCTCGACAACTTCTTTGAGCTTAGCACCATCTGTTGATCGGATTCCTCCGAGCATCACGTATTTATCACCATCTGCGTTAGTATCAATGAAGCCATCAATTAACGATGTTTCTTTACCGGCGTCCAACATTTCAATCACGAGTTCAGCGACTTTACTGCCAGCCGATTTTTGTTCGTCTGTCAGATTTTTATTATTCGTAATTCGTTCTTTAAGTGTGGGGAGGAGCAATTTATAGAATGTCGTAATATTTGTTTTACGCATTTCATCAAGAGGATGATTAATTCTGCCGTTAAGAATACCGTCCTGTTTGACTGGGACCTTGGCAAAATAGCTTGGTTTTATAGCAAACTGCTTTATACTTTCATCCAAAGACGTACCAGCGATTGCTTTGAGGGTAAAATCGAGACGGCCTTCATGCTCTGCAGCATCGGTCGTCCAGCCGATGACCATCTTTTGTGATTCTGCAAAAAGTCGCTCGACTTCATCCATCTGGTGGGTGAAGGCCAGTTTTCTCAGTTCGTATGCATTTTCCGACTCATCCCGCTTTTTCTTGACAGCTGCCAGCAACTGTTTGCGGGTGTTATTCATTGATTTTTTACGGGCATCGACCCCTTCTTTTTCATTAGTAATCAAGGCACTAAAATCATATTTTTGATTTAACAGTTCCTGGACCCGTTTCAGCGGATCTTTGATTGCCTCTACTTCAGAGAGTTTTTCAGATATGACGACATACTTAGAGTCCTGCAGGTATTTCATAAATCCCTGGAAAAGGTTCCCCAGAATATAAGGTCCTTTTCGTTGTTTTTTTACAGAGATTTCGAAGACTTCTAATGCTTCGCGAAATTTTCCGAGATCATCAACGGGGAGAATTAACCGATACCGTTCCTGTTGATTTTCTCCCAGTAAAATATCGATTCGCATGGGACGCTGTTTATCGATCCCTTCCAGAAAAGTCGGTAACAGTTCATCGAGATTTCTCCAGCCTTTTTTGTCATCAGCCAAGTCGAGAACCAGATATTTCAGGTCTGCAATCATACCCTCGGCGTTGATCTGGACTAGCGAGATATTCGGAGCAGAATTGTCTTCGGCAACAACTGCTTTGGGAATAGAAATTCCGAGCAACAGGATTAAGGCAACATGAGCAATGCGGCTCATACAGTTCCTCCATGATGTATTTCTAGGGATCGATGGTGATCAACAATAGTTACCAGAGTCAGAAATTGACGTTAGGGATTGGCTGCCCTGGCTCAAAACGTTTCACTGGCGGATGTTAGTTTATAATAAAAGTGGTGAATAGGGAACTCTGGTTGAAGAAATAACTAAAGTCCGAAATCGTTAAAACTCACATCAAGTAGAATAGGCGGATCTGGGGTAGAGGTGCCGTTTGTACATGTCTTCCGCGTGGTTGGAATACCTAAGCCAATACAAAATAAAAATTCGGCGGACACTCCGGGGAATAATTAAGAATGTTCAACACCATTTGAAAAAAAATGCGAACTGGGGTCTAACATCCAGAACAATCGATCTGGGGCGAACCTTACAGGTTTTTGGGTTGTTCCTTTGAGGGAGTTGTACCAGGCTGCTCTATTTTTTCAGCAGCCTGAATTCCACTGATCAGTCCCAGGTAACCTGAGATTCTTTCAGTGGGAGTATAGGGGGCGCTTTTCAGCAGTTTATTCACGGTGGCGATTTCCCCTTGAAGTGCAGAGACAGCTCCAATGGTAGTCAGCATATCTTCCCGTAAGACGGGGTCTTTGATCGCCGTTGTGAACTGAATTGCCTGATCCAGTTTAGACTGATTCAACAAAGTGGAGAGCAATTTAAGGGAAAGCCGTCCTTTCCATGCTTTTTTCAAATCTGACTGGTTAATTTCATACGCGGCTTGTTCCGGTTTTCCATTCTTCACCAGCAAAGTTGTCTGCTGAATTAAGGAATCCTCTTTTGATAATCCGGGGATCGATTGGTTCAATGTTGCTTTAATCTGTGTCTTCAGGTCGTTATTTTTTTGATCAACAGATTCGAGGATGACGGCTGGCAAACTGGTCTTCAGCAGTGAGTCTTTCAGGTTTTCGTTGGTTGCCTGTTGACTTTTTGAGGCGATCTTCCACACTTGTGCAGCTAGCTGGGAACGAGCCGCTTGTGAAAGCAGTTTGACTAAAAGTGCCTCCCGGTTTTCCGCAGCCGCCTTCAGGTTTCGCAATTGCTTTTTATAGTTAGTAATTCCCCTGCGAAGACGATCACTCGAGTCCAGATTCAGGGCTTCTTTAATTTGTTCCTGGAAATTAAAGTTGGATGCTTCATTATTTTTGGCTTGGACCTCAGCCATACTGGGGGCGATGGCACGAATTGTCTGCACGGTATTATTTAGAAATTTGACTGCTTCTGCTGATTCACCCAGCTCCGATTCAGCGCAAGCGATTTGAAGGTAGGCCTGAGCCAGTAATTCCAGTGGTGCTGCAACCGGTAACGTCATTTCGCTGATCGCTTTGATATTACCCAATGTGATCGGATTGGGAACTGGTTTGTCTGATAAAAACGAGATTGCTTTGGTCAGGAAACTACGAGCTGTTTCCGATTGTTTCAGGGAAATCAGTTTTCTGGCACAACGGGCATACATCAAAGCGTTGCCGGTGGGGGACAACTTCTTTTCTGCAGTTTGAATACTTGTGATTTCCGGTTTCTGCTTCTGTCTGACAGACTGTTCAATCTCTGCAAGTGACCATTGAGTGACTGCTTCTGTTCGTTCCATTGAATCTGAGGCTGAAGCTGCCCAATTCAAGGCTTCTTCTGGATAGCCATGAGCAATCAGAAGCAATGTTGTCGCAACCCACTGGGGTGAATCCCAGCGGTGATGTAGATCGATCATTGACTCAAAATCATATTGAGTAGTTTCATGAGCAATCTGCAGTGAGGCGGAGAGCTGTGCGAGATTGTTTTCAGCCTGATATTTGTTAATCAAATCGACTGCCAGATTTTCTTTGCCTGCTGCGACCCAAAATGCTGCCAGACGAGCGATCAGGTCGAGGGAATCGCGCCCGCCAAATTCAGGAATTTGTTTTGAAAGTTGAATCGTCTGATCCAGAGTTTCTTTCAATTCTGGCCCAGATTTCTGCTTTAACTGAATCCAGCCAATTTTGATCAGGGGAAATAGTTTATAGAAAGGGAGTGGTGGACTGACTGCATCAATTCGATCAATCTGTTCCCGCGAGGATTCGATATCACCTGTCATTGCATAGGCCTCAGCAGCCAGGCGGCGGCTGAACGGTTTGCTGCGGTTTTCTCTGGAACGTGAAAGCTCAACAATTGCTTCGAGTGCCTCTTTTTGAACTGTGTCGGTGGAGAGAGGAGAGACTTTGTTTTTGCTGGGTGTTTTCTGACTCTCCTGGGAGTTCTTATCCAGAGGATTGACTTTTGGCTGATCCTGGTCACGCTGGAATCCTGTTTTTGATGCGTCGGAAATTGCTGGTAGATCAAATGGTTTTGCCAGATCTGAACCATCCGGGACCCGGGTTAATTTATAGTAGCCGCCGCCCAAACCTGCGATGACGACGACGAGCACTATGATTAGAGGCAGTTTTGATTTTCTCTTTTCCTGTGGTTTATCTTGCTCAGCCTTTTTTTGTTCCTTGGCTTCCGTGTCGGGAACTAAAAAGATCGGGGCCAGGCATTCCGGGTTACGGCATTTGACTTCTTTTCCGACCACCTTGGAGGAAGAGAAGCCTGGAGTGTCACACATGGGACACACGACCCGAAACATTTTCCCTTTCACTGGTTTACGTAACAATGGGATCGCTTTGCCAGACTGTTTTTGACGTTCCAGTTCAAAGGGGTCATCATCAGAAACGGTTTCCCTTTTCGGGCGTTTCGTGAGTTGTGGTTTCTGTTCCGGAGCGTCTTTAGAAGGAGGATTCTTCCCGGCAGCAGGTTTTCGAGAAGAAGATGCAGACATTGACGCACCGCAGAAGGGGCATTCTGTTGCGTCCTCATCAAGAACTGACGCTCCGCAAGCTGGGCAAGTTGGAAGATCCATAATCAGTCGTCCGATATATTGTAGTTTTCAGAGAGATTGAATGTGTACGAATCACAAATATGATCGATTGGATTGTGAGTACCGTATTTGTATGATCACGCGCAGAAATGAGTTTTGATTTCACTGTCTCGAAAATAGTGAGGTAAACCCATTGTATACGGTAGATAACGTTCCCTTCAAGGATTATCTATATATAGCATCTGGCATATCAGGTCAAAGGATCTCATTTGCTTGCTTGCAGATGCCTTTAATTTAGGTAGCTAACGTGGGTTGAGAGACTTGTGAACTGGTAAAATTGGAATCAAACTGAAGATCAATGGATTGGAGTAGATCGGTGGCAGACACGCAACAAGTGAAAGAAATCCTGGCCCAGCTCGAAAAGTTTTTACAAGAGAGAGAAACTATTTCTCCTGTTTTAGACCGAATTATGGGAGATTTAGGCGGTAGGGCCATCGGGCTATGGCGGTGTGAAACAGGGAAACTGATTCAGGTTGGATTTCGAGCTGTCCCCGAAATGGATGAACAGGTAAGTAAACAATTTGCATCCTTTACCCGGGAAGTATCTTTGCAAAATACCGGTTTAGGGATTGTGAAGGCCATTGTAGAGCGAACTCCAGCGATTGGCACGTTGCGAGGAGAGGAATCCGGGCTTCAAGGCTCTTCGGAATGGCTCCAAAAGTTTGGTGCTCAGCAATCTTACGCGGTTCCTGTCTTAGAAGGCGACCAGGTAGTGGGAGTCTTGGCCATTTCGACGAATTGCGTTCATCAGTCAGGAGATCCGGAATGGGAAATTCTGACAAAAATTGCCGTAGGGATTGGTGAGAAAAAACTTTTGGGGATGTTTTAGCGGGTTGAATTGAGTATGATTTCTTAAGTGCAAAAGAGTAGAATTGCCAATGGTTTCTCCAGTGTATAACATACAGGTGTGAGCAGGACCCGCAACTTGGGAGTCGCTTTGTGTTCTGGACCAAGCTGGAATCAGGCAGTCTCTCAGGTTTTTCAGTGACTAAATTCTTCAGGTCTTCGTAAAATGAGTCGTTCGAACCCATTGCACTGGTCATTCCCAATCGGAACCTGGTTCCTGACCCAGGTCCGTGTCAGTATCTTTCTGCCAGTATTACTGCTGGTTTTCTGGGCGCATTACTCATTAGGGCTGGGGATTCTCTTATTTTGCATCCTCTTTTTAAGCGTTTTTCTACATGAAATGGGACATGTCGTCGCTTGCCGTATGGGAGGCGGAGAAGCAGATCAGATTGTGCTATGGCCTTTAGGCGGTCTCGTTCCCTGTAGTCCGGGACGTTCTGTCTCTGCCAGGGTGATGACCGTTCTGGGGGGGCCTGCTGTCAACCTGCTGCTCTGTGCCATTACGATCCCTGCCGTCATCTGGTCAGGACATCTGTCAGAGTCTTTGAATCCAATCAAGTTACCCGCTGTTGACCTTAGCAATAATCTGGGGCAGGCCGTTTTATTGATGATTTTCAACATGAACTGGCTACTTTTATTGATTAACCTGATCCCCATCTTGCCGCTGGATGGTGGCAAAGTACTGCAAATAATTCTCTCGCGTCGTTTTGATGAAACCGTCGTACACATGATTCTGTTCAATGTCAGTTTCTGGATTGGCGGTCTGGGAATGGTCATTGGTTTGTGTAGTTCCAGTGTGTGGGTGGTCTTTTTTAGCGCGTTGTTACTGATGCTCAATTTAATTGAGTTTACATCAGCTCATCGAGAAGATTCATTTGATGATTCCATCTTCGGTTATGATTTCTCACAGGGGTATACCAGTCTAGAGCGATCCAGCAGCCAACTGGTTGAGAAACAGGCTGGATTTTTCCAGCAATGGCGAGAAAAGCGGAAACTTCAAAAACAAATTCGGGAGCGAGAGAAGAATCGGGACGCCGAAAAGCAACTGGATTTATTGCTGCATAAGGTTCACGAGTTTGGTTTAGAGTCTTTGACACCCAAAGAACGACAGCAGTTGAATCAAGTGAGTGCCAGATATCGTAAAAGCGATTCTGATCCCTAAAATCGGTATTTTCAGAATCAACTCACCCCCCTGCCTTCCCAGCCTCTCAACGTTCTGTCCATCATCTGCGCATTCATAATGATGGTTTTTGCATATTGGGTAATCATTTTACCTGAGAGGGGGCAGATCCGGTTTCTTTTCTGCAACCGTCAAAACCCGACCTTCCGTAGTGAAAATTAAATGGAGCTGAGCCGCAAAGAGGTGAACACGTTCTATCAATTGCTTTTAAAGTTGTGTTTGAAAGGCGAGATGAACGTTCTGTGTTAAGTGCCTGTTTATCAATATCTTATGTGTATAGGATGATTCGTTGACCATACAACTTACACAAGAAAGGCCACGCGTAGCTGGTCTAGAATTGCCTAACCAATTTGTTGTTCACTATTCGAACAGAAAACCGTCTCTTTCCTCTGTTTCAACTCGGTTTTAGCATAAAAGTCCTTGTTTTCTTGACTGTTAAGGTATTTGACGTCCGGTTGTTAAAACTGATTTGCGAGCTGTAGTCTACGAACTAACTTTTCATTGGGAATATTCCTTTAGAAAGTAGAGAAGAGACTTATGGCATTAGGAACAACGGACTCATTAAAGAAGTTATCGAACTTCAGTAAATGTGGTGGCGAATGGGATCTGGACTTGCATCAAGATGCAAAGATCGATCTTGCAATCCGACGCATGAGACACATTGCGGAATTGACTGGTCTGACACTGTTTTGTTTCGATTCTAATAATGGAATCGTTCTGGACAAAACAAATGCGCAGTCACTCCCCTTCTTTCCGGTCGATATTCTCAACGAAATACAGCATGTTGATGGCTTAACGTTAATCGAAAACACGAATGGAGTGACGCACTTTTTACTCCCGCTTGTCGAAGATGAAGCCCATAAAATTACAGCAGCCGGCTTTGTGTTTTCTAAAGAGAAACGCAAACTAACCGAGATGGTTCTGACGGCAGTTCAACGAGAGTGGGCAGCTGAGGAACTGGATGCCTGGCTGGAAAATCAAAGAGTCCTGGATACGAAATCGCTGCATGCGTTATTAAGTCTGGCACTGCTTCACATTGAAGAAGAACAGCAACTTACTGTTTTGAATGAGGAAGTGGATAATCTATCAGAGTGTCTGGATGAGACATTTGAAGAAATCAGTCTGCTGCATGAAGTGGCCCAGCACCTCAAGATTTCCGAAAGTCCGGAACAACTGGGAAAATTGTGTCTTGATCGGATCGGGACTCTGATTGAAGCGGAAACCAATATTATCTGGTTTGAAGGTCAGGGAAATACGTCTCAGTTTATGTCAGATAGTACATCTGGCTTTGATGAAGTGACTCTGGCCCGACTCGTCGCACAGTTTGACGGATTCAACTGGAATCAGCCACTTGTGATTAATCAGGTAGAAAGTTCATTGCTGTCACTCGAATTTCCTGATCTGCATAATCTGGTGCTTGTTCCCATTTCAGACGGTTTCAATTCCTACGGCTGGATTCTCAGCTGTAATTTACTGAAAAGCGAGGAATACGGGACAATTCAGGCCAGCCTGCTGAATTCTGTGGCTTCTTTTTTAGGCACTCACCTGCGTAATATTGACCTTTATGCTCAGCAGGAAGAGTTGATGTTGAGTTTTGTCAAGTCGTTCATCTCGACGCTGGATGCGAAGGATCCTTACACACGGGGTCACAGTGAACGGGTGGCTCTGATCGCACAAAAACTCGCCAAGCAGTTAGGGTATTCCGGGGAGTTCTTACAGAATATCTATCTTTCGGGGCTGTTGCATGATATTGGTAAGATCGGAGTCGATGATGGAATCCTCAGGAAAGAAGGGAAATTAACTGACGAAGAATTTGCTCAAATTCAGAAGCACCCGATGATCGGATATAAGATTCTTTCCGGAATCAAAAAGCTAAAGAATATTTTGCCAGGGATCCGAAATCACCATGAGCAAATTGATGGGTTGGGGTATCCCGATCGACTCAAAGGAACGGATATCCCTTTGATGGCGCGGATTATTGCTGTAGCCGATGCTTACGATGCGATGGGCAGTGATCGTCCTTACCGAAACGGTATGCCTCTGGAGCGATTGGAAATCATTTTCCGTGAAGGCAAAGGTTTCCAGTGGGATTCGGATGTCATCGATGCCTATTTTGAGATTCGAGATGAAATCATCCAGCTTTCTCAAAAGTATAACGATGATGCGGCAGCTCTGGTTGAGAATAGCCGGAATTGATAAAATAACGCCTTGAAACGGTTATTTTCTTCTCAAACGGTGCGATTCCCAATACAGGGTGTCGCTGAGGCAGGCAATGATTCAACAGCGGCCATCTTTTTACTCTATAATTGTACTTCTTTGCGCAGTCAGTTTTCATGGCTGTGGTTCAAAAGAAGGTGGATCGAATACCGATTTACCTATCCCGGAAGCAGAACCGCTGCATATTGAAAATGCATTGTCCGATCAGGAAGGTCAGCAAGGATCCGGAGTCAAAGAGTTTGACGGGATTCAGTTTCATGTACCTGTGGGATGGAAGCAAGTGGCATTAACGCCGGCACAACAGGGAATGATTTCCGCCAGCTTTCAGATTCCTCAGGCAGGAGATGACGTGAAGTTGACTCTTTCCTCTGTGGGAGGTGGAATTGATGCGAATCTTCAAAGATGGAAGGGGCAGTTTCAGTTGCCACCTGGAGAAGCCCCCCTGCAGGAAACGATTCGTGTGGATCATGTCGATGCCATCTGGCTTGATCTGAGAGGCACTTTTGATTCTGGACCTGCCATCAATTCCAGTGTGGCATCCGGTATGCGAATGATTGGTGTTGCAATCCCGCGCAGTCCTCGCGATTTTTATCTCAAACTTACAGGCCCACGTGAGCAGTTGTTAAAAGCAGAAAAAGAGTTTCGCGAATTTGCCAAATCAGCCCGGTTTGTGCAATAGTCAATCGTTTCAGATCGTGGAATCCCATTTGCGGATCAGTCCGGCGACGAGGTGTCCTCCAAAACCAAACGACAGCTTTAGCGCGGTTTTGATCTCGTGGGAAACCGGTTTCAGTGGCGTATAATTGAGAGTGCATTCAGGATCGGGGGCTTGAAGATTGATTGTTGGCGGAACCAGATTATCGCGCATCGCCAACAGGGTAAAACCGAGTTCCACACTTCCAGCTGCTCCGAGTAAGTGTCCCATTCCCCCTTTTAAACTTGAGCAATGGACTCTGTTTGAATCAGGCCCCAGTGAATTTTGGATCGCGCGAGTTTCATAGAGATCATTGATCTGGGTTCCAGTGCCGTGCAGATTGATGTAATCTAGTTCGGCGGGAGTGACCTGAGATCGGTTGAGCGTATTGGTAATCAAGCGGGACAGGCTTTGTGCTGTCGGGTCAAATTGCATTAAGTGAGTCGAGTCAGAGCCAAGGCTCCCGGTTAGCCATTCTGCATACGGGATCGCGTTTCGCTTTAGTGCCTGTTCCAGCGATTCCAGGACTAGAATTCCAGCTCCTTCGCCGACGACAAATCCTTTGCGTTTTCGATCATAGGGACGGCAGGCTGAGCCGGCAGTTTCAAAGTCAGTCGCCAGAACTCCCATACGTTGGAAAGAGCCAATGACAGACGGCAGCAGAGACGCATCTGCACTACCAGCGAAAACGGTTTCACAGACTCCTTCGCGAATTAAATCAGCCGCGCGCATGATACTGGAAAATCCAGTTGCACAGGCTGAGACTGGAGAGAGTGCAGCACCTTGTAAATTGTATTGTGCCGCAATAGAGTGGCTGGCAGCACTGGGATAACATTGATGCCAGAGCATGGAGGGAACGTGAGCAGCCTGTTCCTGGTTCATCCGCGATAGTTCAGAGATTTGTGCAAAACCAGCCATTCCTCCCTTGCTGGAGCCGATGACGCAGCCTGCTGTTTCCCGGGGAAGCTGATTCATATCGAGCCCCGCATCCCGAATTGCTTCTGCGGTTGCATTCAAGGCTAATGTGATTGACGGCTCTTGTTGAAGTGGAAATTGATCCGACAGAGAGGACGATGAAAGTTGCCTGTTTGGGATGACGCCTCCTGCTACAGGACGATTTAACTGGCGAGACAAGTCATCCAGCAGGCAGGTTGCCGATTGCCCGGTAAGCAATTTCTGCCAGGAAGCTTCTCGGCTTGTTGCATAAGGGGTGATTAAACCGATGCCCGTAATCACGACCCTGCGGGGAAAACGCTCAGTTACCGAAAGCTTTGGTCGCATTAGAACTTAAAAGTTGCATAGGAAGGGAGAGAAGGAAAGTGCTCAGGAACGATGACTGGTTCGACAGATGGCAAATAAAGCTAAGCCAAATAACACCGCTACCAGAATGTATTCGAAAATTGAAGTTTGCGACTGTTGCACCAAGCCACTTTTTTGTTCGCCCTCTTGTGCCAGTGACGTGGTCACAGAGACGAGTAATGCTCCGAAAACTGATACGAAACCAGTCAAGATTCTGAATATGTTTGGAGATCGCTTCATAGTCGTTTAAATCTAAAAGCAGAGAAAGAACAAAAAGTTTTCAATTGGCTTATTGTATCAGCCTGACTCACAAACTGCATCAGGAAAAGCCGATTCCTGATGGAAACCTGGATGAAAAAATAGTGATTCTACCTCAATGAAGATCATTTCAGGTGTCATGGTTGTATTCTATTTCAGCATTGAATGATCGCATCTACAGGTTGTCGCATTTCGTGAAAATCCTGCTGGTGCAGAAAGACGGTTCGCCAGCTGTGGGACCGCGATCGCATTTTCAAACGGTATTCATCGATTTTCACTACATAAAACGCATACAGGCTCCCTTTGTAGGGGAACAGGGTTTCCAGATTGTTCGACATGGAATTCGGCGGGAGTTGATAGGCAAAGACTAAAGCCGAGATGAAGCCTTCCCCGAATAACTCCTGCCATTGCTGGAGCCCCTGGATATCTTCAATGGTAGCCCAGTTCTCCCAGCGGCGACTCTGTCGCTGGTCGGGAGAGATTTCTGTTCTGCCTTTGACATCCACCAGCAGGTTGGGACCTTGCTGCGAGTAGACAATAAAGTCGAGCGATTTGATGGAGGCGTTTTGCGCCAGAGCTCGGCGTTTCTCGTCAACTGCCACATAAGGGGCTTTTGCTGCACGAAGATAGTCTTCAAACGCGGCGTCGTAATGGTTGCGGCGGATGACCATGAGCCGAATATCTCCCCATGAATTCACAAGATGAGAACTGATCTTATGTAAATGGTATGGGGTTCTACTGTAAATGTCTATAGTGGCTGCGGGGTTTCAGGCATCCAGCGTTAGAATGTGGGGATTCGAGGAAGAGATGTTATTCGAGCAGTCCACGGACGAATTCGGTTAATTCTCCTTCTTTGACAGCGGTTTGAGTACCTTTCTGCAGTTCTTTGACTTGCCAAACCTGGTCTTCAAATTCATCCGTTCCTGCGATAATCACGATCTGGAATCCGTGCCGATTAGCATATTTGAACTGTTTTTTGATCGCTTTGGTGTCAGGATAGACTTCCACATTGAATCCGTTCAGGCGCAGTTCCCGGGCCAGTCTGAGGTATTCCGGCGTATAAGCCGCGTCCATTTGAGTCACCAGAATAGGAGCCGGAGTCGAGATATCCGGCAGCATGTTGAGTTCCTGCATTGCTGCCAGTAAACGGTCCAGTCCCAGGCTGGCGCCGACGCCCGGTAATTGTTGCGTCGTGAACAGCTCGGCCAGATTATCGTAGCGGCCGCCTGAGCAGACACTTCCTATGTTTGGTAACTGGTCCAGAAATGTTTCGTAAATGGTGCCGGTATAATAATCGAGTCCGCGTGCAATCGAAGGGTCCAGTACAACCCGATCGCTGGGAATGCCTGCTCTTTCTGTTGCTGTGAAGATTTCCCGAAGATACTGGACACCCTGCTCACCACACGCATTTCCGGTAAGTTGCTGTTCTAGAGAATCCAGAATTTCGGATGTCGCACCTTGAACGGTCGTCAGCGAGATGATTTTTTCTGCTTGTTGTTGCGTCAGCCCCCCCTGCTCCTGCATTTCTTTGATGACCGCTTCCGGGCCGATTTTGGGAAGTTTATCCAGCGCTCTTAAAACGTTCGCTGATTGAGGCTGCAGTTCCAGAATTTCCAGCAGTCCATTCAGAATCATGCGGTTATTGATGCGGATTTTGAATTCGGTAAAACCAATCTTGACCATCAGATCGTGAATGATAAACAGCGTCTCTATATCAGCTGAGTTGGAAGTCGTGCCGATGGTATCGAAGTCACATTGCATGAATTCACGGTAGCGTCCTTTTTGTGGTCGCTCGCCGCGCCAGACGGTTCCGACGTGATAGCGTTTAAACGGAGTTCCCAGCTCATTGATGTTCTGCGCAGCAAAACGGGCAAAGGGGACGGTCAGGTCAAATCGCATCGCGACATCACGACCACCTTGTTCGAAGCGAAACATCTGCTTGTCCGACTCTTCTCCCCCTTTTCCGGTTAAAATCTCAGTGTATTCCAGTGCGGGTGTATCGATGGGACGAAAGCCATAGCTGCGATAGACTGACTTAGCAGTCTCGATCAGTTGTTCCCGGGGAATCATGGCTGCAGGCAGATAGTCCCGAAATCCTTTGAGTGTCCGTGGCTCAATTAATGTTTTTTTCACAGTGGGTACCGGCTTGGATCGAAAGTGATCTCTATATTGTTTTCAGATTTTAGATGTGAGGAGTTATTCAAGCAGAGTGCTAAATATGTACAACTGGTAGTTTTTGTGTGGCCGTTTCTGTCTCAGCCTTCTTTCGTTTCTTCTTTTTCGGTGGTAGAACAGCGTGGGCATATTCCCAGATTTGTTCCGGAGTTTCGAAGAGACGATCATAAGTGCCATCATTGTCATATTCACAGTCATCTGTTGTGTAAGAACGGCAGATCTTGGGGCGATCTTCATAGTTACCACAACGGTAATCGGGCAGCAGGTATTTGCAGTCGCCATACACCATCAGGAACCAGGTATCTTCATCAACAAAAATGGCACAATGGCCGTGCATGATATACCATCGCATATGATCGAAATCCTCCCAGGTTTCCGGGGTTTCGATTGGCAAGGCAAAATAGCGACAACAACGTGCTGTGCAATAACTGCATAAAACTTCGCCAGCTTTGAGATCAGATCGTTTTACAGTGACCGTCGACATTGTCGTGTCCCTTGATGAACTATAATTAATGATGACAAATTTACAGAAAGGTTCGCGCTAGGGGAATCAATCAAAATTGAGATGCGCGTTTGGTCAGACTCAAGCAGAAAATTCGAGGCGAATTTATTGACTCGATTCTTCCAGATCCATAATGAATCTGCATGTTTTATAAGTTATCTGGCCGGAAAATGCACGGAATCCAGGGACAGAAAGTTTGGGTTTTCAATCAGAATCGTGACTGGTTTACTGGTTCCCCTATTGCTGGGCGTCTGTTCCGGGCATTGATTTGAACCGTTTTTCGATTCACATTTGTCGGTTTTAGCGATTATCCCGTCAGCTTAAGGTGTATAATTGCGGTTTCTGCTTGACCCTGATTTACAGGGGGACTTATCATTAAACTATTATCCTGCTTCATATTCATTCACATTCGTAGTGACACTTGCTTGTCTGATTCAGGATCTACACGAATAATTGATACTGCTGGATTTATTTTCGTTCTCAAAGTCCTTTGGGGACGATGTAATAATACAGGCTGCCGACGATGCTTCCTGACTCAGGAGAGCCTGAAAGTCAAACCTGAGTAATCCCGTAGAATATAACGATATTAAGTTTACCTAATACGAAATAGTAGATAACGAGGCAGACGCGCTCGTTCGATTCTATCAAGGTTTAAAGAAGATGCATAAATCTGGAGTTGTCCTGGCTTGGGTAGTCGCTCTTGTGGCTGTAGGCGCTGTTCTACTGACATCGAAGATGCTGGATGTCCGTGGCAGTTGGTTGAAAGCTGTTGAAAATAACAAGTCGAAAATCCAAAAAAATGAGACGGAACTCGAAAACAAAGAGGATGAAAACAAAACACTTCGCGGCGATTTAACCCGGCTGATGCTGGGCTGGGACCGTTATTGGGATGCGAATGTCACAGTCGCCAATCAGCAGACTGGTGAAATTCAGGTCAATATTGGTGGTAACCAGGGATTGGGGGCTGCCCAGCAGGGAGCTGATCCGGCTGCACAACCGGTTATATTTGCTTTTCAGCCCGATCAGAGTAAACCAAATGGTGTGAGTTATGTGGGGGCTTTTCGTGTGAATGCGTTGCAGCCCAATGGCGCGCAACTGATCGCAGTGAATCCACCTCGAGCAGGTGAAGTGGCGAATTGGAAGAATGGCACCTGGCGTTTGCGAGCACTGGTCCCACCCAACTATATTTCGACGATTAGAACATTGAGAGATAATCTGGTAGAGCGCGAACAGCAGTTCAAGCGGAAGCAGGACCGGATTCAGGATTTAAATCGATTGCTGGCGTCAGCCCAGGAACGATTAGAAGCCAGAGTGGGGGAATTGACTGGTGCGGAGGATGCACCACAGGATGAGATTCTTCCAGTCGAGTTACGAAAAGGTCTGGTTGTCGGTCTGGAAGAAGAAGAACAATTGCGCAATCAGGAGTTCCAGGAAACAGATCGTTTACGACGTGATTTGTTGAATGTCTATCAAAAACAACTCGAACTGGTGCAGGAAGTCAGTAAGTTGACCAAACAACTGCCGAAGCAGACCCCAGCAGGTTCATGAGTTTTTGAGTAGCAGCTTTTGATTCGCATGGAAGGCGGGCGTAGACTCTCAGAACGCCCCTGATTACAAAAAGACAAGCAAGGATAGGTTGGCAATGGGGATTGAGAGCCGGGATTACCTGCGGCATGAAAGTGGTGGGGGAAGTTACGGTTCTTTCAGAAGGCCCTCTGGTGGTTGGGCCATCAAGTATCTGATCATCGCCAATGTCGCGGTATTTCTACTGGAGATATCGTCTCCCTCGATTCTTAATTTTCTGGCATTAAACCGGGACAGTTCCTTTCAGATCTGGCGATTCGTGACTTACGGCTTTTGTCACTCTCCAGCTTCGCTGGGACATATCTTCTTTAATATGTTTGTGCTCTGGATGTTTGGTCGTTCGGTCGAGCCAATTCTGGGTTCACGGGAGTTTCTCGCATTTTATATTGTGGGGATCGTGATCAGTGGTCTCTGTCATGTTGCCATCAGCCCCAATCCAGTAATCGGCGCTTCTGGCGGCGTCATGTCAGTCGTGTTTCTTACTGCAATGATCTTTCCCCGGATGACCGTACTGCTGATGTTCATCTTGCCGATTGAATTGCGCTGGTTGGCTGTGCTTTACGCTGCCGTTGATGTGTTCGGATTTATTAATCCTCAGACTGACGGTGTCGCTCACTTTGCACACCTGGGAGGCGCCGCATTTGGTATCGGGTATAAGTATTTTGGCTGGCATCTGACGGGAAACTTTCAACAGAAGTGGAATCGTTTTAAACTAAACCGCTCAGCCAGGAGTAAAAAACTGCGTGTCTATTCCGAGCCTGACGCAAAAATGTCCAAGGCTGGGTTGGACGAGAAAGTGGATGCGATACTGGAAAAAATCAGCCGCGAAGGAGAAGCCAGTCTGACTGAACAGGAGCGGGCGCTACTCAAAGAGGCTAGCAACAAATATAAAAAACGATAAGCGGTCGAAGTTCGTCGTTGTCTTTTTCAGTTGAATTCGTTTGTGATCCGCCGCAGTAAACTCGCAGATAAGACCGGCTCCGAGGCGCAACTATGTCTGAATCACAGTTTGAAGCACTGATAGAACGAGCCCGATCAGGGGACCGTGCTGCAGAGAACGAATTGCTGCAAAAATGCCGCAATTATGTCTCAATTATCGCCCGCGCTCAAATCGAAGGCTGGATGCGTACTAAGTTTGATGCATCAGATCTGGTCCAACAGACATTACTGGAAGCGCATCAGGGATTTGAGAATTTCAAAGGCCAGACAGAAGCTGAGTGGTTGGGTTGGCTTCGGGGGATTTTAAATCACAACACAATGGATTTTGCCAGAAAGTACCAGGGCGCTGCCAAACGCGATGTGAAACGGGAATTCTCGATCAATCAGGCGGGAGGAAATTCTGCTGCATCAACGCCTCTTAATTGGGACTTGAGAGATCAGACCGAGACTCCCAGCCGCATTCTGTTGAACCGAGAGCAGGAAATTTTGATGGCAGAGGCAGTCGCACAGCTTCCCGCTGATTATCAGGAAGTGATTATGTTACGAAATCTGCAACGGCTCTCATTTAAAGAAGTCGCTGAACGCATGGATCGGAGCCCGGGCGCAGCTCAGATGCTGTGGTTGAGAGCCTTAAATCAGTTGCAGGAATTGATGCAACATGTGTGAATTCATCAAGTGAATTGAACTACTGAATATTTTCAGCATGCAGAAACAGAGAGAGCAGGAATACCGGTGACAGGCAAGCAGGAGGATCAGTCAGAGTTAGTGATCGAAGTTTTGAATCAGTATCTCGATTACTTACAGAATAGCGACCAGGAAAGTTGTCACGGGTTACGCTCAGTGAATCCCGAACTGAAAAATCTGATGGCCTGTCTGGATTCACTGGAACGATTGGCGCCAGATACCGAAAACGCAACTCAAGAAACGCGTTCTCTGGGACCAGATGATGTCACACAGCTGGTTCCGGGCACTCCATTCAAGCAGTCTGAGGCTAAGCAGACTCCTGAATTCGGGAACTATGAGTTGCTGGAAGAACTCGGCCGGGGTGGAATGGGGGTGGTTTATAAAGCACGTCAGAAAGACCTTAACCGGATTGTTGCCTTAAAGACGATCTTAAGTAATCAGTTTGCATCCGAAGAAGAAGTGCGTCGGTTCTATCTGGAAGCCCAGGCCGTGGGGCGATTGCAGCATTCAAATATTGTTTCGATCCATGAAGTGGGCCAGTATCTGGGCCAGCATTATTTCACGATGGATTACATTTCTGGCGGCTCATTAGCAAACTCGGGGCCGCAAACGTTTTCAGAGGCGCCTCAGGTTGATTTTATTCAGGTGGCCTCTCTATTACAGCAGGTTTCCAAGGCTGTTGAGTATCTGCATTCTAAAGAAATTATTCATCGTGATTTAAAGCCGTCAAATATTCTGATTGATGAAAACGGGATGGCTTATGTCACCGATTTTGGTCTGGCGAAAGTGTTTGATGCAGTCCATCAGGATGCACACACACAAAGTGGGACGATCGTGGGAACGCCCGGCTATATGTCGCCTGAACAGGCAGCGGGACAGTTAGACGATATTTCGGTTCGTAGCGACGTCTTTTGTCTGGGGATTATTCTGTATGAACTTCTAACAGGCGTTTCACCGTTCAAACAGAATAGCCCATTAGAGTCACTGGTGTCCGTAATTGAAGGCGAACCCCCCCTGCCTCATTCGCTCAATCCAGAGATCCCCCATCCATTGGAACTGATCTGTCTCAAATGCCTGGAAAAAGATCCGGAGCTGCGCTATCAGTCCGCTTTGGCTCTGGCCGAGGATCTGGAGCGTTTTATTGCCGGAGAACCGGTTCTTGCACAACCAGCCGGATTTCGTCATGCGTTTCAACGCTGGTTTCGCAGGCAGCCGGCTTTGGTTTCTCGTCTGTCTGCGATTGTGCTCTCAACGGGTGTTATTCAGACGGTATACTCAACGCAAGGCGTCGATTTCAATTATCATCTTAAGATCATGACCCTCTTTAGCTTGTGGGGAATTCTGGCGCTGTTTTTTCAGTGGTGCATGGATCATTTCAGGAACCAGGAAAAAGTGCGCTATTGTTGGGTGGCTGCCGATGTTTCATTGTTAACGGGGTTATTAATTCTAGCAGACTCTCCCATTGGCATTTTATTGATTGGTTACCCGATGCTGATTGTTTCCGCAGGACTGTTTTTTTATGTGAGGCTCGTGTATTTCACGACTGTATTATCCCTGCTTGCATTTGCGGTACTCGTGTTGGTGAGGCCGGAATTAACCGGGCTGTGGCAGTATCCCGTGATTTATGGGATGGTTCTGGCGATTCTGGGGATGATTACCGCCTTCCAGATATATCGTGTTCGTGTCTTGAGCCGTTATTATGAATTGCGGCGGCCTTAAAAACAGTCTTACGCTGCTTTCCCGGTTCTCTGTGTTGTTTGTCTGGAAATCAGGCGAAATAAAGCTTGCCAGACGCGGCCGATTTCCAGCTCTTCCATGCAGCACAAATTTTGTGGTCCACGCTTGGGACAACGTTTCTGGTAGCTGGCTGCGCAGTCAACATTGGTAGAAACGAGTTCGTGCTGCTCTCCTGGAGGTCCCGAACGAAGCGAACTGGTACAGGTGAAGATGCCTGTAACGGGGGTTCCCAGCCCTGCAGCAAGATGCATGGGGCCGGAATCATTGGTCAGTAGAAAGTCTGATTCGATGAGCACTGCGGCCAGCTGTTTGAGGGTTGTTTCACCAGCCAGATTGAGTACATTGCCCGTGGGCACGAACTTATGCAACAATTGTTGGATATGATTGGTCAAAGGACGCTCATCCGCGGTTCCCACCAAGACGATATTGCAGCGGAAGTGGCGGATTGCTTTTGCACCGACAGCGGCAAAACTTTCGGGCGGCCAGCGCTTGGTAATCCATTGGGCGCCCGCATGAATTGCTAGAGTGGGCGTCCTGTTTTCCTGAGGAGTGAGTTTGCTTTTTGCCCAGTTCATATCTTCTTTACTTAGAGCGATATCAGTTTGTCTTTGAGTTTCTCCCAGTCCCAGGGCATCTGCGACGCGCCAATATTTCAAATAGGCGGGGACCAGTCGCCCGGTATCAGGAATGGTCAAGTTGTACGCCAGATGCGACCCTTCACGTGCGGCTTCAATGCCGATTCGCCATGGGGCACGTGTTGCCGTTGTCATGATGCCGGTTCTGAGTAATCCTTGCAGATCAAGAACAAGATCGAATTTTCGCTGATTCAAATCTTTCAGAAAATTCCACCAGTACCGCGCAGAAGAGCGTCGACTGAATGGAATGATGTGGTTGATGTGTGGGTGCCCTTCCAGAAGATTGGCAAAGCTGTCTCGAATGATCCACGAGATTTCAGAGTCTGGAAAGCGTTCTCGAAGGACTGGCAGGATGGGGAGCGTCTGCACGACATCACCCAGTGCACTGGGTTTAATGAGACAAATCCGTTTGGCTTCAATCTGATTCAATTGAGATAAGGTATGCTGCGAACTCATCGGAATTGTTTGTTGTCCAGGGATCAGGGTTTATTTGAACAGGCGGAGCCAACTGGTGACGCATCATAATCTTAGAGGCGGAATTGAAGCAAGATCAGCTTGAACAGCGAATATTGTGATTGGGAGCTCCCTTCACAGGAATTTCGTGTTGGAAAATAGCGCACCAGGTTTAATTTTTTGAGAAAACGCGAAACCAAATATTTCCGGATGAGTTAGATTTAGTGTGAAGTCAATCAGTTGCAGGAATAAGTTCCTGTTCTTTTTTAATGCATGAGGAGTAGTCTTGATGAAAGTAAGCCTGTTAGGAGTATCAGCATTTGTATTGGGAGCGGCTGTTTTTTCTGGAAATTCAGTCACCCAGGCTGAGGAGGGGAAAAAAGGACAACGGCCGAATCGTGAAGAAATTCTCAAGAAGTTTGATAAAGACGGAGATGGTAAGTTGAGTGAATCGGAGCGTGCAGCAGCAAGAGCAGCACGACCCAAAGGAAATGGTCCCAAGGGGGCTGGTGGGAAAGGCCGTCCAGGCTTTAACCGGGAAGAATTCCTTAAAAAATTCGATAAGAATGGCGACGGGAAGTTAGACGAAACCGAACGAAAAGCGGCTCAAGCTGCGAGAGCAAAAATGGGTCAGCGGGGACCTCGGATGAGCCGCGAAGAAATGATCAAAAAGTTTGACAAAGATGGCGACGGAAAGTTAAGCGAAGCGGAACGCCAGGAAGCACGCAAGACTTTGGGCCAGGGGCGCCGTCCTGGATTTAACCGGGAAGAAATGATTAAGAAGTTTGATAAAGACGGTGATGGCAAGCTGAATGAAGAAGAGCGTAAAGCTGCCAGAGCAGAAATGATGAAGAATCGCGTCAAGAAGGGAGCTGGAAAAGGTACTAAAGGTGGTAAAGGGAAAAAGAAGCCTTAACTCAAAAACGAATCATTGAAAACATTACTGTGGCTCGACAGGTCTGCCAGTGATGTGAACAAGAAAAGCCGACGGGATGTGTTTCAGTCGGCTTTTTCTTTTCCAGGACTATGTTTGCTCTGATACGATTTCTTTGTCGAAATAATTAGTTCCCATTCCCGCATCAATGACAATTCCCTGAGAGTTGATGCCCGATGAGCGGGGGCTGAGTAAAAATGCGACAGTATCAGCGACTTCCCTGGTCTGGACCGCTTCCTTGCGAAGCGTCGCCTTTTCTGCAAACAGGTAGCTGTCAACATATCCGGGGATGCCGGCAGAGGCAGACGTTTTCAGCAGGCCGGGACAGACGGCATTAAACCGGACTTTAGAGAAGTTGGAAAACGATTTGGCAAGAAAGCAGACCGAGGAGTCCAGCGCGGCTTTCACGGGAGCCATATAGCCATAGTTTTCGGCTGCCATGCGGGTGGTGGAGATGGAAATCGTGACCACACTCCCCTGCTCTGGATCAAGAAGTTTGCTGAATGCATTTGATAGTGCCGTCAATGAGAAGCAGGAAATATCGACTGCCTGCAGGAATGCAGCACGCGGCGTTTGATGGAACGGAAGCCAGCCCGCGGAATAGTCAGCAAAAGCGATCGAATGCACCAAGCCATGAATCGTGTCGTATTGTTGACTGATATCTACAGCTAACTGGTCAATTTCCTGCTGATGTTCTACATCGCAGATAAAAATCGGGGCGTGTTTTAACAGCTTGGCTAATGAATCGCGGCGTGCTTCCGAACGAACGACATAAATGACTTCCGCCCCTGCTTCTTCCAGCACCTTGCCGCTCTGGTAGGCAACACTTTTTCGGTTGGCGACTCCAAAAATCAGAATCCGTTTTCCAGCCAATTGCAAAAAATCCATCAAGCATCTTTCCAAAGATCGATAAAACTAAACAAATCCGGTCTACCGAGGGTTCACTCTGACAAATTTTCTTTTTTTTCGCAATGTGGAAGAGATTGTCACTCTCAGATATACCGTAATTCGCAATAATGAACAGTATCTCAAGATTTTCTTCGACATTCTGTCTGTTTCTTAACGAATCCCTGAAAGTTGTTTTCATGTTTAGAGCACGCGCTTCACTGAAATCATTATCGCTGTTTTGCCGATCATTGAGCACGATGCTGGAATCGGGAGTTTCGATTACCAAAGCATTTCAGTTAGCCGGGAAAAAGATGGGGGATCATCGCATGCAGCAATCCGTGCGAGAGATCACCGTCGAATTAAAATCCGGGAATGATGTCACTTCAGCCATGCGCAAACAGGGATCGTTCTATCCTGAACTGCTGGTAAATATGATCAGTGTGGCAGAACAAAGTGGTGGTTTGCCCGAAGTCCTGAAGGCGCTGGCAGATCACTATGAGCATCTCATGCAAATGCGGAAAAACTTTGTGCGGCTCATAGCCTGGCCTGTCTTTCAGTTTATTGTGGCGATTCTGGTGATCGCTTTGATGATCCTTGTTTTGGGCCTGATCGCCAGCGGACAGGGCGGGCAGCCGATTGATGTGTTGGGGCTGGGGCTTTCCGGGCCGAGTGGTGCGATGATCTGGCTGACGTGTACGTTTGGTTCGATTTTTGTGTTGTTTGTTACCTATCAGTTAGTGGATCGCTTGTTCGGCGGGAAACGCTATTTTCACCGTCTGTTTCTGAGAATCCCTGTTATTGGCGGCTGTATGCGATCGTTTGCGATTGCCCGGTTTTCCTGGGCATTTGCACTGACTCAGCAAGCGGGTATGAATATTCTTGATTCGCTGGACGCCAGTCTGAAAGCAACGGGAAACGGGGCATTTATCGCTGAGATTCCCCAGGTCAATGGCGCAGTCAACGATGGGGAGCACCTTACCGAGGCCTTAGCGGAAACGCATCTGTTTCCAGAAGAATATATTCATATGGTGGATGTGGGAGAGACTTCAGGGACCGTACCAGAAACTCTGGAACGATTGAGCCCGCGTTTTCAGGAAGATGCCCAACGGAGTCTGGCGACATTAGCTGCGGTACTTGGCTGGTTGATCTGGGCACTGGTCGCTGCATTTATCATCTTCGTTGTCTTCCGGATCGCTTTCTGGTATCTGGGGATAATCAACGATGCATTGAAGCATGTCTGAATCGCTGGGTTCCGCATCTTTTGAATAACGATAAACAAAATATTCTTCTGAAGAGAAAGTTAAAGTGTCTCATTTTCAATTTGAACTGATCCATACCGATTCTAAAACCGGAGCACGTGTCGGACGCTGGCATACGCCGCATGGAATCGTGGAGACCCCTGCTTTTATGCCTGTTGGAACTTTGGCCTCGGTGAAAGGGTTGCTGCCGGAGCAGCTCAAGCAGGTGGGAACCCAGCAGGTTTTAGCAAATACCTATCATTTGGCGCTTCGTCCCGGAGCGGAAATTGTCGAAGAGCTGGGCGGGCTGCACAGATTCATGAACTGGGACGGGCCGATTCTGACCGACAGCGGTGGTTTTCAGGTCTTCAGTCTGGCACAGTTGACTAAGATGGATGACGAACAGGTTGTATTTCGTTCTCATATCGATGGCAGTTTATTTGAATTGTCCCCCGAAAAGGCAGTGAAGATTCAGGAGCAACTAGGGGCGGATTGCATAATGTGTCTGGATGAGTGTCCGCCGCATGATGTGCCACTGGAAAAAATGAAGGATGCCGTTGATCGGACCACCAACTGGGCGGCTCGCTGCCGGGACGCCCAGAAACGGGATGATCAGGCGCTGTTTGGGATCGTTCAGGGAGGAACTGATCAAAAGATGCGCGAACGCTCTGCAAAGGGCTTGCTGCCTCTGGAATTTCCGGGATACGCGATAGGTGGTTTGAGTGTGGGGGAAAAGCCTGAGGATATGTACTCTACGTTGGACTTTACAGCTCCCATGTTGCCAGTAGAGAAACCCCGGTATTTGATGGGCGTGGGCCGCCCTTCCGATCTGATCGAAGCAATTATCCGAGGCGTTGACTTGTTTGATTGTGTGATGCCGACCCGAAATGGGCGAAATGGGATGGCTTTTACCAGTCAAGGCCGCGTGAATTTACGTAATCAAAAGCATGCCAGAGATCCGAATCCGCTGGATCCTGAATGTGATTCACCGGGGTCACGGGACTATAGTCGGGCTTATTTACGGCATTTATTCATGTCGAGAGAGATGCTGGGACCGATTTTGATTTCTCTGCACAACATTGCCTTTTATCAAAAATTGTTGAGAGACTTGCGCCAGGCGATCCTCAACGATCAAGTTGAGGAGTTTAGGGCGGTTCACCTTGCCCGTTGGAACGCATCTTTCTAAGATACAGCTTACAAGATCGTTTGATAACTCCTGAAATTGTTTAGGTTTGGGCCAATTCAGATTCGTTTACTCAGTCTTTCGATGTAGAATTGCTTCTATATACGGGCACGCGTAATCAAGAATCTAGTTCTCCTAAGTAGTTAGAAATTATTACTTTAAGGGGATGGCTTTACAGCCCTTGGAAAAGATTTTCATGAACATTCTATTGACTACAATCTATTTCTTTGCTGAAGAAGCACCTGTGAAAGAGGGGCCTGCCCCTTCACCGATTTTTCAATTTCTGCCGATCATTGCGATCGTCATTTTCTTTTATTTTATCATGTTTCGCCCCCAGCAAAAAGAACGGGCGCGTCGTGAGAAAGCGCTTGGCGAACTCAAAAAAAATGATCGCGTCGTGACCATCGGCGGAATCATTGGCACGATTGCGAATATCTCGGAAAAAGAGCAGGAAGTGACTTTGAAAATCGATGATAACACGCGAATTAAAATGCGACGGAGTGCCATTCAGGGGCTCTATCAGGTAGAAACCAAAGAATCGACCAGCTAGTTTCTAAAAATTCTTTGAGAATCAGTATCTGGCACCAATGTGTCAGTTTAAATCTTCATTGCCGAATGAATCGGCCCATACAAACAGAATAGTATTGGGACTAATTGAATGACAGGGATTGATTTCCACTCAGCAACGTTGCTCGCCGCAGAAGTGACTGAAAAGACGACATCACAAGTATCCGGGTGGGGTATCTTACTCGTTCTTTTTGTCGTATTTGTATTGCCGTTCCTTCTAGGAGGCCTGATTGCTCGGGCTCTCAAGCTCAAGGACTTTTCACGCAAAATTGGTCTGGTGTTATTCACTGCCATGATTGCCTCGACCCCCTTTGCCTGGCAGATTGCCAATGGGCACGACTGGCGCAATGCCATTCGTCTCGGGATTGACCTGGCCGGTGGTTCGAACATGGTATTCGAAGTGGATGAAGGCCGAAGTGAAAAAGAGCTTTCCAACGAAGTGATGGATCAGATGGTCGGAGCAATTGGCCGCCGAATCAATCCTTCCGGAACGGAAGAAGTCACCGTTCGTAAAGTCGGACAAAACCGGATCGAAGTCATCGTTCCCGGAGCAGACAGTGATGATGTTCAACGCATCAAGTCTTTAATTACCCGATTGGGAAGTCTGGAATTTGATATTGTAGCGAATCGCCGCGATCATGCTACAATTGTTAATCGTGCTTTGGAGAGCCCGGGGAAAGATATTCGGGACGGCGAAGGTCGTGTCATTGCCAGTTGGCGTGAAGTGAATGGCGATGAATCTTATACCGATGACCAAATGGTATCACGCCCTTTCACACGCGAAGACGGAACCCAGGGTGAAGAGGTTCTGGTGATTATTGAACCGAATCCAGAGCGACGCGTGACCGGGAAATACCTGGTACGTGCCCGACAGTCAACAGACCAGAACGGCTCTCCTGCTGTAGCTTTTACCTTTAACGCTCGTGGCGGAACACTGTTCAGTCAGCTCACATCGAAAAACCGACCCAGTAAAGACGGCTTTCATCGGCACTTGGCTGTCTTACTGGATGGCAAAGTTCATTCCGCACCACGTTTAATTACGACCATTAGTACCGAGGGACAAATTACAGGACGGTTTACACAGAAAGAGATTTCTAACCTGTTAAATGTATTGAATGCCGGAGCATTAGAAGTTCCCTTGAAACCAGAGCCCGTTTCTGAATTCTCTATCAGCCCTCTGCTGGGAAGTGATGTTCAGGAAAAAGGAAAGCGGGCGATCATCATTGCGGCGATCGCCGTCATTCTGTTCATGCTGATTTACTATCGTTTTTCCGGCCTGGTTGCCAATATCTGTTTGACATTGAACTTATTGCTGGTGATGGGAACGATGTCGTTTATTAATGCGACATTTACCCTGCCTGGTTTGGCCGGTTTGGTATTAACCATTGGTATGGCCGTAGATGCGAATGTGCTGATTTTCGAACGAATTCGGGAAGAGAAAGCGCGTGGCTCCAGTTTAAGGATGGCTATTAACAACGGCTTTTCACGAGCCTTCACGACGATTGTCGACGCCAACCTGACAACACTGATTGTCGCCGTTGTGTTATATATTATCGGGACCGATCAGGTACGTGGGTTTGCTGTCACGCTCTTTATCGGGATTGTGATGAGTATGTTTACCGCATTGTATGTCGGACGTATCATTTTTGATATTTTCGAACGGAAACGCTGGATCAGCGACCTGAAAATGATGAGTATCGTCGGCAGTACCAGCATCGATTTCATCGGCAAAAAATCGCTTGCTGCTGTATTCTCGATTGCACTGATTGTGATCGGAATGGGTGTTGTCATTACACGTGGTGAAGATAATCTGGATATTGATTTCACCGGTGGAACGATGGTGACATTCGAATTCGAAGAAAAGCAGAACATCGATGACATTCGTGGACTGCTGCAGGCTGAATTCGGGAATAGTTTAACTCTTGAACAACTTCAGCTTTCCAATGATCCTGCCTCTGAAGGGCGATTTTTCCGCCTGCGAACTACAATGAATGACGCTGATGCAGGAGAAGGCAAAGCGGAAGCAACAAAGACGATTCGTAAGAATCTGAATAATGCTTTTGATGATGCAGATCATAATCTGCGAAAAGTAACAATGAGTTTCGGTGAGGTCAAGCAGTTGGAAGGGAGTGAAAATACTCCGGCTGGTACGGAAGTCGAGTTGACCTTCAGTGGTGAAGTCAAGCCTTCCACTATCGATAATTATCTCAAAGAAGCCGTTGCCGCGATCGAAAATACAGATGGAACACCAAAATACGAACGTGTTCCTGAAATTCGGTTGACGGGAATCTCTGATGAAAAGGGCGAAGATGCGGCTGCAGAAGTGAAACGGTTTAAAAAGATGAATGCCCAGGCTGGTCCGGATTTGCTGGCGGATGATCTGAAAACGGCACTCACGGATATGCAAGAGGTTATGGCAACAACGGCAATTCTGGACGAAGTCAACAGCTTCGATAGTTCGGTCGCCAGTGAAATGCAGGAATCTGCCTTGATGGCCATGTTGATCAGTTTAATCGCGATTGTGGCTTACGTCTGGTTCCGATTCCAGAGAATTACCTTTGGTCTGGCAGCCGTTGCTGCCCTGGTTCACGACGTACTTGTGGTGTTAGGTCTGGTTGCTTTGGGCGCCTACTTAAGCAATACCGCTTTGGGACCTGTGCTGGGGCTGAATGACTTTAAGATCAACCTGCCGATGATCGCAGCCTTCCTGACAATTGTCGGTTATTCTTTGAATGACACGATTGTTGTCTTCGACCGAATTCGCGAAGTGCGTGGCAAAAACCCTGCCCTGACTTCTACGATGGTCAATGAGAGTTTGAATCAGACACTTTCACGAACCTTGCTGACATCGATCACGACTCTGATTGTAGTCTTGATCCTGTATGCTATCGGGGGTGAGGGAATTCATGGGTTTGCTTACTGTCTGGTGCTTGGTGTGTTTGTTGGTACTTACAGTTCGATCTTTATTGCCAGCCCGGTTCTGATCTGGTTGATGAATCGTCCCGGAAGTGCAACGGCTCGTGCCACTCAGCAAAGTGAGAAACAGGCGAGTGTCAGCAGTTAAGAGACTGATTTGACTGCAAGTCTAAAAACGATTCAACATAGAATCATCGAAGCGGGGGTGGATCAAATGATCGGCCCCCGCTTTTTTCCTTTGGTATAGTGAAGGCAAAATTTACCTGCTGCTTTGGTGATGGTACTTCGTGGTGACTGCCGGAAAGCATTGCTGAGATGCTCAGCGGACCTTGCGACCTTCAATGAATACCGCTTCTACTGAACCCGGGAATGTAATCCCTTCAAAGGGGGACCAGCCGCATTTCGTTTTCAGGTCTTCCCGTTTGATTGTCACAGGCTGGTTCAGGTTGAGAACCGTCAAGCTGGCGGTATAGCCAGGTTCGATCTTGCCGAATTTCTTTGGGGATGTGTATGGATTTACAAAATCGCCTGGGTTTTCCGAGCAAAACAGAGCTGCCTGCTCCGGAGTGAATTTTTGATCCAGAATTAACCAGGTGACAAAAGCGCCAAATGTATCCAGGTGTGGTTGGCCTGAAATTCCCTGCTCGTTTTCTTCCAGCGTGTGTGGGGCATGGTCGGTTGCAAGATAATCGAGTGTGCCCTCGCGCAGTGCCGCCAGCATGGCTTGACGATCTGAGATCGTGCGTAAAGGCGGATTCATTTGCATTTTTCCACGGTTTTCATCGGTCAGATCGCTCTGGTCAAAGTAGAGATGGTGCGGAGTAACTTCACAAGTAACTCTCACTCCGCGGCTTCTGGCTTCCCGAATGAGTGGCAAACCTTCCCCTACCGAATAATGGCATAGCTTGCCTTTGAGATCGTACTTCTCGATCATCTGCAGAGCAAAACGCGTTGCTGAGATCTCGCACTCTGCTGGCCTTTTTGCCTCATGTGTGGCTGCATTAGCGTGTTCATCCAACAGAATTGGATCTTCACAGTGGAAACTGACATTGCAACCACGATAGTGGGAGAGCGTTTCGTCAAGTTGCTCCAGTGTTTTGAAAAACAGGTCTCCCACACTGGGGCCCATGTATGCTTTATAAGGGACTGCGAATGAAAGTGGTCGAGTTCCCGGCCCGATGCCCGCATACAGCGTGAAATGAATTGGTGGGTTGCGTTTTGCCAGATGCCGGGCTTTTTCGTGGTAGCTTTCATCTGTGATGGGCGGGACCGGATTGTTCGGCATGTCAGCGACGTGGACGACTCCTCCGTTGATGGCAGCTGCACCTGCGGTACAGAAATCTTCTTTGTAGGTTTGGGACTCACTGACATCATCGCGGGCATGGATATGAATATCACCCATGCCAGCGAAGATCAGGCAATCATCAGAAAATGTGATATCTGCCTGGCCCAGGTTGGGGCCTACTTCGACAATATAATTACCGTCGACTCGAATCTGGCTTTTGAATGTGCCTGAAGAACTGACGAGCGTTCCCTGTATGATCATCGGATAGAAGTCGTTCTGTTTGTGCTATGTTCTTGGTCTGATGTGGTCTTGCTTTTGATTACCAGCCGACTGACATATTGGTTTCGATTGCGAGCTGGGCCTCGTGTAAGTCGGCACCGGTATCGCGCATATAAAGCCGGATCGCGTGTACTTTGTCGCCGGATGCCTTAAACAGACATTCGCGTGCCATATCGCAGGGTTCGGTATGCCCTTCGATGCCCAGCAGACGTTTTGAAATGACCCACATGTCGCGCGGACGACGTGTGACTCTCAGGATTTCATCCTCAGGGTAATTCTCTTGAGCAGCATGCTCTGCTTCCTCTTGAGTATTAGCCCAGCCCACCATGATATGTGCGTTTGTTTCAATCTCATAAAGAGCCATAATTCAACTCCAGTCTGAACAATGGAAAAGTGAAAATCTGACGAACGACGACGAATAACAGGACTCTTTTGAATTTGTCGCAGCAGTTCATAAACGCAGGAGTCTGAAATCGAATATTTACCAGACCCGTATTATAGCCAAGCGGGATTCCGGGTGAGAGTGTCTTCTTGGAATTGTTTCGAGAAAAAAACAAATCCAGCATTCCGAATTGATCTGCCCTCTCGCGGCTCAAGACAGCATCAGCCTGACTGGAAATGTTTCTGGATCAATCTGTCTGGTCCTTCTGCTGTGCGTCCCATTTTTCTTCGGCAGCACTTTTCCGTAAATAAAAGGGAGTCAGATTCCAGGTTTCCGAAAGTATTTCATGTTGCTTGGGTAGACAGTTTTGAAGGATTCTTGCTGTAATCAGGGAGATCTTCGCTGCTTCAGGTAAGCGATATTCCGGTTCCAGAAGACGGACGTCACTGAAGGAAGATGCATCTAGCAGCGTAACTCCAGGGCCGGAAATTGTCTCGCCCGGGTTCAGTAAGCGACAAAAATCATCTATTTCACACAAGCCGATTTCCGATATTTGTTGCCACTGACTATCTGAAATTCTGGTGTATTTGCCGACAAACAGGTCACCCCGTTGGGCATTGGAAATCACATAAGTTTCTTGAATCTCTGGTGGACAGTTGAGGGCAATCGCCTCAAATGAGTCTATTCCCAATACCGGACAGCCTGTAACGTAGCCGAATGTTTTGGCGAATGTAGTGCCGATTCTCAGTCCGGTGAAGCTGCCCGGACCACGGCTGACGCCAATCCCGGTGATTTGGCTGGGGGATAAATCGAGCTGATCCAGCAGTTTTTTGACTTCGGCAACCAGGGTTTGTGCATGCTTCCTCCCCTGTTGTTGTAAATCAACTTGCACAATCTGGTGCTGGGGACCATGAATTGCGACGGACCCAGAATGTCCGGACGTCTCGACACCTAAATAAAACTGGGAATTTTCCACACTGACTCAATTAATAGACATCGAAAAGGAGACGCAAATCGGTTAAAACCAATGAAAGTATGACAAACTCCGGTAGTCCTTCCAAGTCTTCACGCTCAAATTTGTCCGAGTGAGTTTGATAAAGCAACAGCGAGAGTTGCCACCGAGGATCGTCAAACGCGCAGAATGAAATTCGGTCTTCTGACATACAGGAGATTTTCTAATCACCTTCCAGATTGTTACCTTTAACGATGGCTTATTTTAAAACATTTGGTCAGTTTCTCACATCATTCGATCTAAAAACGAATGGTAAATGGTTCGTACTGTCCCTGTTGATAGGCGTCGTCGCTGGCTTAGGCGCTATTGTATTTGATGTGTTAACACAAGTGGTTCAGCACAATACGCTGGTTTCAATAGCTGGTTTTGATCACCCGCAAACCGTAGGTGAGCATTCCATCTATGAAGACTCAACCAAGGTGACCAGCTTTTCCCCGTGGGTGATGTTGGTGGTGATTACTGCCGGGGGGCTGGCTTCAGGGCTGATTGTCTATAACTTCGCACCTGAAGCCGAAGGTCATGGGACCGATGCGGCCATTGACGCATTTCATAATAAGCGTGGGATCATTCAGCCGCGCGTTCCCCTTATTAAAACCATTGCCTCTGCTCTGACTTTAGGGACAGGAGGTTCCGGTGGTCGTGAAGGTCCGATTGCGCAGATTGGTGCCGGATTTGGTTCCTGGGTAGCGAGTACGTTAAAACTTTCGGCCCGGGATCGAAGAATCATGCTTGCTGCCGGTGTGGGAGCTGGAATTGGGGGGATCTTTCGTGCCCCGCTGGCAGGTGCCTTATTCGCAGCGGAGATTCTCTACAGCAATGCTGACTTTGAATCGGATGTGATTGTACCGGCGGCGATGTCTTCGATTATCGCTTATTCCGTTTATTGTCTTTCACTGCCTCAGCACCTGCGATTTATGCCTTTGTTTGGAGATAGCCTGCATCATACGGTCGATTCGCATGGAGAATTGATTCCTTACACGATTTTGTCAATCGTGCTCAGTCTGGCTGCCATCTTTTATGTGAAGACATTTTATGGTACCAACCGCGTGTTTAAGTCATTGCCGGTCAAGCCGATGTTCAGGCCAGCCATTGGTGCTTTTCTGACGGGACTGGTTGGTATCGGCATGTATTATTATTTTGAACAAGATGTGCGTGCATTATCAGTCCTGTCAACCGGTTATGGAGTTCTGCAGGAAGCGTTGACTTCGGCGGCTGGTCTCAGTATTCCTCTACTGCTCACAATCGCTTTTGTCAAAGTCTTTACGACTTCATTTACAATTGGCTCTGGTGGTTCTGGTGGGGTCTTTGGACCGTCAATGGTGATAGGAGGCTGTGTAGGTACCGCGACTGGTCGCTTATTACAGCAGCTTTGGCCTGACCTGGTGACACAACCGGAGGCATTTGGATTGGTGGGCATGGCTGGTTTTTTTGCCGGAGCCGCCCACGCGCCGATTTCGACGATTATTATGGTTTCTGAAATTACGGGAAATTATTCATTGCTGCTGCCGACGATGTTGGCCTCAACTCTCTGCTTTGTACTGTGTCAGAGAGTGCACTTATATCAGAAACAATATCCCAGTCGTCTGGAATCACCCGCGCATCGTGGGGACTTTCTGGTGGATGTCCTTGAAGGCAGTCGGGTTTCTGATGTCTTTGATCCGGAACGAAAAATTCAACTGATCCATGAATCGAAATCATTGGATGAAATTGTGCATTCGCTGGCGGGAACTCAGCAGCACTATTTTCCCGTTGTTGATGACAATGAAAGAATTGTCGGTATTTTTTCAGAAGATGACGTGCGGGCATATCTGTATGATGAGACCATCTGGAAGCTGGCTGTGGCACGCGATATTATGCGTTCTGATTTCGTCAAAGTGAGTCCGGATGACGATTTGAATACGGTGATGCAACGTTTTACTTCGATCAATGTTGAGGTCTTACCAGTGGTTGATGAGCATGATTCCGGGATTCTGCTGGGCATGCTGAACCGCAAGGAAACCATTGGGTACTATAATCAGCAGTTAATGAAGTGTAAGCGTGCTGGTGAGGAGAATGACGAATAGCAGACGCGGAGAAAGTTTACTCTTCGTCGGTGTTTCGCATTTCAAACAGGAAACGAGATGGGAGTGTGGGCTGTTTCTTTCCCCATTTTGTGCGTGTGGCTGCACGGCTTAATGTCAGGTAATCCTGTGCTCTGGTAATACCGACATAGGCAATTCGTCGTTCTTCCGCAATTTCTGAGTCCGTGCCCTCTACCGAACGTTTATGCGGTAACAGGCCTTCCTCCATGCCGACTAAATAGACTCGTGCGAATTCCAGTCCTTTGGCGCTGTGCAACGTCATTAGCTTGACGGCGTCTTGTGCCAGTTGATCTTCTTTTTCGTTTAAGTCATCCCGATCTCCGAGCGCGGTTTCTTCCAGAAAACCGATGGGGGTGGGATTGTTGGAGCGTTTACAGTATTCATTAATGGATTCAATGAATTGCTCAAGGACCACGATACGGGACTGTTGTTGTTCTGACGTTTTATATTGTTTTTTGATTTCTGCTTCGTAGTCGATCTCTTTGATCAGGTCATGCATGATCCGAGCGAGATCATGAGGAGACTGTTCGAGCCGCGTGCGATAGCGTTTGACTAAATCGTGAAACGAGTTGAGAGCCGTACTGGCGCGAGCGCTCAATTCGTTTGTGTTTTGTGCCGAAGATACCGTTTCCCAGAAGCGGTCCCCTGCTTTGACTGACTGATTCACCAGCTTTTCGATGGTGCTATTTCCAATTCCCCGAGTCGGAGTATTGATAATTCGCAGCATGGACAGCTCATCGTGAGGAAATGCCAGCGTTTTAAGATAGGCCAGCAAATCACGGATTTCACGGCGATCAAAAAATGACTGACTGCCGATGAGTTGGTAGCGTACATTCGTGCGACGTAATTCCGTTTCAAAGACGCGCGGTTGTTCATTGGTCCGGAACAGAATCGCAAAATCTCGCAAGGGAATCTCTTGTGCTTCGTGAAGGTATCTGATTTCACCGATGATTTTTTCTGCTTCGGTTAATTCATCTTCCAGTTCCAGGAATCGAACAGGGGACCCCATTTTCTTATGGGCGATCAATTTTTTTTTGTGTCGATCGCGATTGTGAGCCACGAGGCGGTTAGCCAGGTCAATAATTTTATCTGTGCAACGGTAGTTACTTTCAAGCCGAACGACTTTGGCGCCAGGGAATTGTTGTTGAAACCCGAGGATATGCTTTACTTCAGCGCCGCGCCAACCATAAATGGATTGATCGTCATCACCTACCACACAAAGGTTCTGGTGTGGTTTCACCAGTGCGCGAATCAGGTTGAACTGCGAGAGGTTTGTGTCTTGATATTCGTCAATCTGGATATAGTCGAATTTGCTTTGGGTACGTTCCAGTGCCTCGGGGGAAAGAGAAAACAGCTCGTTGGTCAGCATTAACAGGTCATCGAAATCGACCGCGCCGCTGGAGCGTAACTTAGTCTGGTATTTTCGATACGCCATTGCAGCAAGGAAGTCAAAATCGTTTTCCGTATGATTGGTCGCCTGTTCCGGAGTCACATTAGCCATTTTCCAGTTACTGATCCGATTTAATAGATCGCCGGGCCTCAGGCTTTTGTCGTTCACTCGTATGTCGCGGAGTGCAGAGCGCGCTGCCGATTCCTGGTCGCCTCGGTCATAAATGACAAATTTCTCGGGATATCCCAGCGCTGAGATCTCTTCCCGCAGGACTCGTACGCAGAGGGAGTGAAAGGTTGAGATAAACGGCTTTGCAGGCAACCGTTTTCCCAGTAATTGATTCATTCGCGCCTGCATCTCCTTGGCTGCTTTGTTCGTGAATGTCACAGACAGGATTTTATTTGGGGGGACACCTTGTCGAATGAGTTCGACCATGCGATAGGTAATCACTCTTGTTTTGCCTGTACCAGCACCTGCTAAGACCAGAAGCGGGCCTTTGAGAGTCGTGGCTGCTTCACGCTGAGCAGGGTTGAGTGAAGACAGGTGGCTCGACTGATTCGGACTAGTAGAAAGGGACATGAAACCTGGTCATTTGTCGAAAGATGAAACGAAGACGAAATCTATATCATCGAAAGATGAATCATTTTAGATGAGTTGAATTCAGGAATTCTCATCTGGTTTCTTGCGTTTTGGTTTTGGTTTTTTCGGTGAAGGACGATCGTTTTTTAGGGGAGCGTCTTGAGCATCGTTTTTTTTAATTCGTTTTTCCGCATGCGGGGAACGTTTTGTCTGAGAAGTGGTCTGGTCGCCAGCCTTTTTTTTTCTGGGAGGCGAAGTGGTTGATTTTGATGTCGCTGTCTGCGGTTTTGCCGACGGTGTCGCACTGGGTTTTGCTTTTGATTCTTTTAGATGCTCGTGGCTCGACTGATAGGCCTGCTTGAGAGGCTCGAGCATTGCTTTCATGGTCTGCCAGCGATCCTGGGGGTAAAGCTCCAGACCTTTCATGATTGCTTCAGCTACCTGGGGATTCAGATCAGGGAGCAGGTTTTGAATATTTTCAGGTGGCGTATTAATGTGTTGCAGGACAGCATCAAGAGTTTCGGCTGCTTCCCATGGTAATCGTTTACTGAGCATTTCGTAGCAGGTCACAGAAAAAGAGAAGATGTCGATCTTCTGGCTGGTTTTCTGGCGTTTGATCAGTTCCGGGGCCATGTACGCGGCTGTACCCGTTCGGTTGCCCGGTTGCAGAAAGGCAGCTGTATTCGGGACCACCAGACCGAAGTCGATCAGCTTCAATTGGTGCGCATTATCGACCATAATATTGCGCGGGCAGATATCACGATGAATCCAGTTTTCCTGATGGAAATAGTTGATTGCCTCTCCCAGTTGGATCATGTACTTAAGGCAATTCGTCCGCATGTCCTCATTTTGCGCTTCGACCAGATAGCTGAGGCTGTAGCCTTCAATGAATTCCATCACGAGAAACTGTTCATTGTCAGTTGTGATGCCATGCTCAAAGGTTTTGACAATATGTGGATGGTGAAACTGAACTGCAATTTCGCCTTCTTTGGGCTTGTTGAGTCCAACAAAACGTGCTTCCAGTTCCTCTGTTTTTTCTTTGTGGAGCACTTTGAGGGCCACAATTTTGCCGGTATTGTAGTCGCGGGCGCGCCAGACCTTGGACATGCTTCCCTGGCCAACGCGTCCGATCAGCTCAAAACGTTGTTTGATATTCACGCGAGGAATGCGGGACTGTTTTGAAAAGAGACGCTTTAGAAAGTTCATGCATTCACCAGAAAGCAAAGGGCGAATTCAGAGCAAATCCGAATTCTCCGCTTAGTAGAAAAGTAACCAGCCCACTCTCGATAGTATAATTGTCTTAACGGAGATACGCAAAGCGTTACTACCCAAAGCTTTTGATTCTGCAGGCGAAACTTCACCGGGATGGATGAGCAGTGAAACCATCTATTGTCAAATCAATAAACTCTCGGGGAGGTCACACGCAGTAGTCAATCAGGCGTGCTAATTCTGATCGCAATTTGGGCCTGGGAATAATTCGATCGACAAACCCATGTTCCAGCAGGAATTCGCTGGTTTGGAACCCATCAGGGAGAGTCATTTTGACAGTTGCCTGCACGACGCGTGGTCCCGCGAAGCCGACGAGTGCCTTGGGCTCAGCGACGACAATATCCCCTAGAGAAGCGAAACTGGCAGCCACCCCCCCCATAGTGGGGTTGGTTAGTACTGAGATAAACAGGCCTCCTTTTTCATGGTAGCGTCCCAGTGCAGCCGAGACTTTTCCCATTTGCATCAGGGAGAAAATGCCTTCATGCATCCGGGCACCTCCTCCAGAGCCGCTGATGATAATCAACGGGAGTTTTAATTCGGTGGCCTGCTCAATAGCGCGTGTCAGTTTTTCGCCGACAACAGAGCCCATGCTACCCATGATGAATGAAGAATCAGTGATCCCAACTACCAGAGGGCGACCTCGCATATATCCCCGGCCGACCACACAGGCGTCTTTCATGCCTGTTTTCTTCTGTTCAATAATAAGGCGATCTTTATAGGTTTTGTTTTTGTCTGCAAATTCCAGGGGATCTCCCGCTGTTAAGTCGGGAAACCATTCCTCAAAACTATCCGGGTCCAACAACTGTTGAATCCGGGTTTGGGCAGAAATATAAAAATGGTGATCACATTCAGGGCAGAGTCCCAGTCCCTGCTCGACCTGTTTCCGGAAAACTGTTGCATTGCACTCGACGCAACGTAGCCACAGCCCTTCCGGCACGCCACGTTTGGGGCGGGAAGAATGGCTTAACCATGAATCAACATTAGACTTGGGAGCAGAACTCATTTCACTTAGCCTCCTCGAATCGCCATTTTTCGTCATGGCTTCCCTGATCTTGTTGCGAATCCTTCTTTTCAGATTGATCGTCAGAACTTACCTGTTTTGAATCACTTTTTTTCGGAGGTGACTCAAGAATTTCAAACATTTCATTCTGACAAAAGCGACCGCTGTGCTCAAACGAAATTTTTTCTTTTTGCTCATTTCGCAGTAGGCAGGAAATGATAGTGGCCAGTGGCTCGGAGGCAACGATTGCAAAGTTTTGTTTCTTCTTCAAATACTTCTGAAGTGTTTT
Source organism: Gimesia fumaroli (assembly GCF_007754425.1). NCBI lineage: Bacteria > Pseudomonadati > Planctomycetota > Planctomycetia > Planctomycetales > Planctomycetaceae > Gimesia > Gimesia fumaroli. The sequence goes on from NZ_CP037452.1 coordinate 3,338,924, forward strand.
TTCAACACGTTTTACCGCTTCTGAAGCGAGTTCCCCTTCCGGAGGGCAGACCGTTTCAGGGGATTCAGACCACTGCTTGAGTAGTTTGGGGTATTTACGTCGGACTTCTTCATATTCCAGCCCCTGCCAAAGCCCCTGGTTGAGATTCTTGAGCCCCTCTTTTTCTTTGACTGGTACGCCGAGGGTTTCGCCGAGTTGTTCGGCTGTGGAGCGTGCGGGTTCTGAAGAGGAAGTGATAATTGTTTCAATACCGGAATTCTCGATCTTGGGCAGCAGATCTTTGACCTGGGATTCCCCTTCTTCGTTCAAGGGAAGGTCCAGGGTTCCCTGAATTCGTTCATCTTTATCAAAGTCTGTGCAACCAGGACGGATAAGTACCACAATGGGCATTGTTTCAAATCTCTTTTATGTTAAGGAAGCTGTCTGGCTTCTGGCCTTTTCAACCAGCTCGTTTACAGCAATCGAATAATCTGCTTGACTGAACAGAGCACTGCCGACAACAAAATAGTTTGCACCAGCAGCGGCTGCTTCAGCGATTGTTTCCATGCCAATTCCACCATCAACAGAAAGGATGGTGGAATTGGCAATCATGGTCTTCAGCTGTTTGATTTTGGGTAAGCTTGATTCCATAAATGACTGGCCGCCAAATCCTGGTTCGACACTCATCACCAGAATCAGGCCACAGGATTCAAGGTAAGGTTCAATCATCTCGACGGGAGTTTTGGGGCTGATCGCTAATCCTGGCACGACTCCCGATTTATTCATGTGATCCAGGATGTCTTGAGGATCAGGTACGGCTTCGATATGGACGGTGATTGAATCGCAGCCTGCTTTGATATACTCATCGATATACTCTTCCGGATTGCTGACCATTAAATGGGCGTCGAAGAACATTTTCGTTAGAGGTCTGACTCGTTCGATCAGCAGTGCCCCATAGGAGAGATTGGGGACGAAGTGCCCGTCCATCACGTCCCAATGAAGGACCGAGGCTTCAGCCGCCTCCAATAATTCAACTTCCCGATGAAGATTACCGAAGTCGCACTTCAGCATCGACGGGGCAATGACTGGAAAAGGGGTATTCAATTTACTCTGAAGTTTTTGGTTTATCATAGAATTCAGGAATAATATACAATTCAAAGCCAAAAGCAAGTTCTTTGAATCATGAGATCGAGTAGATCATTGGGTTTCAAATGTGAGAGGAGACGTCGATTTCATTATAAGCGGGCTATTTTGACGATCTTGTTGAGCAACGTCTAGTCGAAAATTAAAATGCATGTCCTAATGAATAGTGTCTGTGAGGTTGAAAAACAGCCGAGATGTTTCCATCTCGGCTGAAGTCTCAGTTTCTAATTCAGCTTTTAGATAATTAAAAGCCCTTTTATGGACTATAGTTGCGCCAGACGGGCAATCATGTCAGCAGTTCGATTTGAATAACCATATTCGTTATCGTACCAGCTCAAGACTTTCAGCATATTTCCCCCAATGACAGTGGTCCAGCTGGAATCAAAGATTGAGCTATGAGTGTTTCCAACGATATCGCTGGAGACAATCGGATCGGTATTGTACTCGAGAATTCCCTTGAGAGGACCTTCTGCTGCAGCCTTCATTGCGGCGTTCACATCTTCAGCAGTGACATCTTTGCTCAAGTTTACAACCAAGTCGGTGATACTACCAACTGGAACGGGAACACGAAGGCTCAATCCAGTCAACTTACCATTCAGATCTGGTAAAACCAGGCCAACCGCTTTTGCAGCGCCTGTCGTAGTTGGGATGATATTGATCGCAGCAGCACGTGCCCGAAGCGGATCTGCGTGGAGCTGATCGGAGACTCTCTGGTCGTTCGTGTAAGCGTGCACTGTCGTCATGAGGCCGTGCTCAATACCGAAGTTTTCGTGAATGACCTTCGCCATCGGAGCCAGACAATTTGTCGTACAGCTGGCATTCGAAACACATTTGTGCTCTGCAGTCAGCTGGTCATCGTTGACGCCGAAAACAACCGTCATGTCCGGTGTGTCTTTGGCGGGTGCAGAAATTACGACTTTACGAGCACCAGCAGTCAAGTGGCTATCGTAACCGGGGTTACCATCCGCTTCTCTTTTAGTAAAGAAGCCAGTTGATTCCAAAGCGACTTCCACTCCCAGTTCTTTCCAGGGAAGCTCGCGAGGATCGCGCTCTGCACAGACGCGAACTTTTTTCCCATCGACAATCAGGTCACTCCCGTCAACGTCAACTGTTCCGGGAAAGCGACCCTGAACACTGTCATATTTTAAGAGCAATGCCAGTTTTTTGGGGTCACCCAAGTCGTTGATGGCAACTACCTCAAATTCATCCGGACGCGCGGCAAGCGCTCTGAATGTAATACGACCAATGCGTCCAAAACCATTGATACCAACCTTTACGGGCACGAGACTAACTCCTTAGTTCAAATAAAAATAGATGTTTATCGTTAACGGCAGTTGCGATGGAAAACAATTCCTTGGGGATCTGGTTGCTGCTGCCGCTGAGCTTTCAATCGGGGTGGATTGTAATCGCCTCAGGACAGCCACACAACCGAACGCAGAGTCTCCTTTGACTTCTTAATAATTGAATGTTCTTAATTATGTCGAAGTTCGATTGATCGTTCCTGGGACTTCCTGTGGTTGACTTGTGATTTGGAGAGAACACCTAAGTGGTCACCTGTTACTTAAGTTACAAAATTTATCAAGAGGATTCCCCTCCCTTCCAGATCTAAGGGTAACACACCCTCAAGCGGGTCCGACAGAAATGACGATAGTGACTCAGGGGAGAATGCTTACAATTAGGGGGAATGTATTGACAGATCACATATAAGTGGTTGTTGATAACGTCTTTCTTATAAGTGACTTATAGTCTCTTCCCCCAAGTCTTTACATTTCATATTTCGTTCCCTTATCACCAGGACGGGCTGATGGACGACATTCTGCAGGAGTTTTTGGCAGAAAGCTGGGAGAATTTAGGCCAACTTGACTCAGAAATTGTTGAGTTGGAGAAAGATCCGCAGAATGCGGAGCTCATTGCCAGTATTTTTCGTACCATACATACCATAAAAGGGACATGTGGATTTCTCGGGCTGACGAATCTGGGAGCAGTTGCTCATTCTGCAGAAAATGTTCTGGGGAAAATGCGCGAGGGGCTGCTGGATGTCTCCCCGGGAGCAATTTCTCTGGTTCTGGAAGCGATTGACAAGATCAAAGAGCTTTTACAAGGTCTGGAAGCGACGGGTGAAGAACCGAAGACCGATCATTCGACTTTAACGTCGATGTTGGATGACCTGGCCGAGTTTGCAACCAATGGAGGAGGAGACGCATCAGCTGGGGAATCAGCTCCTGCCGAAAATGCGACCCCGGCGGAAGCAGTTGCAGATAGCAATCCACCAACGGAAAGCAGCGAGGCTCAGGCAGAACCGGTTGCAGCCAGTCCGGAAACGACTCCTGAGGTAAAGCCGGAAGCACCAGCGGAGCCTGCGGTTCCCGCGTCGGTAGCAGAAGATCCTGCAGCGAAATCCTCCAAAGTCAGTGTGGCTGACCTGTCCATTCGTGTGAATGTGAATGTGGTTGACAGTCTGATGAATCTCGTTGGTGAGCTTGTATTAACAAGAAACCAGTTACTGCAACTTGCTCGAGGCGATGAAGAATCAAAATATGCCGCCCCAATCACTCATTTGAACCGGGTGACTACCGACCTGCAGGAAGGGGTCATGAAAACGCGCATGCAGCCAATTGGTAATGCATGGAACAAGCTGCCTCGCCTGGTTCGCGATTTATCGCAAGTCACGAATAAACATATTGAGTTGATCATGACAGGAGCAGAAACCGAGCTGGATCGGACTGTTCTGGATGCGATCAAAGACCCTCTGACCCATATGGTCCGAAACTCTGCAGACCATGGGATCGAAACACCAGATATTCGCAAAGCGAATGGCAAGCCTGAGTCAGGAACGATTCATCTCAATGCCTACCATGAGGGGGGGCATGTTATCATTGAAATTCAGGATGACGGGGCAGGAATCAGCCGTGAACGCGTTTTGAAAAAAGCGATTGCTCAGGGCCTCATCAAAGAAGCAGATGCTGCGAACGTGGCAGACAGTCATGTGTTTTCAATGATTTTTCAAGCCGGTTTTTCAACGGCAGAACAAGTCAGTTCGATTTCCGGACGTGGCGTCGGAATGGATGTGGTTCGAACCCAGATCGAGAAAATTGGTGGTACCGTTGATCTCTCTTCCAAAATGGGAAAAGGGACAATGGTCCGAATCAAAATACCATTAACTTTGGCGATTGTCTCTGCCCTGGTACTGGAAAGCGGTGAGCAGCCGTTTGCGATACCTCAGTTGGGTGTTGTGGAACTGGTACGGCTTTCAGCAGAAGACCGCAAGAAAATCGAAACGATTCATGATAAGAAGGTCTTCCGGTTGCGAGATCGGTTGCTACCTCTGGTTCATCTGAACGAGGTGCTGGGTCTGGAAGAGAAAGCACCGGAGGATGACGACTTGCACGATACCAACATTGTCGTCGTTCAGGTAGGTGAAGATCAGTTTGGTTTGATTGTCTCTCGTATTTTTGATACCGAAGAAATCGTGGTTAAGCCGGTCGGTCGTTTGTTGAAAAACATTGGTCTGTATCAGGGAACCACGATCCTGGGAGATGGGCGGGTTGTGATGATTCTTGATGTTGGTGGAATCTTCAATCAGTGTGGCGGTAGTTCAGCTCATTCCCAGACTGTGGCGGATGAAGCGACTTCAGGGGCAAATCGAGACACGATCAGCATGCTGTTGTTTGGTGCCGGTGAAGGTGAAACGATGGCGGTGCCATTGTCTCTGGTTGCCCGGTTGGAAGAGTTTCCCTTGGACAGTATTGAACTCAACAGTGGTCGTCAAGTGGTTCAGTATCGGGAAAATCTATTGCCCTTACTGTCAGTGGAAGGTGTGGGTTATGGTGGAGGCGAACAGATTGATCCTCAACCGGTGATCGTCTTTTCGGAAAACAATCGATCGATGGGTCTGATGGTCAATGAAATCAAAGACATTATTGACGAACAACTTGTGATTCGCATGCAGTCAGATCGTCCAGGTGTTTTAGGAACAGCGATTATTGGCAAAAATGCCATTGATGTGATTGATACTCAGTATTATGTCACGCGTTCGACACCCAACTGGTTTGATAAAGTGGAAGATAAGAAATCCTTTCGCGTATTAGTCGTTGATGATTCCATGTTCTTCCGTCAATTGGTGGCGACGGCCCTGGAAACAGAAGGCTTCTCTGTGGTGACCAGTGACAGCTGTGTTACTGCCGTTGAAATATTAGAGAAAGACTCTCATTTTCAGGCAGTTGTGACTGACGTTGACTTGCCGATGATGGATGGTTTTGAGTTTTGTGAATGGCTCAAAACGAATGACTCTCTGAAGGAGCTTTGTGCGATTGCTTTGACCGCATCGAATAATTCTGCGAATCAGGCAAAGGCATCAGAAGTTGGGTTTGATCAGTTCCTGACCAAGTTCAATTCTCAGGAGCTCGTATCTTGTCTGGATGAGTACTTTGCCAGATTGAAATTAAACGCAGGAGTGAATGCATGAGTATGGCAGCGACTGATTCCGGCAGTGGAATGGAATCACAATTAGATTACTCAAGCCAGTACGTTTCGTTCTGGGTTGATGGCCAGCTATTGGGCATGCCTGTCAATATGGTGCAGGAAGTGCTCACGGAGCAAGTGATTTCACCGACGCCTCTGGCGCGTGCCGAGATTAAAGGACTCTTAAATCTTCGCGGCCAGATTGTGACCGCAGTCAGTCTGCGAAAACGTCTCGGTTTACCGGCTCTGGAAGATGATCGTTCGATGAACGTTGTGACCCGGGTCATGGGAGAATCTTACAGCCTGCTGGTCGATGAGGTGGGGGATGTGATCAATGTCTCAGGGCGTTCGATGGAACCCGTTCCTCGTACCTTAGACCCACACTGGCGATCTGTGACCATTGGTGTCTTTCAATTAGAGGAAGGCCTGTTTGTCATTCTTGATGTTGAAACCATATTAAATTTTGACTGATGTTCCCACTTTATTCGGCTGATTTTTAAGGGCCATTCCCGTGGATTTAAATGTGACCGCACTTCGAGACTCGTTCGAGCTGATTGCACCGCGTGCAGATCAGTTGGCAGAACAGTTTTATGAGAAGTTATTTGAAGATTATCCCGACATACTGCGTTATTTTACGCATACCGATTTCTCAGAACAACGCGGTAAATTGATTCAGTCATTGGTTCTCGTGCTGAAGTCACTAGAGAACCCCCCTGCTCTCACCAAGGTATTACACCAGTTGGGGAAGCAGCATGGGGAAATGGGTATTCAGGATGATGATTATCCACCTGTTACCAGTACGCTCTTGAGTGTACTGGCTGAGTTTGCAGGTGATCAATGGAGTGAAGAATTAGAAGAGTCCTGGCGTCAGGCACTCGAAACGGTTGCATCAACCATGATTGAAGGTGCCAAAGACTCTAGTCGCGCAAAACAGCTTCAATCGGCGGCTGTATCAGGCTCACAGGGAGCCAGCTTTGAAGAAGTGGATTCCGATGCAGGGATTTCACCTGTTTCAGAGGAACAAGACAACACACAAACCGAACCATCTTTAAGATCTGAAGAGCAGATCAATAATCCCAAGGAGAATAGTGATATGTCGATTGATTCAGTACAGAATACGGGACAGAGCGCGGCTACTGAACAGTCGCAGAATCTCGAACAGTTTTATGGTATCGTTGAATACAGCCCACAGGCGACTCTGTTTCTGGATACAGAAGGAACAGTGACTTATCTCAATCGTAAAGGGCAGGAGTTAATTCAACTGCTTAGCGGTGAATTAGGGGTTCGACCACAACAGCTTGTGGGTGGATCAATCAGCCAGCTGTATCAGCAGATTCCAGAGTTGCAGTCTGAATTGTCAGGGCTTGCAGGAGAGAAGACGATTACAGCCAAATTAGGCGAACGATCCGTTGAGATCGCATTGAGTCCCGCCAAATCTGAGAATGGTGATGTGGTAGGGACCGTTCTTGTCTGGGAAGAAAATACGGAACAGGAAAAACTGGAAGAAGAAAACTGTGATTTTGGCGGTCAGTTGGGGGCCATTAGTGACTCTCAGGCAGTCATTGAATTCAACATGGATGGTACAATCCGGACAGCGAATCAGAATTTCTGTGTCACACTGGGGTATTCACTAGATGAAATTCAAGGGAAACACCACCGGATTTTTGTCGATCCTCAATACGGCAACAGCAACGAGTACACCGAGTTCTGGGAAAAACTGAACGCAGGACAGAATCAGGTTGCTGAGTACAAACGCTTCGGCAAAGGTGGGAAAGAGGTTTGGATTTCGGCCTCTTATAATCCTATAAAGAACAGAGATGGTAAGCTGTTCAAAGTCGTGAAGTATGCGACTGACATTACCGCGAAGAAAATAGCCGAGCAGGAAATGGCCCGTGTACAGAATATGATGGAAAATATTCCTGTCAATGTAATGATGGCCAACAAGGATCTGGAGATTACGTATGTGAATCCGGCATCTAAGAAGCAATTAGGTGCTCTGCAGCAATTCCTGCCAATCAAAGTTGAAAATCTGCTTGGCCAGAATATCGATATCTTCCATAAGAATCCTGCCTATCAGAGAGGGATTTTAAGTGATCCTTCCAATCTTCCTTCACGTGCTGTCATTAACGTTGGTCCAGAAAAGCTGGACCTGCTGGTCAGTCCTGTGGAGGATGGTGATGGAAATTACATTGGACCTATGGTGACCTGGGAAGTGATCACGGAGAAGCTGCGGCTTGAGAATGAAATGGTCCGTATTCAGAATATGATGGAAAATATTCCGATCAATGTTCTGCTGGCAAATCGAGATTTTGAAATGGTCTATATGAATCCTGCTTCATATAAACAGCTCAAAGAAATCGAGCATTTATTGCCTATGCCGGTGGACAAGTTAATCGGACAGAGTATCGATATCTTCCATAAAAATCCGGAAATGCAGCGAAAAATGCTATCCGACCCTTCCAATCTGCCACACCGGGCCAAGATCAAGGTCGGAGACCAAACGCTGGATCTGGAAGCAACTGCTATTTTTGATAGAGACAAGAATTATATCGGCCCGATGGTTTGCTGGTCGGTAATTACAGACCAGGTCAAACTGGCCGATGATTTCGAATCGGAAATTCAGGGTATTGTGAGCGTCGTGACTTCTTCTGCCACTGAGATGCAAGCCAGCTCTAAGAGCTTGTCTGACATGTCAGATGAAACGGCTCGTCAGTCACAGGTAGTGGCTGCTGCCAGTGAAGAAGCCACCCGCAACGTGGAAACTGTTTCTTCTGCTGCAGAAGAATTAAGTGCCTCCATCAGCGAAATCGCTCGCCACGTACAAGAGCAGTCACATATGACTTCACAGGCTGTGGGTGAAGCGGATCGTACCAACGACACGATTAAAGAGCTTGGCGATGCCAGCAGCGAAATCGGTCAGGTTGTTAAGGTGATTACATCCATCGCTCAGCAGACAAACCTGTTGGCTTTGAACGCAACTATCGAAGCTGCTCGTGCCGGTGAAGCCGGTAAAGGGTTTGCTGTTGTCGCGAACGAAGTCAAAGAACTGGCTCGCCAGACTGCTCGGGCGACGGAAGAAATCAGTGAGAAGATTGGTGCCATTCAAGGTTCAACGAACATCGCTGTTTCTGCCATTGGTTCGATTGGCGAGAGTATTCGCAAGATCAATGAAATCTCCACAACGATTGCCAGTGCAGTTGAAGAACAGACCGCAGCAACCAACGAGATTTCACGGAATGTTGCGGAAGCCGCTCGCGGGACTGCTGAGGTTACGAACAATATCTCAGGTGTTTCTCAGGCAGCGACCGACAGTGGAACAGCAGCAAACGATATGTTGGCGGCTGCTCAAGGTCTGACTCAGGAATCTGTCAAACTGGACGAAGCTGCCGCTTCCTTCCTGACACGCATGCGAGCAATCTAATCCATTTTAGTTTGTTTAGATTGTAGCCTGTTTGGGCCAGCAATCACTGAATTGAAAAATAATACCGCCAGAGTAAGCATATGTTTATGTGCATCGGTTTAGTCTGGCGGTTTTTTTCTACCCGAAGGGTGGGTTTTTTTGAGGGAAAACGCTCAAAATAGCTAAAAATGAACGATTTTGCAGTTTGATCACTTCCTCATCAGAAACGTGTCCTAGACTTCGTTTAGAAATCTAATCAACCGTTATTTCAAGAGACTATTATGCATTTAATGCATTCATCACTTGAGCTACCGGCTATTAACAAAGAGCTAATTTTACATACTGGGAGACCGGTGGAAATGAAAACGATATTACTTGTTGACGATTCCAGGGCAGTTCGACTTGTCGGACGTCGTATGATGGGAACTCTGGGACTTGATGTTCTTGAGGCGGAAGATGGCAAACAAGCTTTGGAAGTGGCGCGAGCCAATCCCGATCTTGATGCTGTGCTTTTGGATTGGAATATGCCCATCATGGATGGAATGGAGTTCTTAACTGCACTTCGTGCTGACGATCGGGCAAAGCAGCCGATTGTGGTGATGTGTACGACAGAAAACGATATGCCGCAAATTGTGCAGGCCATGCAGGCCGGTGCAAATGAGTATATTATGAAGCCGTTTACGGAAGACATTGTCCGCGACAAGTTAGAAGAAACAGGTGTTTTGTGAGCCCTTCGGTCATCAAAGTACTCGTGGTCGATGACTCAGCTGTGATTCGGGGATTAATGACTCAAGCCATCAATATGGACTCTGACTTGAAAGTAGTCGGATCTGCCATGCATGGTCAGACTGCCCTTACCTGGCTTCAACAGAACCAGGCGGATGTAGTTGTTCTTGATGTTGAGATGCCTGTCATGGATGGGATCAGTTGTTTGAAGCAACTGAAGCAGGATTATCCTGATCTGCCTGTCATCATGGCCAGTGCCCTGACTCGAGCCGGCGCAGAGATTACTCTACAGGCGCTTGATCTTGGTGCTGCAGGTTGTATTCCCAAGCCCGTGGCTACGAATCCTTCTGAGGCGATTAAGCAGGTCGCTCGTGATTTGATTCCGTTAATCAAAGCATTAGTGCGATCAGCCCAGGCAACTCCTCAACCGAGGTTCACAAATCACAGTCAGAATACAACAGTACTTCCTGCGAAGACTCCGATGGTGTTAGTCATTGGGTCCAGCACAGGTGGTCCTAATGCATTGAAGACGGTGTTGTCTGCAATACCTGAGAAATTTTCGTTACCAATATTGATAGCACAGCACATGCCCCCTTTGTTTACAAAGACGCTGGCTGAGCATATTCAAAGGGAAACGAATCGTCCGACAGCGGAAGCCGTTGATGGAGAGTTAATTGAGAGAGGCCATATTTATATTGCCCCGGGTGATTTTCATATGGTGATTGATAAACAGGATGATCGAATGGTGATTCGTTTGAATCAAGATGATCCGGAACATTTTTGCCGGCCTTCTGTGAATCCATTATATGCATCAGCAGCAAAATGGTATGGCAGTTCGGTTTTGGCAGTGATGTTAACAGGGATGGGAGAGGATGGGATTGAGGGAGCGCAATCGATCAGTGAGCGTAAAGGTTATATTATCGCACAAGATGAACAGAGTAGTGTTGTCTGGGGAATGCCTGGTGCGATTGCCAATGCAGGACTGGCCAGCCAGGTTTTACCGCTCAGGAATATTGCTCCTGAGTTAGCCCGACTTTGTTCTTTATAGAAAGTGGTGATCTCGTGTCTCCAGAAGATTATAGATATATTACAGATTTTTTATTGGAAACAACTGGACTCTCGCTCGGCGAGAATAAAGAGTATTTACTGGAAGCCCGCCTGATTCCACTCGCCCAAGCTCACGGCATGAACGGTATTCAAGATCTGGTGTTGAGTTTAAGATCTGGTATTGATCCCACTCTGCGTCAGGATGTCATGGAAGCAATGACCACCAATGAATCTTCGTTCTTTCGGGATCGACGTCCATTTGATGAACTCAAGAATTCGATCTTGCCGGATATTATTGCAGAACGCAGTATGACTCAAAAACTGCGTATCTGGTGTTCTGCCTGCTCCCATGGTCAAGAACCATATAGTATCGTGATGACTCTGCGAGAGCACTTTCCAGAACTGGCTGACTGGAACATTCAAATTGTGGCAACCGATTTGTGTACGAAAGCCTTGAATCGCGCCGAAGAAGGAGTTTATTCCCAGTTTGAGGTTCAGCGCGGTTTACCTGTCCAACTTTTGATGAAATATTTTGAGCAGTGCGAACAAGGCTGGAAAATCAAATCTGATTCAGGCGTCAATATTCAATGGAAACGCTTGAATCTCCTGGAAGATTTCAAACATTTGGGAATGTTTGACATTGTCTTCTGTCGCAATGTTCTGATTTACTTTAAACCGGAAATGAAGAAGGATATTCTGAATCGCGTCAGTGAGCAAATGCATTCTTCCGGAGTATTGTTGCTGGGCGCTGCTGAAACAGTGTTGGGCATTTCTGACAATTACAGCAAACTGTCCGGATGTCAGTCTGCCATTTATCAGCTAGCAGGCCGCAACGTGGCAAATCAGGCAATAAGCTAATCCTGTGCTGTTCTAAGAATCTGTGATGTTTCAGTGTGATCATAAATTCTTACCGGTTCTCTCTTTACATATGAGCCGGTTACGAGTTGAATCTTGTAAAAAAAATCTCTTCCCTTATTTGTATATATGTGATATGAGAACGCAAGTAGGGGCTGTTGTAGGCTTTCCAGATTCATCGAACTGAATAGATTCTGCTGATTTCGCACAGGGAAGTGCAGAGAATAATGCGGCTTGCCATATTTGAGGATCGTTCTGCGCTACAATTCGCGCCGATTTCATTATTGAGACCGGTGTTTGAATTGCTGTGCGGGCAGTTTTCTCTCCGTGAACGACTATTCGAGTCTGTCCAGATTGAGGAGTGGGGCGCTCTGATACGCCCTGCCCTGACAGAAGTCTATGCAGAACACCATCCTGATGCCCGGATCAATGACGCGATCTGGTTGAGCGAAGGACCCACACTGCTGATCAATGGTCGCTGGCTTCCTACCAATGCTGAGCTCGTGCGGCTGGCACAAGTTTCTTCCGACACCGTAGGCATGATAGGGGAATCTGTTGCTTACTTGCTTCTGGAACCAGAAGAATCTGCGCTGTTAACAACAGATGCCTGGGATGATGCGATTCAAAAAATTGCATCAACTAGAACGTCTGTTGTCGCAGAAGGGGTCGAGTTGCACTATCCCTGGGACCTGGTAAATCAGAATCGCCAACAGTTGCTCGCTGATTTTTCTTTCAGTCAGTCCGTAAACTCGTCAACGGGTGATGCCAGGAACTTAACCATTGTAGGACCCCCTGAACAGGTACGGGTAGCGGCTTCCGCCGAGATCGACCCCTTTGTTGTATTGGATACGCGACAGGGGCCTGTGGTGATTGAGGAAGAAGCTGTGATTCAAGCTTTCACTCGGATTGAAGGCCCCGCTTATATCGGGAAAGGGACGCAGTTGTTTCGTGCGAATCTCAAAGCAGGGACAACAGCCGGACCCTATTGCAGGCTGGGGGGGGAAATTGAAGAGTCCATTATTCATGGATATGTCAATAAATATCATGACGGTTTCCTGGGGCACTCTTATATTTGTCCCTGGGTGAATCTGGGAGCGCAAACCAGTAACAGCGATCTCAAAAATGATTATTCCGAAGTCAAAGTTCCCCTTGCGGGAATACCTGTTGAAACGCAGTCGGTTAAAGTCGGCTGTTTTATCGGGGATCATACTAAGACTGGATTAAACAGTCTGTTTAATACGGGAACCTCTGTCGGTGTGATGTCGATGGTACTGCCAACGGGAGAATTGCTCCCGAAGCATATTCCCTCGTTTTCTCGGTTTTGGCTGGGACGAATCGATTGTCAGATCAATCTATCCGACCTCTTTCAACTGGCCGAAACTTCCATGCAGCGGAGAGGGCTGTCACTCTCTGCCGGTCAGCGCAAGCTTCTGGTTGCTTTGTTTGATGAAACCAGTGGAGAACGCGATCAAGCCATCCGGTGGTGGGATCAAAAGCAGGCAGCACGCTCTGTACCTCAGAAAATCAAATAAGCTTCCTCGTTTCTGGGGAAAGAGAACTCGAAGCCGAACTTGGTGCAGGCTTGTGTTGTCATATTGATAAACGCCAACTCTGGTAAGAAACAGGCAGAAACTTGAGGGAAATCTACGGGAATCCATCGAGTTCGTAAGATTTATCATCTTGATGTAAGAATGTCCCAAATTGATGACAGTAATTGCATGTCCTCTGCAGGTTTGTGATTTTTTCAATTTGTGTTTTACGTTACAGATGCGGAGTCCATAAGCATTTAGGATGTGCCATGACGGGAATTCATTTTTTCAGTCCGTTTGGTACAGCCCTTGCGATTCATTCAGTCATTCAGCTTTTCCAGAGGTGGAAAGCAGCAGCGTCGTTCGAATCACAAAATTCGAGGCTGCCAAAATAGATTTTCAATACAAAGTCGTGAATAGTCAAAGTAGGAGAAGAGGGTCATGTCAGATCAGGTCATGGAAGAATTGTGGAATGGATTATCACCAGCGGCAAGTAGCGCAGAGCTGGCCAATGCGGTCGTTGATCGATTGGTTGAGCTGAATATTGATCTGCAGGAAGTCTCTCTGGCAGAGATGAAAACCCTGTTAGCAAGTGCCTACAGGCGGAGTGTGCGAGGAGAGGCGCAGGCGAGAAACCGTCGCGTTTCTGATTGTGTGATTGCTTCTTGAATTGTGCGAAAGCTGAGGCGATTCTGCATAATTCCAAGAACCTGCCAAGTCAGTCCTTGAACAAGTCAAGCTCCTGGTGGTAGAACTTATGGGTAATCCATTTTTCTCTACCCCAGGAAACGCTGGTTATGAACGATTCTGATTCCCATCCACCAGAAGAATCTGGCGCGGCCGACGATCAATCTGAGCTTGTGGAACAGATCGTAAATTCACTCAAGCAGGGCAATAAAATTCAGGCCATCAAAGATTACCGGGAATCCACGGGCGCTGGCTTGAAAGAATCGAAAGAAGTGATCGACGAATTGATTCAGAAGTATGATATTTCCATGAAGTCCGGATGTGCTTCGATGATTCTGGTGACCATTTCCGCTACATTTCTACTCGTGTATGCGCTAGGCCGATAAAGTAATCTACCTAAATTATAGATGCTTCAATGTGTCTTTCACGGACCATGTACCCCCCGCTTTTTCTTCTGCGATTCACTCTTGATTCGTATTGAGGCCCCTTTTCAGGTATTTTAGTCGAACGATAGTTTTTTTATAAAACTATTAAACAAAGCGAATTTCGTTCTTGAGGTACTGATTTTCATAAGTATACTTAATAAATAAAGCTGCTCGGCGATTAACTTTCATCTCTTTTTTATCTCTATTTCATGATCACTCATCTGGCATAGATCGCTTGATTTTCATGGTCAGGTTTTATTGCTCAGAACTTAATAATTAATGTTTTTTATCGTTTCTTTATTGGGAGATCATTATGTTTTCATGCCAAACTAGGCGTCGGGGTTTTACTCTGATCGAGTTGTTGGTCGTGATTGCGATTATCGCGATCTTAATTGCCCTGCTGCTGCCTGCTGTTCAACAGGCCCGAGAAGCCGCCCGGCGAGCAAGTTGTAAGAATAAGATTAAGCAGATTGCACTTGCTTTGCATAATTACAATGAAACACACAGCGTGTTTCCCCCTGGTGGGATCAATTATGGTTGGTGTACTCCCGACCCAAATCAAGCCCCTGGTGATACAACTCACAATAAAAACGGGTTTTCCTTGTTGCTTCCTTTTCTGGATCAAGCACCGTTGTATAACAAGATTAACCAGGATACTGCCAATAGTTCTCAGGATACCGGCTACTGCTGTAGTTATCCAGGTCGTGGTGCTCCTCTTGCAGGGAACCCTGCGGATAATGCAGATGCGATGTCTACTCTTCTAGATGTTTTTCTGTGTCCTTCCGATGATGGTAGCACGCAATTAACTCCCGCAACCACATATGAGCAGGCCTATGGGACACTCACTGGATCTGGCCCTGCTCAGACAAATTATGAATTCAGTGCGGATCAATCGATTAATTGTAACAATTGGTCGAGACAAGCTCCGAATGCTCGAAAAATGTTTGGTGAAAACAGCAGGACCAAGATGAAGGATGTCAAAGACGGCACCTCTAATACACTTATGGTTTGCGAAACGGCACGTGAAGTCGCTAACGGCGAGGCACCTGCCTGGGGAATGCGCGGTTGGGTCACTACGGGGGGAGACATTGATCCCGGGATCAACGTGTGGGATGTTCCCACTGGCTGGACTCGTCCCGATGTCGGAAACTTAAATAGCTGGGGACAAGTTGGAAGCCTGCATACCGGGGGAGCTCATTTCGGACTTGGTGACGGAGCTGTGCGATTTATTTCAGAAAATACGGATCTCACTTTATTAAGACGCCTGGGAACAATGTCTGATGGATTGGTAGTGGAATTACCTTAAGTCTAAAGACTTTTCCCATTAATGAATCTAATCAGAGTGAGGTTTCCAATGCGTTTCGATTTCTGTAGGCAGATTATTTCTGCTGTCGCTATGCTTCTGTGCTACTTCTGTGTGGGGTGTGGCCCTGCAACAGAACCGGGACCTGAATTGACGCTAACGACAGGTACTGTTTTGCTAAACGAAGAACCATTAGTCAATGCCGATCTCTATTTTGTTCCGTTGGAAGGCACACCAGGTGTGGGCGGTCAAGCGCGAACTAAAGAAGCTGGTGAATTCCAGGTGATATATCGTCGTGGTGGTGAAGGACTCCCTGCAGGAACTTACCGGGTTGCCGTCAGCTACCGCTTGATGCCGGATGGTACTCCCGTTCCTGAAGGAGATACGACTCCACCGATTGAATCGCCGGCAAGAGAGACATTACCCCGCAAATATGCAGACCCTGATCAGTCTGAATTGAGAGCAACTGTTGCTCCCGGGCAACCGATTGAGTTGAAGCTCACTACCAAAAAATAACAGCCGGCGGTCAGCATCGACCAGGTAGCTTAAGAATGAGTTTCGTTCGCAGAATCAAATCCGGGGTATGTCATTTTTCATATCCCGGATTTGAAGTGAAATTCCAGTTGTGTTTCTAATGCGATCTGGATATTGGCTATTTCTGTGCCCCCCCCCTTTAATACTGTAAATGCGGTATACAGGCTCAGCCGGTTTGTTTCATTTTACCTGTCTGTTTTGCAGTCATTGCAGATCCAATAAAACTTTCCTATTGAAATCATCTTTTCTTCACAATTACCAAACAATTTGTCATCATAGTATGTTGTTGATTCGATTCACGGGATTTGCAGGATTGCAGCTCTTGTCTTATCGCATTGAAACATCTACCCGCCCGAAAGCTACCCTCCTCGAAAGGTGAATTCATGAGACGGTTTCTCACTTCTCTGGCAGTCCTTGGTGCCCTGTTGACATCAACGGTGATCTGGGCGTGTTCTGTTCCCGTCTTCCGTTATGCATTGGAGCGGTGGCCTGCTGACAAATATAACGCTGTTGTATTTTACCGGGGAGCACTCAATGCAGATCAGAAAAAGCTGGTAACGCAATTCGACAAAGAAGGCGCGATAGGGCAGAAATCGGCGAATGTGGAATTGCGTCTGGTCAATCTTGAAGAAAAAACAGCTCCAGAAGATCTCGAGCTCTGGAAAAAACAAAAGTCAGAAACACTACCTTTACTGGTTGTGCGAACTCCCCTGCCTGCTCCCGTTCCCAATGGTTTCTGGTCGGGGGAATTGAGTGAAGAGAATCTGGTACGCTTGATTGATTCTCCTTTGCGTCAGAATATTGCCCGGCAGTTGATTAAGGGACAAACTGCAGTCTGGGTTTTCCTGGAAAGTGGCAATCCTGAAAAAGATAAAGCAGCATATGAGCTTTTGGCCAAAGAGCTCAAACGTATGGAAAAAACGCTGAAGCTGCCTGAAATCGAGCAGGCAGATATAGAACAGGGGCTGGTCAGTGTTTCTCCAGATAGTTTAAAGTTGCAGTTCAGCGTCGAAAAATGTTCGCGCGACGATTCTGTTGAGAAGTACTTCACACAGATGCTCCTGGCGACAGAGAACGATCTGAAAGATTTCGGCGACGAACCGATGGCACTCCCTGTATTTGGGCGGGGACGGGTTTTGTATGCTTTAATTGGGAAAGGGATTAATCCCGGGACAATCGAGCAGGCGTGCCGAGATCTGACTGGCCCTTGTACCTGTCAGGTGAAAGATCAGAATCCGGGGACCGATTTATTGATGGCAGTGAACTGGGAAAATCTGGTAACACCAGCCACGCAGGACGAAAAAGAATTACCCCCTTTGACCGGGTTGATTGGTTTTTCCAAAGAGACTAACGAAACGTCAGAAGCGATCAAGATGCCTGCAGCTCTGAAAAATGGTCAGGCGGAGAATAAAACAGATTCAAAACAGACTGAACCAACCGATGGCGCAAACAAGTCGACTCCGACTCAGGAAGTGACCGCAGCCAGTGGTGCAGCCGCGTCGTCGTCGGCGGAGCAACCGAGTGCCAATGCGACAGAGACTTTGGAGAGTAGTCAGGGCAGCACACTGTTTCGAAATTTGATCATAATGGCATCATTAGTGATTGTTCTGATTCTGGGGGCCAGCTACATGCTAATGGTTCGCAAGTAAAACGGGACGGTGGATAGCGTCGGAGTTGAATCCCAATTTTGATTTTAGAAGAGTATGGGCCATGTCATTATTTCGGTTAATTATTCAGGAAATACAGCATCGTAAGATGAATTTTCTGCTGGGGCTGTCCTCAGTTGTAGTTGCAGTTGCTTGCTTGATTGCTGCGTTAACTCTGTTGCAGGCGGATGAAATTCAGACGACTTTTATCCTGGAGCAGAAAGAGAAGGAAGTCACACAGGCAGGCACTGAACTGAAAGACTCCATGCGAAAAATTATGAAAGGTCTTGGGTTTAATATCCTGGTCCTCCCGGCAAATCAGGATTTGAGTGAATTCCATTTAACTGGGGTAGTTTCCGAAACGATGCCGGAAGCATACGTCAAAGAACTGGCAGAGTCGAAGATTGTTACGGTCAATCATCTACTGCCGATGGTCGCCAAAAAGATTACCTGGCCGGAACAAAAATGTGATGTGATTTTAACGGGTACACGTGGTGAAGTTCCCATTTTACATCGCGCTCTCAAGAAGCCGCTCCAGCAGCAGGTCCCCAAAGGCAGCATGGTGCTGGGTTTTCAGATCCAGAAAAAACTCGGATTAAGTAAGGGGGACGAAGTTCAACTGATGGGGAAAAACTTCAAGGTGACTCAAACTTATCCAGAACGGGGAACCGCTGATGACAGTACGGTTTGGATCAACTTGGAAGAAGCACAGGAATTGCTGGGAATGCAAAACCTGGTGAATGCGATTCTGGCTCTGGAGTGTAATTGTGCAGCCGAAGACCGTGTGGCTCAGATTCGCGATGAAATTGGCAAAATCCTGCCCGGAACTCAGATTATCGAACGCGGCCCCCCTGCTCTGGCCCGCGCAGAGGCGCGTAACAAGGCACATGAAACGGCCGTTGCTTCACTTGAGCAGGAGAAGGCCAGTCGAATTCAAATGATTGAACGTCGTGCTGATTTTGCGGCAGTGCTGGTTCCGCTGGTAGTGCTTGGCTGTGGTGCCTGGATCGGCTTTCTGTCATTGGAGAACGTCCGGCGTCGCGCGACGGAAATTGGGATTTTGCGGGCGATTGGCTTACGGTCTTCACAGGTCTTTGGGATCTTTATCATCAAGGCGCTTGTGATTGGCGTGATTGGTGCCTTGATCGGATATTTTCTGGGCTACGGAATTGGAATCATCTGGGGGAACCTGCCGGCCTCTGTTAATCCTGAAGCAGCTTTATTTTCAGGTCGATGGTTACTGTTAAGTCTGGTATTTGCACCAGTGCTGGCCGGCTTATCCAGCTGGATCCCGGCGTTGTTGGCGGCAAGACAGGATCCTGCCACGATTCTGCAGGAAGGATAATCAGAACAAATATGTTATTGGAATTAGTTGAGTTATCGAAGTCGTTCAAGTCTGGCTCCCAACGGGTTCAGGCCGTGGATGGAATCAGTCTGACTGTGGACGCAGGGGAATTTCTGGCAATTAAGGGCCCAAGTGGCTGTGGGAAGTCTACCTTGTTGTTAATGGTCGGGGGATTGTTGAGCCCTGATACGGGAAAGGTTCTGATTGAGGGGACCGATCCTTATGCACTTTCGAATGATCAGAGAGCCCGGTTCCGGTCGACTCATCTGGGGTTTGTGTTTCAGCAGTTTCATCTCGTGCCTTATTTAAGCGTGTTGGATAACGTGTTGACACCCGCGCTGGCAACCAATTTGGCAGAGGCGAAAGAACGGGCGAATGCATTGATTTCACAGTTTGGCTTAGAGCATCGTTTGCACCATACGCCCGTGGAATTGAGTACAGGAGAAAAACAGCGGGTGGCTTTAGCGCGAGCACTGTTTCATCAACCCAAAGTACTGTTGGCAGATGAGCCCACTGGGAATCTGGATGCTGAAAATTCTGAGATCGTGTTGAACACCCTCAAGCAATTTACCCAGAATGGGGGCTGTGTGCTGATGGTCTCTCACGATGATCAAGCTGTTCAGTCGGCACAGAAAGTGTTGGGCATCAAGGATGGTCGTTTACAACCGCATAGCGAAACTGAAACGTTAATTAATTCTTAAGCATAAACTAACCAAACCAATTGGATGGAATGATGAGATACCCCCGCAGAGGTCACTGGAAACAGGTAGTTCAGTTCAAGTCCCGAAGAGGAAAAATCAGTACTGGAATCGCTTTTGTCGGAGGCTCTCTGGCTTTCCTGGTCATTATGTTGGGGGTCTTGATTTATGCTCCCCCAAAAGAGAACCCAGAGACGTCGGTAAATACGGCTCAGAATTCTGGTGACCAATCGAGTGCGAAGAGTGAAGCGGGGGAAACTGATTCCGGTTCAGCGAACCAAGAGAGCGAATCCCTGGTAATGTACTGTGCTGCCGGGATCAAACCACCGGTCGCTGAAGCGGCTGCTCAGTTTGCAGCAGAAGAATTCGGCGTGCCGATTCAATTGCAGTATGGCGGATCCGGGACACTGCTTAGCAATTTACAAGTCGCGAAAAAAGGAGATTTGTATCTGGCAGCAGATACCAGCTATATCGAAATTGCCCGAAAGAAGAACCTGCTTAAAGAAGCGGTTCCCGTGGCGCAAATGCATCCTGTGATCATGGTCAAAAAAGGGAATCCGAAACAGATACAATCGATTGATGACCTGATCAAAGAGGGAGTGACCGTTTCCCTGGCGAATCCTGATGCCGCCTCCATTGGAAAACTGACAAAAAAAGAACTGGAAAAAGCCGGGAAATGGGACGCTCTGTCAAAGTCAGCACGCGTCTTCAAGCCCACCGTTTCGGAAGTGGCCAATGATGTTCTGCTGGGGGCAGTCGACGCAGGCATTGTCTGGGATGCGACGGTCAATCAGCATGCAGACAAAGTAGAGATGATTGAGGTCCCCGAATTCTCACAGGCGATTAAAAATGTGACAGTGGGAGTTTTGAATTCTTCCGCACATCCTCAGGAAGCGTTAATGTTTGCCCGTTACCTGCAGGCTCCTGAGAAAGGTCAGGAATTGTTTGCAAAACAGGGATACCAGACGGTCAAAGGCGATACCTGGGAGCCACATCCGCAAATTCTGCTTTTCAGTGGTGGCGTGAACCGGCTGGCAATTCAAGATACTTTAAAAGAGTTTGAGAAGCGTGAAGGCGTTTCAATTAATGTGGTGTATAATGGCTGTGGCATACTGGTGGGGCAAATTAACAGCGGGCAAAAGCCAGACGCTTATTTTGCCTGTGATACATCCTATATGGTGCAGGTACAACCCAAGTTCACCCTGCCTTTAACCGTTGCTGAAACAGACATGATTATCATCGTCGAGAAAGGCAATCCCAAGAAGATTAAATCCGTTTATGATCTGGCAGGCGATGATATCAAGGTGGGGATCGCGCACCATGAGCAAAGTGCATTGGGGGCGCTGACCAAAAAATTACTGGGTCCCCTGGTACAGAATGATAAAAGTCTGTACGACGCCATTCAACCAAACGTGAAAACCAATACACCAACGGCCGATCTTCTGGTGAATCAATTGCGAACCGGTTCTCTGGATGCAGCAATTGTTTATCGGGCAAATATTGCAAAGGTCGCAGATAAACTGGATGTCGTGGAAATCAAAGAGGGGCGTCCTCTGGCAGAGCAGCCGATTGCGATCTTGAAGTCAACAAAATATCCCAACTTGATGCAGCGTCTGGTTGATCAGCTAACATCTGACTCGTCTCGAGTGATTTTTGAATCGCGAGGATTTCGCTGGCGTATCACTCCGGAGTCAATATGACTGAGAAGAAAACTGACGAACATTCCAGCGCAATAAAATCTCGCTCAGATCTCCCTTTTTATACGATCTTCATTGCCATCAGCGCCGTTTATGTGCTGTTGATTGTGGCGATGTTGTCGGCGGAGACGACTTACACCACTCCCGATCATATCTGGGGCGCTTTTGCTAAGCCGGAAATTCGCTATGCGATCTGGTTGAGCCTTGTTTCCTGCGCAATTACGACGGTGTTGTCGTTGTGGGTCTCGGTGCCGATTGGATATTTAATGTCCCGTCACAATTTCTGGGGCAAAACACTGGTGGATGCGATTCTGGATATACCCATTGTGTTACCACCTCTGGTGATTGGTTTATGCCTGTTGATTTTGTTTCAGGTGGAAATGCCACAGATTGAATGGGTGAATAATATTCTGAAGTCGGTTTCAGGAGCTTTGTTTGGTAAGGAAATTTATGTTGCCCAGGGAGACTCGCTGGATGACATGATTCGTAAAATGACGGGCCTGATTTTCAGTAGACCAATCGGTGTGACTTATGAAATTCCGAGTGTCATCCTGGCGCAATTTATGGTGGCGTGTGCGTTTGCAGTTCGGACGATGCGGGTGACTTTCGATCAGATCGGACCTCGCTACGAGCAAGTCGCTTTAACACTGGGTTGTAATCGCGGGCAGGCTTTCTGGCGTGTGGTATTTCCCCAGGCTTATCGTGGATTATTAGCGGCGGGCACACTGGCCTGGGCACGTTCGCTGGGGGAGTTTGGGCCGATTCTGGTGTTTTCGGGGGCCACACGCATGAAAACAGAGGTTCTGCCAACAACCGTGTTTTTAGAGCTGACTGTTGGTAACATAGAAGGTGCAGTTGCGGCTTCCTTGATTATGGTCGTGTCTGCATTAATTGTTTTAGTCATCGCCCGGATGTTCGGGCTGACACGTGGCGCGGCAATTTAAATGGTTGTTCCCCTAGTGCCTCTGCGTGACAGAGAAATCTGCGAGCTGATTTGATAAGAAATGATTTCAGTAAATAATCTTTGTGTACAAGTTGGTGAGTTCAGCTTGAAGGATATCAGCTTCGAAGTGCCTCAGGGGCACTACGCGGTATTAATGGGCAAGACGGGGAGCGGGAAGACGACGATCCTGGAAACCATTTGTGGTTTGAAGAAGGTCCTCTCCGGAACCATTCATCTGAATGGAAAGCTGATGACGTATGCCAAGCCCTCTGAGCGTGAAATCGGTTATGTCCCCCAGGATGGGGTGCTGTTTCATACAATGACGGTCCGGGACAATCTTTCGTTTGCTTTAGAATTACGAAAATGGAGCAAACAGAAAATTAAAGATCGTGTGGAAGAACTGGCCGACCTGCTGGGGATCACGGAGTTACTCAATCGGACTCCGCATGGATTAAGTGGTGGAGAAACGCAACGCGTTGCGCTGGGGCGGGCGCTGGCTGCGAAGCCTGCTTTTTTATGTCTGGATGAGCCCTTAAGCGCATTGGATGAAGTCACACGCGAGGAAATGTGTGTATTGCTGAGCAATGTCCAGCGTTTGACCCGCGTTACGACATTACATATCACGCATAATCTTTCGGAGTCTGATCGACTGGGAGATATCAAGTTGCGTATTGAAGGGGGCGCGGTTCACCAGATCGGAGCAGCCAGTACGGAGAAATTAGCGGGACAGCCGAATCAAGTCATTCAGAAAACGAAATCAACCCCGTAAAATCTGCGAAAATGAAAGCGGAATCCAATGAAGATTGTAGTGGAGTATACGGCACAGGTTAAAAAAGCCGCTGGTGTCGGCAAAGAAGAATTTGAAGTCAACGAGGGGAGCACTTTGCAGGATCTCGTCAAGCAGGTGGCTGAGCAGCATGCGGCATCTCTGAAATCCATTCTATTCCCGAATTCGGAAGAGTTACATCCTTCGATTTTGTTGTTTGTTTCCAATCAGCAGGTATTGTGGGGGGAACCTTTTACTTTAGAACCGCATCATGTCGTGACGATTCTCTCGCCGATTTCCGGGGGATAATTTACATTTTTATACAACGGTAATCAATTTTAGTAAGAGACAGGAGTCATGATGTCTGGTTTCGCTCCCCTGACTGATGAAGAACGGGCAGTTTATGAATGGCAGATCTGGGTACCGGAGTTTGGTGAGGCCGGCCAGGAAAAATTAAAAAATGCGTCGGTGCTGGTCTCGCGTTGCGGGGGGCTGGGCAGCGTGGTGGCATATGAACTGGCAGCGGCCGGCATTGGCAAACTGGTGATTGCCCATGCAGGAAATGTCAAGCCGAGTGATCTCAATCGCCAGTTACTGATGACGCATGACTGGTTGGGAAAACCGCGTGTGGAGTCGGCCGAACGTCGTCTGAAAGAGCTTAATCCCCGGTTGGAAATCGTCGCCATTCCAGAAAATCTGAATGAAGAAAATGCGGAACAGATTGTGAATCAGGTTGATCTAATCGTCGATTGTGCCCCGCTCTTCCCTGAACGTTATGCGATGAACCGTCAATCGGTTTTACAGAAGAAACCGCTTGTTGAATGCGCCATGTATGATCTGGAAGCACAGATTACCACTTTTATTCCTGGCCAAACGGGCTGTCTGTCTTGTTTATTCCCCGATGATCCGCCGGCCTGGAAGAGGGAGTTCCCTGTGTTTGGCGCGGTTTCAGGAACCGTCGGCTGTATGGCGGCAATGGAAGCGATTAAGGTTCTTTCTGGATTAGGAGAGCCATTGATCGATCAGTTGATGATGTTTGATTTGCGTGATATGACGTTTCACCGAAATACGATTCAACGCCGGACAGATTGCCTCGTCTGTGGAAAATAGAAGATACTGCATTTGAGTTAGTCGAAAAGGAATATCTTATGAGGATTCAGAACCGTCCGTTTTTGTTTTTCATTGTCTATTTGATTGGTATCTCTTTTGGTATTGATGGCTACTTGCAGTCTGCTGTGATTGCCAAAGAGCCTGAATGGCGGGCCGCGGCTGGTTCGGTTGTCATCACTCCTGAAAAGTCCATGTGGATGTCGGGCTACGCTGCTCGAACCAAGTCTTCCGAGGGGAAGGTTCATGATCTGTTTGCAAAGGCGCTGATCATTGAGGATGCGAAAGGACAAAAAATTGTTCTGATTACGACTGACCTGATCGGAATTACTCCGGCACTCCGCGATCCCATTGCTGCGCGATTGGAATCAGAGTACCAGATTCCCTCTGCTGCATTATTGATGAATGCCTCGCATACACACTGTGGCCCTGAGTTGAGGGAAAAGAAAGCATCTCGTCGAGGATTGGGGGGAGATCGTGGTGCTGAGGCGCGCGAATACACGCAAGCTCTGGCTAAGAAAATCGTGAAACTGGTAGGCGAAACGCTGCCTCGGCTGGAACCGGTAACATTAAAGTATTCATCCGGGCGGGCCGGGTTCGCGATGAATCGGCGGCTGCCGACATCTAAAGGTGTGATTAATAGCCCGCATCCTGAAGGGCCCGTAGATCAGCGGGTACCGGTGTTGATGGTCTCGCGTCCGGATGGTTCTTTGATGGCGGCACTCTTTGGATATGCCTGCCATAACACGACGCTCAGTTTTTACCAGTTTTGTGGAGACTATGCCGGGTTTGCTCAGGAATACCTGGAAGCCGACCATCCGGGAATGGTGGCATTATTCATGATGGGCTGCGGCGGCGATCAGAATCCGTATCCGCGCCGGTCGTTAGATCTGGCAAAGCAACATGGTCGCGCGCTGGCCAATGCTGTCGAGACTGCGTTGTCGGTCAAGCAGCCTCGCTTGATTCATGGTCCGCTGGGTATTGCCAAGGATGATGTGGAGTTGGAATTCGCCACTCCCCCTTCTCGTGACGAATTACTCAAATCGCAAGAGACGGGCAATAAGTATGAGAAAAGCCATGCGACACGACTGTTAGCCCAATTGGAAGAACGGGGCGGAATTCAAACGACGTATGCCTTTCCATTACAGGTAATTCAATTTGGCCATGATCTAACGCTGGTTGCCATTTGTGGTGAAACGGTCGTTGATTACTCGTTGCGACTGCAATCAGAGTTGAAATCCGGGTTTGGCGTCATCGGCGAGACAGAGCCCATCGTCTGGGTTGCCGGTTATTCGAATCATGTGTTTGGATATCTGCCCAGCTTACGCGTGTTAAAAGAAGGTGGCTACGAAGGTGCTCGTGCGATGATTTACTCTTCGTACCCGGGACCGTTTGCGGATTCGGTCGAAAACCGCGTTACCTCAAAAATTCACGAACTCACCGAGAAAGCCCGCCAGGCTGTGAAGAAGTGAGTTGAGAACCTCTGGGGCCGGCCAGACCGCGGCATAATCCGAATTTGTTATACATTTTCTCTAATTTGGTGGAATTTTGTATTTTAAGTTCTCTTTACTAACCCAAATATTTAGAATAGGTTAATACAAAATCAAGACATTGAGATCTGTTTAGATCGAACCACTTTTCTTCTGGAGTAGACAGTGATGCGCTATCGCCATTTTAAAAATACCTTACTCGTACTTGTTGCTATGTTTTCAACGGTCATGTTTACCGTTGTGGCACAGGCTCAGACGGATGAGGAAGTGACAGACTCTCGTTTGAAGGGGGTTGAATTTCTGAAATCCCAACAGCAAGAGGATGGGAGTTGGGAATACGAGGGACACCCTGTAGGGATTACGGCACTCTGCACAATGGCACTGCTCGAAAACGGCATTCCAGTGAATGACCCCGTGATTCAGAAGGGCCGCGAGTTTGTTCTGAAAGAGTCGGACAAATTGAAGTCGACTTACGATCTGGCACTGGCGATCTTATTACTTTCGCGTGTGGGAGACCGGGAAGACAAAGTTCAGATTCGCAGGTTCGCCGCACGGTTGATTGCCGGGCAGACGACGACCGGAGGTTGGACTTACAGTTGTCCCCTGGCCTCTGCCAGTTCCTTGAATAATCCGAGAGCACGTCCCAAATTAGGGACTTCACCAGGCGATAACAGTTGCACACAATTTGCCGTGCTCGGCTTATGGACTGCTTCCCGCTCGAATATCAATATCGAAAATTCGATGATTGGTGTGGCCCGACGATTTGTTGAAACACAGAATGAAGATGGTGGCTGGTCTTATAAGTTACCCACAGAAGAGATGAAAGAACCGTCTAAGAATTCTATGACCTTGGCGGGTTTGTTTTGTCTGACGGTTGCTCGTGCAGCCAAAATTCGGGCACTACAGGAAGAACAGGAGAAGGACGGAGAATCCAGAGCGACAGAGCAGAAAGAGGGTGAGACATTAGTGTCCGATCCGATTTTTGCCAAAGGCCTTGAAATGGCGGGAAAATACGCGTCCGGAATCAGCACTTCTTCAGCACGCTATTTCCTCTGGTCAACGGAACGCGTGGGGGTTTTGCTGGGACTCGAACAACTGGGTGACACTGACTGGTTTTCAAAAGGTGCCAGCGCGCTGATCAAAACTCAGAAAGAAGATGGGAGCTGGGAAAATTCCAGGGGAAAACTGGCTGATACTTCGTTTGCGATTCTGTTCCTGCGGAAAGCGAATCTCGGAAGTGATATTTCACGGATGTTGAATGGAGAGCCACAAAAGAAGTTTCAAATTTATACTCAGGCAAAGAAACCGACATTTGAGAAACTGGAAGACGCTGTAGCGGCAGCGAAAGCCGGTGACTTGATTCGCGTCAACGGCGATGGTCCTTTCCGGATTCCCCATATTGAAATTGATAAAGACTTGAGTATCGAAGCAGGCTTTGGTTATTCCCCGGTTTTTGTATACGCCAGAGGACGGAATAAGCTGGGATTGCGGGCACGCCCGGAACGAGATCCAAATGTGCGGCACATCTTGCGGGTTTCAAAAGGAACGCTGGCACTGGAAGGCATCGCATTTGAATTTGACCCGCCTGAAGTAGGGAAAGATGTTCCCTGGGCGGCAATCGTTGTGAATGGCGGAGATCTGAAAATGCTGAACTGCACCATTTCAGAACAAAACGACAAAGGAATGGCTGCTGTTCAATTTTTGAAACCGACTGATTCTTCGATTACGAACAGCTTTTTCGTAGGTGGACGGGCTGCGATTGAAATCGAAGGAACCGGGAAACAGACTGTGCTGGTCGATGGTTCCGTATTGTTTTCGCGAACAATATTTTCTGTTCTTAAGAGTTCCGGCTCAACAGCTGGTGGCGACATCAATCTAGACATTTCGCACTGTACGATTCAAGGGAAAGATGTCTTTGACTTCGAACGCTTTGTCAAAAACATTCATATTAAGAGTGATCACACTGCCTATAAAGTTGAGAACCTGGGATTGTCGATGTTGTCTTTAAAGTCGTCTAAAGAAAATCGATCCTTCGAAGGCGATGGAAATGTTTATGATGTCGATGAATGGCTGGGAATGAGCGGTAAAGCCGATCCCAGTGTGAAAGATGTCAAGAGCTGGAGTCGCTTCTGGGGCAATACGGATGACAACTCTTTAGAAGAAACCATCGCGTTTGTGCAGCGTCGACCCAATACTTCCTTTAATCATCGATACAAGCCTGAGGACTGGGAATTGTCTGAAGATTCGAAGGTTGCAGCCCGACAGTATGACCTGGGAGCCAAGTCATTCAATGTCGGAGCTGGCCTGGGCTTCAGCCGTTTTCGCAGCAGTATTCTGTATAACGAATGGAAGCAGAAACAGGTGGCTGAAGCCAAGTAACCCGCTTTCGAACTACTCGGAATTGATTTTTCGTTCGATTCCGCTAGAATTCCTATGAGCCTGGCTTTCAGGGGCGTCCCTGAAAGCTCTTTCATTTCTATCTTCGCTTCGACGGTGAGAAAGTTCACCGCTATTTGAATGAACGCCAGTAAATTGCGCCGCCAGATTATCTTTGAGGCGGCACGACTGATGTATTCCCGGCAAGAGACCGAATATTATCGAGCTAAAATGAAGGCAGCCCGCAAAGTCTGCCAGGGGTGGGTGAAGCCGGCCGACCTGCCTAGTAATCGCGAAATTCGAGACGAAATCCAGCGATTCGCCTGCACTTTCGAAGGGGACACGCGTACTGAGAATCTGCTTTCCATGCGCTTGCAGGCACTCCGCTTTTTACGGATGTTTGCTCCCTTTCATCCCAAATTGATAGGCAGTACCCTGACCGGTCATATTCGCAAAGGCTCCGATATTGACATTCACGTCTTCTCACATAGTTGTGAAGCGGTGACCGCGCGACTGGACGAAGAAGGGATTCCTTATCGTGTCGAACATAAGACCGTGAAAAAACATGGTGAAGAACGTATTTTTACCCATATCCATGTACAAGATGAGTACCCTGTTGAATTGACCGTTTATTCTACGGAGAAATCGAGTTATGGATTTAAATGTTCGATTACTGGTAAACGAATTGAACGGGCAACACTGCCGGAATTCGAACAGATTCTGCAGAAAGAATATCCGGGTATCGATCTGGATCAGCGACTGGCAGAGTTAGAGCAGAGTCTGGATCGATTTCAGATTTTTCGCCTGTTGCTGTTACCATTGGCGGGGGTTAAGCAGTCACGAAAGTATCATCCTGAAGGCGATGCCTTGTATCACAGCCTGCAGGTGTATGATCTGGCCTGTGATGAGCTGCCTTACGATGAAGAATTTCAACTGGCGGCTCTACTGCATGATGTCGGAAAAGCCATTGATGCCAAGAATCATGTCGAAGCAGGCTTGCAGGCATTGGAAGGTTTGATTACAGAGAGAACAGCCTGGCTGATTCGGCATCATATGGACGCCCATGCCATCAGAGATGGAACGATCGGGGCACGTGCCCGGCGGCGACTGATGGCAAATGAAAACTATGAAGACCTGTTGCTGCTGGAAGAATGTGATCATGCTGGTCGGGAGCCCGGCGTTGAAGTACCTGACGTTGATGATGCTTTGGAAGCCGTTCGTGAGTTGGCCCGGCTTTGTGACTAAGACAGAACTCGATTCAAATTTGAAATACTAAGACAGAATATCTCTGAGAGGATCTACCTGATGCCAAAGCGTGTACTGAGTGTGGGGCAATGTATGCCGGATGCAAATGCGATTGCTCGTTTTCTGACGAGTCATTTTGATGTGGCGGTTGAAGAGTCCGATATTGAAATAGATACAATGGAAAAATTGAAACAACAGTCTTATGACCTGGTGATGATCAATCGGAAACTGGATGCTGACTACAGTGATGGAATTGAACTGATTCAAAAGATCAAGAAATCGTCTGATGTGAAACCGTGCCGCTTGATGCTCGTTTCCAATTATCCTGAGTATCAGGAACAGGCGGTTCAAGTGGGAGCAGAATACGGCATCGGAAAAAATGAATATCGGAATCCGGAGACCGTGACGCGATTAGCGTCTTATCTGGGTTGATAACGGACGTAGCGGCCGGGGAGTTTTTCCGAATTGATATCGAGTGGCTGATTATTGTGCACGATTGGGACGCCGTTGGACAGAACGTATTCGATTCCGCTCGAGAACTGTTGTGGATTGTCGTAGGTAGCGTTGTCTTGTACGGTCTCTGGATCAAACACGACAACGTCGGCGAAAAACCCTTCCTTCAACTGGCTGCGTTTACCAAGTCCGAATCGCTGGGCAGCTGCGCCGGAAAGCTTATAGACAGCATCTTCCAGTGAGAAGAGTTTGTGGTCTCTGACACAGGGGCCAAGCAGTCGTGCCGCCGAACCGAACTGTCGGGGGTGAATCATGCCCCCCTCCATATATATGCCATCGGTGCCCATCATATACAAGTCGTGTTGCAGCACGGGGTCAACCAGACGGTCGTCTCCCATATTGAATACGAGCAGCACGGCCATCTGTTCTTCGATGAGCAGATCGATTAAGGCTTCTTCTTTGGGGAGGCCGCTCTCTTCGACATACTGGCTCAGTGACTTGCCTTGGTGATGCTTGTTTTTCTCCGTCAGAACCCAGGCGATCTGAATTGCCGAGATATCAAGCAGATAGTTTTCCAGCCCATATTTGAAACGTTGCTGCATTTCCGGCTGTTTTAATTTTTCGACTGCTTTCAGAGGCCCATCTTCAAACACTTCGTAAGGTAACAAAAAGTGCAGCATGGTTGAACCAGGCTGGTAGGGATAGACATCGAACGAGATATCGACTTCGTGGCGGGCAATCTGATCGATATATTCGAGTGCTTCCTCCGCCTGACCCGGGTGCTGGCCTTTCATGTGTGAAATGTGCACTTTGACCCCTGCCCGTTTCCCGATTTCGACCAGCTCCTTAATCGCGGGCATTAAGGTTTTTTTATAGCGAATGTGGGAAACATACAGTCCGTCATATTCGGCCATTGCCTGGCAGGCTTCGACGAGTTCATCGGTTGTGGAAAAACATTGCGCGACATAATCGAGGCCGGTGGAAATCCCCACTGCTCCTGCTTCCATTCCCTTATGGACTTCACTACAGATCTGTTTCATCTGAAAATCATCGACGCGCTGGCGGCTGAAGCCGCAGTTCATCGCCCGCAGATTGGCGTAGGGAATGTGTGTCATGACATTCTGCACATTCTTGCCGTCGATGAGATTCATATAGTCTTCCAGAGATTCCCAGCCCGTATATTCTTCCGGATAAAGTCCGTCCAGTGACAACAGGTAGTGGATCCAGTCTTGCGCCGTGCAGCGATCGACGGGGGCGTAGGAGATTCCGTCTGCCATGATGACTTCGGTGGTGAAGCCCTGTGATGTTTTCGAAATAAAGTTGGGGGTATTCAGCAGCCAGCTGTCAGAGTGGTTGTGTACATCGACAAAGCCGGGACAGACAATTTTCCCCTGAGCATCGATCGTGTGCGATCCGGTCGCATTCTGCAGGTCTCCCAAAGCTGTGACTTGATCCCCTTTAATGCCGACGTCTGCACGATATCGGGGAGAGCCGGTGCCATCGATGACAGTACCGCCTTGAATCAGGACATCAAAATCAGGATTGGGGGAGGAAGAATCGTTGGTGTTCATGGATCACGTCAATTTCAGTATGAGGAGTGACACGGGGGGAGAACGCGGGATTTCCAGTTTACTTTGACATTTTTGGTGCTGTGAGAAAAGCCTCTTTAGAAAATATTTTAAAATAATTAAGACCTGATCAGGGGAAATGGGCATCTGTCCCGATTTGGTGATCATTCCCATTTCCCACCTAATTCTGTTTTCTTTCGTTCAGGCAGTAACTACAATAAATAGAACTTTCCTGATGTAAGTTTCGTAAAAGTTAAGAAACGTTTTAACCGACTAAAGTAAAATGACGTAAGAAGATTACTTTAGAACATTCAAACAGGAGCACTTCATGAGTCAACGTTCAACTCGTCGCGAGTTTATTAAGCAATCATCGGCATTAGGCGCAGCCTTCTGGGTGGGTGGTCAAAGCCTGCTGGCAGCAGAGAAATCTCCCATGGAGAAACTGAATTTCGCTTCTGTTGGAGTGGGAGGAAAAGGTTCCAGCGACTCAGCGAGTGCCGCCAAGCATGGTAATCTGATTGCCATTTGTGATATCGACGACAAGCGCCTGATGAAAGCGGCCGCCCGCTATCCCAAAGCGAAAAAATTTAATGATTATCGTGAAATGCTCACGGAAATGGACGGAAAGATTGATGCAGTCACTGTGAGTACTCCCGACCACTCGCATGCGCCCGCCAGTGTAATGGCGATGAAAAAAGGAAAGCACTGTTTTACACAGAAGCCTTTGACCTGGTCTGTGAGTGAAGCACGTGTCATGCGTGAAACAGCAAATGAACATGGTGTCGCTACCCAGATGGGAAATCAGGGAACTGCTAAGAACGGGTTCCGTGAAGCCGTTGAAGTGATCCGTTCCGGAGTTCTGGGTAATGTTCGCGAAGCCCACGTCTGGACGAACCGCCCTGTCTGGGGAAAAGGCGTCGACCGTCCACCTGAAGGCGAGCCAGTACCAAAGCACATCCACTGGGATCTGTTCCTGGGGCCTGCTCCCTATCGTGAATTCAGTACGCTGTATCATCCATTTGAATGGCGTGGCTGGCTCGATTTTGGAACCGGTGCTCTGGGGGACATGGCCTGTCATACGATGAATATGCATGTGATGGCCCTTGATTTGTACGATCCCGAGTCGATCGTTGCAGAACAGGAAGGGATGATCGAAAACGAGACTTATCCCAAATCGACCAAGATTACATATCAGTTCGGCGAACGAGGTGAAGGTAAGAAGCTTTGCCCGCTGAAATTGACCTGGTACGATGGTGGTAATAAGCCACCTGAAGAACTGCTGATGGGCGAAAAGATGAAGTCCAGCGGCGTGGTACTGGTTGGTGATGAGGGGAATCTTTACACCCCCGATGACTACGGTGCAGAATACGTTCTGCTGCCTCGGGACAAATTCAGCGACTTCAAAAAGCCTGAGCAAAGCTTACCTCGCTCACCTGGCCACTTTGAAGAATTCGTGGTTGCCTGCAAAGGCGGCGATCCCGCGATGTCCAACTTCAATTACGCCAGCCGCTTGACGGAAACCACATTGCTCGGTAATGTGGCAATTCGTGCCGGCAAGAAGCTGGAATGGGATGCCAAGAAAATGGAATTCACAAACGCTCCCGAAGCGAATAAGTTTCTGAGCCGTGATTACCGTGATGGCTGGACTCTCTAAGTCAATATCACTGGTTAAAAATGATGTATCTCATCCCCGCAGAGTTAATGCTCTGCGGGTTTTTTTCTTTTACAGGCTATTTTTTTGTTTGGTCTATGCTATCGAATAATATCATCCAAAGAGGAGAGCGAGACGACTTCCGTTCGGGAAACAAGAATTCGTTTTCGATTGGCGGCGACGCCGTGCATACCCATTTCGTGGACGTATAACTCACGGGTCGTAGTTGTGTCCCGCAGATCATGGACGTCGGCATCTTCCAGAACCAGATAATGCTGGTCTTGTCCGATTAACGTACCGGCGATGACATACCGGCTGGACAGGTCAACCACGATCGTCTTTCCGATGAGTTCATCAAAATATTGGCAGGCATCACTCATGAAGGTATCCGCAATAAAATAAAAGGGGAATCGAACGCAGAGCAGGTGCACTCCAGAAAAACCAAGCCTATTCTGACTGGTTTTCAATAGAAAGCAACCGAAGGTAATCTGACCTTGCCAGAGGCCCAGTGGAAACCCGGGTTGACCCAAATGGAAAAATTGAATATGAGACGAGTCTCAAATCATCCTCTCGGTGCCTCTCAATAATTCGATTTCTGTGAAATAACTCTAAGTTCAGATGAGTCATTTGCTTAGGTGAGTTTCAAGCCCTATGGCTGAGGCTATCCTGTGCTTGTATTCATATCAGTCAGCGATTTCCAATGATGAATAATCTCTCTACAATCAGATCCCCCCTTCTGGTGAAGCTGCTCTCCCTTTGCGCGATAGTAATGGGCTTGGGGACGCCAACTTTCATTTCAGCTCAGGAGACGGCTCAAACCAGCAAAACCTCTGTGCTCTTGATGAGAACCGGCAGAATCCTTTCCGGAGAGATTGGCGAAAGTGCAGGCGGCTATTTTGTGAAAAACCCGGCTGGTAATATCCTGGTTCCTTATGACAGTGTACTGTTCGAAGCGAAGGACCTGCATGAGATTTATGTCAAACAACGGAATTCTATGAAATTTCCGACCGCGAATTCGCATATTGAACTGGCACGCTGGTGTGTTACGAACCGATTGTATGACGAAGCAAAAGTGGAATTACGTGATGCAATCCGATTGGAACCAAAGCGGTCGGAACCACAATTGATGTTACGCCGATTAACACAACCTTCCGCAAACAATCAGCCAACGGTCGAAGAAAAAATCAAAGAAGCCATTATCAAGAAGCAACTCTCGCAGTCGGAAGAGGCGACATCCTTAACAGGAATCTCACGCGAGCAATCGGCTCTCTTCGTGAGGAAAATTCAACCGATTCTATTAAACAAATGTGGGAATGCGAACTGCCATGGGAGTGCTGGAAAATCGGAGTTTCGTTTGACACAGGTGAGTCGTCGTTATGGTAATCATCGGGTTTATGCAGAGAAAAATCTGGCCGAGGTCTTGAAATGGATTGATCTGGATGAGGCAGCCCGCAGTCAATTACTGGTCAAACCAGAGCAGGAACATCCACAACAGGGAATGGTAGTTTTTTCCGGTTACGGTGGACGAAAGCAGAAGCAGCTCATTCAAAAGTGGGTTGGGGAAGTCGTAGCGGATCGTTTGAAGCAGGATCAGCTTCGTGCAGAACGTTTGACGCGCCGTGCACAACGTCGAAAAGGTCAGGCAAGAGAGAATCTGCTGGAGCAGGCAGCGGCGATTCAGACAAAGAACCCGGTACAGCAGGCTGCGATGGAAGTCGATCCCGCTCCTCTGAAAGGCGACATTTCTCTGATCAGCGGTTTTGAACCGAAAAATTTGTCAGACCAACAGATCAATGAACTGGTGAAGCCGAAGCCAGCAGATCCCTTTGACCCGGCGCTGTTTAATAATGCCGCTCTACCTGCAAAGCCTTGATCTCGCCTTAGTGTCTTAGCAGCACCAGTTTTCAATCAACTGAGAAAACTTTTCAGTCCCCTGCTCCAGTTGTTCGAGTTCGATGAATTCATCATGCGTATGCGCCTGTCCGATATCACCGGGGCCGAATACCACGATATTTTTCATCTCTGTGAACTGACTTCCGTCCGTCCCATAAGAAACCGTTCTGGCCTGTTCTTTACCGGCAATCTGCAGCACTTCTTTGACAAAGGGGGAACCCGGTTCGGTATAGACCGGCTGGCCACCGCACTTGAACTGGAATTCAATACCGCACTTTTCAGCCGCTTCGCGGGCGCGTGAGACCAGTTCTTCGGGATCTTGTCCCGGCATGGGGCGGAAGTAGACGGTGCAAATACTTTGAGGTGGCGTAATGTTGACGGCATTGGTCCGGTCATTGATGCCGATGTTCCAGCCATTGGTGGGAGGATCAAATTCGGCATTCTGCCAGCGGGGATCGGTCATGCATTCCTCGTACAGTTTTTTCATTTCAACGAGGAACGGAATCATGGCGAGGTTCGCATTGATACCGGTACTCAAGCTGGAATGGGCGGCCCGACCGTGTGAGATGGCCTGGAAGCCGTAGGTGCCTTTGTGCGCGTAGACCACGTTCAGCATGGTCGGCTCGCCGATGATGCCATGGGCTTCGCCGTCTACCATTTCTCGGTACATACTCGACTTTTCAGCGACGTTCCGGGCACCGTGATAGCCGACTTCTTCATCAGCGGTACAGGTAATATAGAGCGGGTGCTTCAAGTCGCGATCGACATACTGTTTGGCTGCTGCCAGCATGCAGGCGATCGAACCTTTCATATCACAACTGCCGCGGCCATAAAGCTTGTCGTCTTTCAGCGTGGGGGTGAAAGGACCGAATTCGTCTGTGAACCAGGGATCAGCGGGCACGACATCGGTGTGTGCGAAATAGGCCATGCCCCCCTGACCTTGTCCGCGGCGTCCGATGATGTTCGCTTTGCGAACACCTTTGGTATCGTCGTATTCCAGTCGTTCGATTTCGAATCCCAGGCTCTTCAGAGCCGCTTCGACATAATCGCTGACTGCCAGATTGGAAAGGTTACTGGTAGACTCAAACGCCACAAGTTCCTTCGTATAATTAAGTGCATCCATGAGAGAATTCCGAATTCGTATTTATGATTGTTGAGGCTTTAAATGGCGCTGGAAGTGGGATAAGGTTTTGTCCCACATGACGGGAGAGAGGACATGCCCTGATCCCTCTTCAATATAATAAGTGAAATTCTTTTCTGCATGCTTGGCGGCGTAGTTGTTTGCAATTATTTTGACACCATTCCGCACTTCGTCGATCGGGCTGCCTCCATCCAGTTCCCCGAAATTCATATGCAGCGGTCGCGGTGCAATCAAAGCGGCGATGTCGGGAGTGTCCCCGTATTCATAAATTCCCGGAATAAAATTGGGAAAACAGTGCAGCATGTGTTCGCGATGAATGCCTTTGTAAGTCGGCAGACAGCAGTTTCCGATCAGGCATTTGATGCGTGGTTCCCACGGGCCGACCAGCCAGGTGTGCGTGGAACCCATCGAATGACCATAGCAGCCGATGTTCTCGTCGAAGACTTCGGGGCGGCTTTGCAGAAAATCGATGGCCCGTTTCATGTCCAGGATATTTTTCCAGGCCATACATTTGCCCGCGACGACATACCGCAGAAACTCAAACCGCTCAAATTTTCCGGCTTTCAATTTTTCGGTCGGATCCTGGCGCTCTTCAAAACAGAGTGCATCGGGACAGAGCACGACAAATCCTTCTTTGGCGAGAGCAGCGCCCGTGTGATGCATCGGGTTGCCTGCCAGCCCCGCCGGTTCGCTTTTGCCCAGATGATACTGACCGGCATGCTGATGCCAGACCGCGACCGCCGGAGCAGGATGCGCGGGCGAAACCATATCGGGAATCAGCAGCATGGCCGGAATCGCATCGCCGGGCTCAGCTTCGTAAGTCAGCGATTCAATCCGGTAACCGTCTTTTTGAATCGTCTCACGGTGTTTGACATTCAGCGCCGGCGGCTCAGGCCATTCACCACCTAAACCTTGTAGCAGCTTCTTTTGAAAATCGGCGGGAGGCATGAGGAAGGCTCCTGTAAATAGTACGATACAGATTCAAGCGACCATGGTTCTTTCCTTTATAACGATATAAGGCTTGGCAATAAAGGAAATCAGGCTGAATGAACGATGTATTGGCTCTATTTGATTTGCCTTATTTTTTTATTGTCTCCAACACTTGCGCCGCCTGCTTCTTCAC
The DNA here is from genome assembly GCF_007754425.1 of Gimesia fumaroli. NCBI lineage: Bacteria > Pseudomonadati > Planctomycetota > Planctomycetia > Planctomycetales > Planctomycetaceae > Gimesia > Gimesia fumaroli. The sequence continues at coordinate 3,376,155 of NZ_CP037452.1, forward strand.
ATCCTCTGGATCAGAAATTTCCTGAAAGCTCTGGACGGCGACCGCCTGTTGCATGTGGCCGGCGTTTTCTAAACCGACGGTCAAGTCCTGCAGGACGTCATCATATTTGCCGGTCTCGGCGATTTTCTGGAGTGTGGGAACCAACTGGGCTTCGGTAAGGCCGGGACTGACTTCCGGTGCGGCGGGAGTACTGTTGCTACAGCCGATGAGTGTGAGTGTCAGTAAACAGAGTGCAATCAATTTCATGAGAGTGAATTCAGTCTTTGGGGAGGAGAATCAGGAAAGAATCAGCTGCGTCGTTTGTCAAAGTCGACGCAACTGGTTGAACAGGTTCGGAATGGATGAGTCGATTATGGTAGTTCTACGACATTACCATCTGCGATGTATCCCAGATCGCGATAGGTTGTGAGATCAATGTTTTCACTGAGGAAGCGGACGGCACCATCACCCATCAGGAAGTGGCAGCCTCCGGTGTGTGAACTGGTGAAGTTCCAGGAGCCGGCAGTTCCGTTGATTCCATAATAAGCTGACGCAGAGGTGATCGCGTTTTGTGTGTAATAAGCACCATCGGAATAGTTGCCAATCCAGATCGTACCGTTTTTTGTGCCTTCGGTTCCCCGCTCGCCGATGATGATCGTATTGCTGAGCCCGTCGCGGTAATCGCGGAATCGAACATTGGAGTTATCATAAAATGAACCGGTTGGTCTGGTGGAGCCGGAACTTCTGTATGTATTTCCCGCGACACCGGTGTAATTGGATTTTCCATAATTGCCAACGTCCGAGTTGATGCCGCCCATTGGATCGGAGGGGCAGATGTAGGCTTTCAGAACGACTTTCGAATAGGGAGTGGGCACGGTTGCACTGGCGGTGGTCATCTCGCTGATGGTGGTCCAGTTGTTATCCAGCGCGCCGACTTCGGCAATCGAATTATAGAGGGCACTTTGCTCGATGTAGGGCAGAATGAATGTTCCCCAACCGAGCAGATTGTGGTTTGTGACATTGGCGGTCGGGTCGTCGTCCAGGTAACCGGGAGGCAGCGTGTTATGTACATCGTGGTAGTTGTGCATGGCAATGCCGATCTGTTTGATGTTGTTTTTACAGGAACTGCGGCGGGCGGCTTCTCTGGCCTGTTGCACTGCAGGCAGCAGGAGCGCGATCAGAATCGCAATGATGGCGATGACGACCAGTAGTTCGATCAGAGTAAATCCGTTTCTTCTTCGATGTTTAAACAGCACGAGTTTCTCTCCCTGGAGGATTGATTATTAAAAGTGAGGACATTTCGGCGGGTGAAACGAGTTCTCATTTCACGAAACTGACACAGCACAGGCTGGAGGAAGACATCAAACACATGCATCAAACCGGAAGGTTGAAGTTGTTTTGAGTCAAGTTGAGGTGCCTTTTATCAGGCTTGTTTAAAAATTGTATTGTCGAAATATTAATTGTTGGCGAAGGCGTGTTTGATCTCTCTGAAATAGGAGACGTATCATACTATTAAGCTTGGTAAGAGGGCTGGCAGGACTTTATGCGAACTCGGTTTTTCAAGAGCGAAAACCATCGCACTCAGACGTGGCATTGAGTACCTTCTATGCAAACGAATTATTTGCCAACAGATTTGAACCATCGGGCGTTATTGAGCGTTGTGAAAGAGTCCACCTAAACATATTAGCTAAGTTGCACCCTTAAATGAGTGAGCAGGATGACGATTAAAGTAAGCTGCGGGATGTGCGGAAAGAACTATAAAGCCCCTGATAAAGCGGCAGGCAAGCGGCTGCGCTGCAAGGAGTGTGGAGAAAGTATCAAAATCCCTGAGCCGGAAGTTGAATATGGTGATGACGACGACGGCTTCTCCAACCTGCTTGCTGATGCGGTCGAACTGGAATCCAAATCGAAAACCATTCGTCGGCCCGTTCGCAAGCCAATGGTCAAAGCGGAAAAATATCAGGGCGACGAAGATGGCCCCGTGACGCGTAAAAAGGAAAATAACTACACGAAAGATCTGATGGAGACGTTTCTGTTTCCGCTGGATCCCGCCAACATGTTTACATTTGTGATGATTTGGGTTCTGCTCTGTATGCGTGATCTGATTCTCCCCTACGGAGGACGCCTCGGATTTATGGGCTACATCATCATCCTGGGGTGGTATAGCAATTATCGTTTCAGCGTCATTTATGAAGCGACCTCGGGGCGAAAAGAGCTGCCTGAACTGGCTCCCGAAGAAGGCTACGTGATCCCCATGCTGAAATGGGCCGGCACCTGGCTGCTCGTGCATCTGCCTGCATTTCTCTATATGGGCGTCGTGATCTATTTATTATTCAGTAATCTGGGTGACGAGGCGGTGCCCTTTCTGACTCCGGAAGAAATTGTAGAAGCGATGCCCTTCTTTCACTTGGGGGTCTTCGTGTTTCTCTATTGTCTCGGCCTGTTTTTCTGGCCGATTCTCGCATTATGCGTGGCGGTGGGAGGCTTCGAGACCGTTTTCCGAATCGACTTGATGCTGCTGACGATCTGGCGCTCCAAAGTTGCCTATTTCTTTACAGCGGGCGGAATGTTTTTGACATCCGTCGTCTATACCTTTACTGCCATCGTGGCACTTCAATTGGGATTTTTCGGGATCATTATTATGATGGCGATCGTGCTTTACATGGAAATTGTGGCGCTGCGCATGATCGGTCTGTACTACCACCATTTCAAAAAGCGTTTTGCCTGGCACTGGGGTTAGCCGATCGAGGCGCTTTACTTCTCGTGAATGGTTTTCACAACCTGGTCAAAGGCCGGACGCATTTTGTCAAACAGGCCTTCATCACACAGGCAGATCAAATTGAACTGCACGCGGCCCGTGAGGAATGTCACGCGTAATCCTTTTTGTTTGCCGCCGAGAAAGCTTTTGGTCGTAAAAATCGAACTGCACGTATCCCCCATTTTGCTTTTGAACAACTGAAAGTTGCCGATCTCTTCGTAGTTCGGGTAATCATCAGAAAATTTTTGCTCCATCAAACGATGAATATCCACGACGGGAGGCTCGATTTCATCTTCCGCACCCTGCGACATTGCCAGTCCCGCTCCTCCCAGCGCAGACCCCGTCATGTTTCCGCGAACGGAAATCGTCGTGCTTTCATCTGGAGAAATAAACTTCGCCCAGCTTTGAACGCCCCCCTGCCCGCCCCCGCTTTTCTCGGTCCAGCCTTCGGGATATTCACAGCCAAAATCGCCGACTTCAGGTTCAAATTTGACAAATTTTGCCGGTACGACCGCCTTGTCATTGGCGGCACCTCCCGGATTCAGAGCGCTCCCTTTGGAAAAGATGAAGTAAGCCAGCCCCACCATCAGGCACATCCCCAAAACACTGCCTCCAATCAGCAAAGGAAGCGGCAATTTCGGATCGCCGTCCTTAGATGATTTCTTCTTGCTCGAAGACTCTTCCGGCTTACTTTTTGTGCTGGAACCGCCTTTGCGTTTTCGTAAACGGCGGGCGCGAATCTGTGAAGAATCGTAGGCATCATCGAAGTCAGATTCGAAATCCGCTGATGGTTTTTTGCGAGACGTTTTTGATTTTTTCGGGCCGTCTGCTTTGAGTACGAAAGGACTTTCACAATTTCGGCAGTTGATTTTTTTGCCCAGCATTTTTTCGCTTTTGAGTTTGACTCGTTTCTGGCAGTGGGGGCATGTGGCGGTGACTTCTGGCACGATTGCAACCTCTCCTTAAGCAATTTATTTCAGGCACTTCAATTCGCCCCGACAGTAAAAAACTGCCGCTTTGACTGGACCATTTCGATTGTCAGTAAAAAAAGACGGTAAGTAATACTGATATACAGAACAAGAAGGGATTTCAAGATCTGTTAAAGATAATCAAATGTGAATTTTGGATGATTATAAATCGCATTTCAAAAAAATAAAGCAGACAAATACAGGCCAGCAACAGGTCATGTCAGTAACAAAGCTCATCGATTTGTGAGTGTGACTCACTGGCGCGACGACACCACATCGATGGGCTTTGTTATTTCTTACAGTGACTCATATTCCACAGTCACTTGGGAACCGGAAACAAGCTGGTTCACATCGGCAGACATTTATGTCATAATCAAAGTAATGATCCCTTTAAGGTCGTCTTGTCAAGAACTGTGTCTGACTGCCAGGAGACTCCGATGCTTCCGTTACTGCAAAAAAATGTGTTCTGCTGTGTGTTGGTTTTTATTTTCGGGTTGGGACTTGGCTCTCAACCTCAACTGCAAGCCGCCGATACTTCTTGTTCGTTTGGCTTTGCGAAAACAGATATCACGCCGGAAGAACCCCTGCGACTGTCGGGGTATGGAAACCGTGCCGAAGTCTACGAAGGCATCGATGAGCCGCTTTACATTCGCGCGATTGCCATTCAAACGCCGGATCAAAAAATCTGTTCGCTGGTGTCCCTCGATTCGATCGGCTTTGCCGCTTCGTTTATAGACCGTATCGCGCAGCAGCTCAAACAGAAGTATGGCATGAACCGCGATCAACTGATGGTATGCAGCACGCACTCGCATACCTCTCCCCAGCCGGTTGAAGGCTTGTCGAATATCTTTTCCACACCCATGACCCAAGCAGAACAACAGGCAGCACAGAAATACTGGAACCGTGTCGAAGCACACGTTGTCAAAACGGTGGGTGACGCGATTCAAGACCTGCAGCCGGGAACCTTGTCGCTCGTTACGGGGAAAGTCGGCTTTGCACAGAATCGGCGTGTATTGAAGGACGGAAAGTGGACCGGCTTTGGTGTGAATCCGGATGGTCCCGTCGATCATAGTCTGCCGGTTCTCAAGATAACCGACGAAGCCGGGAAATTGCGTGGCCTGATCTTCAACTATGCCTGTCACTGCACAACATTCGGCAGCGATTACAATCGGCTGAATGGTGACTGGGCGGGCTATGCTGCCAAATACATCGAAGAACAGAACGGCGATATTGTCGCCGTCTGTACGATTGGCTGTGGCGCGGATCAAAATCCCATCCGAGGCAAAAAAGACGTCGCGAAAGATCTGGCGGTTGGTCACGGACGCGCCATTGCCCTGGAAGTCAATCGGCTTCTGAAACAGCCGGCCCAGAAACTGACGGCGGAACTGAAGACCGCATTTGGCTTTGCCAACCTGCCCATTGATGCGCCTCTGGAAAGTGCGTTGAAACAGGCCTTGGAGCATCCGCGCCCTCAGGTCAGACAGCATGCGAAAAATATGCTGGCGATTATTAAAACAGCCGGTGAGCTTCCACGCACCTACCCGGCTCCGGTTCAGGTCTGGAAATTCGGGAACCAGCTCACCATGGTCTTCCTCGGCGGCGAAGTCGTCGTCGACTATGCATTGCGGCTCAAGAAAGAAGTGAAGAGTGAAAATGTCTGGGTGACCGCGTATGCCAACGATGTCTTTGGCTATGTCGCCTCCGAACGCATGCGGGATGAAGGCGGCTATGAGTATGACTTCTCCATGATCTACTACAACCAGCCAGGCCCATGGGCCAAAGGGACCGAAGAACTGTTGATTCATCGCATTCACCAACTGGTAAAACAGGCCCGTTAACAGTCTGTTTGGGTTGATTGATCGCATCCAGTCATCGTTCGTGTTCCCGCGAAAGGGATCAGTTCGAGCCGCCCCAGTCCCGGATTTTGCGCGATTTCCTAATGAAGAGTCGCATGATGTCCAGTTTTTTTGAAATCCGCCCCTGCAATCGGCGTTGTAAGTATTGAGAATGAAAGCACTTTCCAGTTAAAATCACGCACCAGTTCAAGAAGGCTCCCAAGGGCGAACTGAATCCGCCTCAAATGGGTCATAAACAAACACAAGCGCCCGTAGCTCAGCTGGATAGAGCAACGGACTTCTAATCCGTAGGTCAGTGGTTCGAATCCACTCGGGCGTATTTTTTCTGCTTACCTCTTCTGCTCTGCTACTGTTGACGCGTTTTGCCCATGTGGTACTGAATCGATAATAAGGCACTTAAGCAGAGGTATGGAATGGATTTCCGCTACGTCACAGTACCTGTCTCTTTCGTCTTATTGTGTACTTGTTTTTCCAGTTGTTCCCGTGGAATCACGACCGGCTCCTCCAGGCCGACCGACGAATTACCCGAGCTGACAGAGACGTCCGAGATCCCCGCTGAATGGTTCCGCGAGCCCGTGATTGCCGTTTTTCAAACTCGTTTTGCATCATATAATCGCGATCTGTTTCAACCCGAAATTACCTTTGCCGTCTGGGACGATGGCACGTTTTTGCTCAAAGAAAATCGAAACTATCGCACCGGCTCGCTTTCTGATGAATCGATGTCCTTCGTCAACCACTTCAGAAACAACGCCGAATATCAGTCCTGTTTATCGCAGCCACTGCCCGCCTATCCGCATTCCTATCTCTACAGCACAATCCTGTCGACGGCAAACAGCAAGTATAAAGCCGAATCCTCTTTCAGGCTCACCGGCCCCGAAAATCTCGATGACATAAGCGACTTTCTAAGCTTCACCGAGGGGCGTGGCGGTGAACATCTTCTCGAACTCCGTAAAATGAACAACACCCTCTACGAGCATTTGAAACAGAGCACCACCTCTGCGACCGTGCTCTCGCTTTCTGAAGCAAGTATCAGTGAGATCAGCAGAAAATGGATGCTCGGCCCGCGGTATCTCAGCCCTGAAGAGATCAACGAAATTATGAACAGCCCCCTCGAATGATCACAGTCCACAAATAAGACTCCTTTCCACTTTTTCTATGCTGAACTTCCACAACCGACCAGTGCACAAACCGGACTTGACTGCCTCACGCCGATCGGCATGATCTCTAGTTATGCGTCGCGCGCGAGAACAGTACTGGTTCAGGTAGAGAACCGGCACCGCTGCGAAAACCAGCACCATAAAAGTCCCTTGTTTCAGCCACATTGAAAAAAAATACCCCCAAAAAGTTATGCGGGTCGACACATACCAACGCATAACGGCCCCATAACAACCCGCCCCGCCACTCACCCGGCACCTCCCGACGCACTTCTCCACAGAACCATTCCCATATTCCCTTGACCGGCAGCCGCCATTCACAACAATCCATTTCACAATCATGATACGTTCTCCTGTAGGAGCGAACCCATGTGTTCGCCCACCTCACGACATACAAATACTGACAACAGATCAAACGGAACCAGTAAAAAAGTGAGCGGAACGGCCCTAGCCGCCGGTGTTGTTCCATCTCATCAGCCGCAGGGCCTTCGCCCCGGTTTCTATTTTGTGTAACACCAGTGCGAATAAAAAAAACGCACCCCGGCCACCGATAGAAACCAGTTCCAGGAAAACAACCCCCGGCAAACAAATCCTACCAGATATCACCAGCAACAACTTAGATGAACTTTCCGCACCAGTTTCCGTCTCTGAAATCAGTCGTATCTCCCGTGTTCAGAACCACATAGCTCACATTCTTCTCCTATCTGCCTTTTGTTTAGTTTTGAATCAGGGTATGCTGGTTGAAAATCAGTATATAGGGTTTGTTGGTCGCTCAGGCCATCGCTTCAGAAGCTGCTAACATGACAATCAACAAGAAATCACTCAGCGAACGCGATATCTGTTCCAAATACATTACGCCTTCACTCACCCAGGCCGGTTGGGATCTGCAGACACAGGTGCGGGAAGAGGTTTCATTTACTGACGGGCAGATCATCGTCAAAGGGAAAACCGTCAAACGGGGCAAGCCCAAGCGAGCCGATTATATTCTCTATTACCGTTCCAACATTCCGCTGGCAGTCATCGAAGCGAAAGACAATAACCATTCCGTGGGCGACGGAATGCAGCAGGCATTAGCTTATGCCGATGATGACAGTGCCCTCTCCCTCCCGTTTGTGTTCAGCAGTAATGGCGATGCCTTTCTGTTTCACGACAAAACGGTGAAAACAGGTGACGTCGAACAGGAACTTTCCCTCGATCAGTTCCCTTCACCCGATGAACTCTGGGAACGCTACTGTCGCTGGAAAGGCTTTAAAGAGACCGCTCTGGAAGTGGTCACCCAGGATTTCTATTCGGATGGCAGTGGAAAGGAACCCCGTTATTATCAGGTCAACGCCATCAATCGCACCATTGAAGGCATCGCACAGGGGAAACGCCGTTTGTTGCTGGTGATGGCAACGGGAACCGGAAAAACTTATACCGCGTTTCAAATCATCTGGAGACTCTGGAAAGCCCAGCAGTGCAAGCGTGTGCTCTTCCTGGCAGATCGTAATATTCTGGTCGACCAGACGAAAAACAACGATTTCAAGCCGTTTGGCAAGGCCATGCATAAGATCGTCAAACGGACTGCCGACCCCGCATATGAAATCTATCTGGCCCTGTATCAGGCACTGACCGGGACGGAAGATGATAAGAACATCTACAAGGAGTTCTCACCCGATTTCTTCGATCTGATTGTGATTGATGAATGCCATCGGGGCAGCGCCAAAGAAGACAGCCAGTGGCGGGAGATTCTGGAATACTTCGATTCCGCCATTCACATCGGACTGACGGCGACACCCAAAGAAACCAAGTATGTTTCGAACATTCATTATTTCGGCGATCCAATCTACACCTACACTCTGAAACAGGGGATCCAGGACGGCTTTCTGGCTCCCTACCGCGTGGTTCGGCTCGATTTTGATAAGGATCTGGCAGGCTGGCGCCCGGAAGAAGGTAAGACGGATAAGTTCGGTCACGAAATCGAGGACCGCATCTACAACCAGAAAGACTTTGACCGGAATCTGGTGCTGGAAAAACGGACCGAACTGGTTGCCAGAAGTATTACCGAATTCCTCAAAGGGACCAGCCGCTACGATAAGGTGATCGTCTTTTGTGACAATATCGACCACGCCGAACGGATGCGGCAGGCGCTGGTCAATCAGAATGCCGACATGGTGCAGGAGAACCGGAAATATGTGATGCGGATCACAGGCGATAACGATGAAGGGAAAGCGGAGCTGGAAAACTTCATTGACCCGGAAAGCCGTTACCCTGTGATCGCGACGACCTCCAAGCTGATGACCACAGGCGTCGATGCCAAGACGACGAAACTGGTGGTCCTGGACAGTCGGATTCAATCGATGACCGAGTTCAAACAGATCATTGGCCGCGGAACCCGTATTAATCCTGATTATGACAAATACTTTTTCACAATCATGGATTTTAAAAAGGCAACCGAACTGTTTGCCGACGAAGATTTTGACGGGCCGCCGATCTGCATCTATGAACCGGGAGCCGACGAGTCCCCCGTTCCACCAGAGGATTTGGATGAGACGATAGAAGACGAATCACTGGCGGAAGAATTCGCAGAGGGAGAGACTCTGGTTGATGGAACGACTCCGCCCGACATTGATCTCGATACAAGCCCGGTGAAACCGCGGCGGTATTATGTCAAAGATGTGGAAGTGAGCGTCGTCGCCGAGCGGGTGCAGTATTTTGATCCGCATTCGGGGAAACTGATCACGGAATCTCTCAAAGATTATACAAAGAAGCGGGTCGGTGAAGAGTATTCCACCTTGACCGACTTTATTCAGCAGTGGACAACCGCAGAGCGAAAACAGGCCATCATTGAAGAACTCGAAGAGCATGGTATCCTGTTTGATGCACTGGCGGATGAGGTCGGCAAAGATTTCGGTCCCTTTGATTTAATTTGCCACGTTGCCTTCGATCAGCCCCCGCTCACCCGGAAAGAACGCTCGGAAAATGTGCGCAAGCAGAACTATTTTACCGAGTATGGCGAACAGGCGCGGCTGGTGCTGGAGGCGCTGCTCGATAAATACGCGGATGAAGGCATCAGCAATCTGGAAGATATCAGTGTGCTGAATGTCGACCCCTTCAGCCAGTGGGGGACGCCTGTGGAAATTATCCAGGCGTTTGGCGGGAAATCCCAGTTTCTGGAAGCCGTTAATAAATTGAAAAACATGCTGTATGACGCAGCCACTTAAGCAGATGTAAGAAAGCGACTTTGAGATTACAACATGGTAAGCAGTACACAGATCAAGACGATCCAGGACATCATGCGCAAAGATGTCGGCGTGGATGGAGACGCACAACGTATCGGCCAGCTGACCTGGATGATTTTTCTCAAGATCTTTGAAGACCGTGAACGGGAATTCGAACTGCTTGACGACAAATACAAGTCCCCCATTCCCGAACCCTTTCGCTGGCGGAACTGGGCTGCTGACCCGGAGGGCATGACCGGCGACGAACTGCTTGATTTCGTCAACAATCACCTGTTTGCTAAACTCAAAGAACTGCGCGTCGACAAGAGTCCGATGGCGTACGTGATCCGCTCTGCCTTTGAAGACGCGTATAACTATATGAAGTCGGGCCAGTTGTTGCGGCAGGTGATCAATAAACTGAATGAAGACCTCGACTTCAACCGCACCGAAGACCGGCATCTGTTTAATGACATTTACGAACAGATTCTGAAAGACCTGCAGTCCGCCGGCAATGCGGGCGAATATTATACGCCGCGGGCGGTCACACAGTTCATGGTGGATATGGTTGATCCCCAACTGGGGGAGAAACTGCTTGATCCCGCCTGTGGGACCGGGGGCTTCTTGACCTGCTCTATCGAGCATGTTCGCAACAAGTATGTCAAAACGGTGGCCGACCGGGAACTGCTGCAGCAGTCGATCCACGGCGTGGAAAAAAAACAGCTCCCGCATCTGCTGTGTGTGACGAACCTGTTATTGCACGGCATCGATGTCCCCTCCAATGTGCGGCACGAGAATACTTTGTCCCGTCCGTTGACCGACTACGGTCCTAAAGACCGCGTGGATGTGATTGTGACGAATCCACCGTTCGGAGGGATGGAGGAAGATGGCATCGAATCCAACTTTCCGGCCACGTATCGCACACGGGAAACTGCCGACCTGTTTCTGATTTTGATCATGCGTCTGCTCAAAGACGGGGGACGGGCAGCGATTGTCCTGCCGGACGGGACCCTGTTCGGCGAAGGGGTCAAAACGCGGATTAAGGAAAAGCTGCTGGAAGAATGCAATCTGCATACGATCGTCCGGCTGCCGAACGGCGTGTTCAATCCCTATACGGGTATCAAAACCAACCTGCTCTTTTTCGAAAAGGGGAAAAAGACGAAGCGGATCTGGTATTACGAGCATCCCTACCCCGCGGGGCAGAAATCGTACAACAAAACCAGGCCAATTCGGATCGAAGAATTTGCAGCCGAGAAGAAATGGTGGAAAAAACGGAAAGAAAACGAGTTCGCCTGGAAGGTCTCAATCAAAGACATTCGCGAGAGCGGCTATAACCTGGATCAGAAAAACCCGCATTCCACAGACGAAGGTCCTGGCGACCCCGACGCGCTATTGAAGTCGTATCAGAAACTACAGAAGCAGATCGACCAGACCCGCGAACAGCTCAAGCAGGAACTCCGCGCCGCGCTGGGAGGGGACTCGTGAACGTCGACACGTTTCTGGAACAGTTTGGACATCTGGCTGAGGCGCCGGACGGGATTAAAAAACTGCGGGAGCTGATTCTGGATCTTGCGATTCGGGGAAAGCTAGTAAAACAAGGTACTGAAGCTCCAATTAATAATTTAATTGAAGAGATCCACAAAGATCGCGAACTTCAAATCAAGGCTGGAATTCTTAAAAATGAAAAGGAAATACTAAAAGTAGATATCGAAAAGTTTCCAAATGAAAGTGTCATAAACTGGGGGTGTCTGCCTTTAGGTGAAATTGCAAATATTGTACGCGGAGTTACTTTTCCAGGATCAGTAAAAACAAGAGAGAAAAGATCAAGTCATCTACCATGTTTAAGAACTACTAATGTGCAGAATAAGATTGTTTGGGATGATTTGATTTATATTCCAAGTGAATATGTGAAACGGGAAGATCAGTTTGTTAAACAAAATGATTTAATAATCTCAATGGCAAACAGTTATGAACTGGTCGGTAAAATTGCAATAGTTAACGAATGCAAAACATTAACAACATTTGGGGGATTCTTGGCCGCGATAAGACCTTTTGTTATTAATCAGGAATATCTAAGCCATTATTTACGAAGCCCTACCATTCAATTAGCTATGCGCTCGACTTCTAGTCAAACAACAAATATTGCAAATATATCTTTGAAAGGCATTCGTCCCTTACCAGTACATTTTCCTCCCCTGGCTGAGCAGAAGCGGATTGTGGCCAAGGTGGATGAGTTGATGGCGTTGTGTGATGAGCTGGAAACGCAGCAGCAACAGCGGCAGACGGTGCACGCCCAACTGACGACCGCCAGCCTGCACCAGCTGACCACCGCCGAGACACCCCGCCAGCAGACGAAAGCCTGGCAGCGGATCGATACCCAGTTCGACCAGCTCTTCACCACCAGCGAGAGCATCAAACAACTCCGCCAGACCATCCTGCAACTCGCCGTCCAGGGGAAACTGGTGCCACAGGACCCGGAGGACGAACCTGCTGAGAAGTTGTTGGAGCGGATTGAAGTACTCCGGAGAGAACTTCTCTTACAAAAGAAAGTGCGCAAACTAAATCCGTTTAAACCGATGGATGATATAGAACCATTTTCAATTCCAGAAAATTGGAAGTGGTGCAGATTTGGAGAAATCCTAGTCGATTTACGATATGGAACCTCAAAAAAATGTAGCCTCAAAAAGTCTGGCATTCCAGTATTACGAATCCCCAACATTGTCAGAGGAAAAATCGATGATACAAATTTAAAGTACACTGCATTAAGCGAAGAAGAAAGGGAAAACTTAAAGCTAAGAACTGGCGACTTATTGTTGATCCGTTCTAACGGTAGTGAATCAATAGTTGGTAGAACTGCTGTTGTGGGGACAGATGATGAAATCTATGCATTCGCAGGATATTTAGTACGTCTACGATCTGACCCACAAAATATCAATGCAACTTTTCTATCCCAGGTCTTTGATAGTGGATTAGTTCGTCATCAGATTGAATTTCCCATTCGAACTACTTCAGGTGTTAAAAATATAAATAGCACCGAGATTGTCAATTTGCTTGTCCCCCTCCCTCCATTACAAGAACAAGAGCGGATTGTTTCTAAGATTAGTCAGTTAATGAATCTTTGCGAGAAACTGGAACGTGATTTAGAAAATCAAAAAACGAGTTCCGCTAATATATCTTCAGCTTTATCAGCGGCAGTATTGAATCAGTAAATCGCCTTCATCGCCAAACCAAGTACGAGGTAAATATGTTTAAAGTGATTAACAACGAATGGGAGTTCTTGCTGTCAGACAATACCATTCATTGGAATAGCATGAATGGTTCAAGCGAAGATGTATACGTCTATGAAGAGAATGGACACTTTGATCATTCAACCGGTGATTTTCGATTAAAAAGTTGGCTTTGCAATGATGTTGAAGATTTTCAGTATGTCTGGCAAATTGGTTATGAACTAGTTGGATTACTCAATGGAGCATTTATTCTTTATTTACCAAGAATGCCACGTCAAAAAATTGAAGGTTTACACGAAAATGACGAAAGGAAGGAATGGTATCCGGACCTCAGTTTTCCATATATAGTTCGTGAGGAAGTAAAAAAGAAACTACACAAAATCAAAGAAAAACTCCCAGTGCCACACTCACCAGCACTTCGTTTAGTTCAGGAAAGTCTCAAGAATGATGATTTATATATTTTGGTGCGGTTGCTGGGATTGGATACATCCTGGGTGACGCTATATCAGGTTTATGAAACTATAAAACATTTATCTCCTGAAACGCTTAAAAAAAGTGAAGTCATCTCCTCGTCCGAAAATGATAAGTTTAGATTTACCGCAAATAATTTTTCAGCCTCTGGGCTTGATTCCAGGCACGGAATGCAGGGAGATATTCCCAAAGAGCATAAAAAATATATTCCACTTACAGAGGCCACAAAGATTATTCGAAAAATATGTCATGATTATATTGGTACGCTTGTTGGGGAACCTTTTGCTTCAATTGAATTACCAGTAATACCAGGGGGAGTAAATAATCTGGGAGCAGATGTATTCACTGGAGAATGGTTCCCTGACTAATAAAGAAAGAATAATACTCAACGAAGAACCACCATATCCAGCCGTTTGATTACTACAATAAAGACAAACCATGGCCATTTATGAAATCACTGCGGATCGTCTGCGGGAACTGGAAGAGACCTCTTATGCCAAGGCAGGGGTCAAGGAGCGGAATGATTTGCAGCGGTTGTTGCGGATGCAGGTGGAGGTGATTTCGCCGGATACGCTGGTGATTGCTGAGGAGTTCGGGGAGTGGACCGAAGGGAGTCGGCGGATTGATCTGCTGGGTGTCGACAAGGATGCCAACCTGGTGGTGATCGAACTCAAGCGGACCGACGATGGCGGACATATGGAGCTGCAGGCGATTCGCTATGCGGCGATGGTCTCGGCGATGACGTTCGACCGGGCCGTGGAAGTCTTCTCCGGCTACCTGAATAAAATCGGCAGTAACACCGATGCCCGCGAGGCGCTGCTGGAACATCTCGACTGGAGTGAGCCGGACGAAGACCGCTTTGCCCAGGACGTGCGGATCATTCTGGCCTCGGCCGAGTTTTCCAAAGAACTGACCACAGCCGTCCTCTGGCTGAACGAGCGGGATCTGGATATCCGCTGTATGCGGATGAAGCCCTACCAGGATGGCGAAAAGATTCTGGTCGATGTGCAACAGATCGTCCCCCTGCCGGAAGCGTCCGCGTATACGGTGCAGATTCGAGAGAAAGAACGCCGCGAACGGAAAGATCGGGCCGAACGGTATTCAATCCGCAAACGATTCTGGACGCAGCTGCTGAACTATGCGAATACACAAACGGATTTGCACTCGAATATTTCGCCCTCGGAATATCACTGGATCGGAACGGGTTCGGGCGTGCGGGGGCTGGCCTACACTTACAAGCTGACGCAGCATACGTCGATTGTGGATCTCTATATTGATCTTGGCGTCGGGGCTAAAGAAGAGAACAAACAGATCTTTGATACCTTGTACGCTCAAAAAGATCAGATAGAAACCGTTTTTGGAGAGCCATTGGATTGGCGACGTTTGAATGATCTCAAAGCCAGTCGGATTTTGTTTGAAATGAACGGCGGATACCGGGATGACGAATCGGAGTGGCAACCAATAATTGAAAAAATGGTGGATGCCATGATTCGTCTGGAGAAGGCGCTGCGTCCGTTTATTGAAAAAATCAAAACGAGTGTCTAACGGCGGGCAGCCACATAGGACGCCCATACGAGGTGTGTGCCGTGCGTGATGTAGGGGTGTTTGTGTGGTGGCACGCTGGATGTTTGGGGGCTAATAGAAGCACTGCCGGGCAAGCCGGTCAGTGGCACACGCGGATGTTTTGCGTGTTGCCGATGTGAGTGTGATCTGGTGGGGATGTCGCGAGGCGGGTCGACACATGGGTCGACCCCTACGAGGGTACCCGATCTTTGGGGTGTCGCCCTGCTTTCCCTCTGCACTCAGCTGGGAAATTCTGACAAATGCGGTCAGATATATCGACGGGTGTTGATGCGTGGGGGCGGTTTTGATATATTGGTGAATATCGATATTTAATTATCCCCCCTTATAGGCAATGATTGCTGACCCCGCATTACTCCCGCCAGACTCACCAGGGAAAGGAGCAGGAATGTCTCGACGTACTGCAGAATTTTGCGATGGCATCTCACGACGGTCTGTTGTGAAAGCGGGTTTGACCGGCTTGATGGGGCTTTCTCTTCCCGATATTCTCCGCCTCAAGGCGCACGCGGCGGAACGGGGACAGTCCAAACAGAATACGGCGATCATCTTTCTCGAACTGGCGGGGGGACCGGCGCAGCATGAAACTTATGATCCCAAGCCAAATGCCCCTTCTGAATATCGGGGGCCGCTCAGTCCGATCAGCACTGCTGTTCCCGGAGTGCAGTTCAGCGAGTTCATGAAAGAACAGGCGCGGGTGCTGGATAAAATGGCCATTATCCGTTCGATTCATCACGATTCCGGCAGTCACGGCACCAGCAGTCATCTGACGCAAACCGGCTATTATCTGCGCGATCGCCAGAACAGAGAAAACGAGATGCCGAGCATCGGCTGTATTACGTCCAAAGTCCGCGGCAGTAATGCAGACGGCATTCCCGCGTATGTCTCGTTGCCGCGCGATATGCGGTATGGTCGCGCCGCCTGGCTGGGGAAAGGTTTTAATCCTTTCATCACCGCCCGCGATGCGGATGCCAAAAACTTTGAGGTTCCCAACCTGACTCTGTTGCGCGGATTGACTGCAGAGCGGATGCAGGATCGCAAGGCTCTACTCAAGGGCTTCGATGCGACGCGCGAAATTATTGATAACAACGGCATCGGTGACGCCATCGATCAATACACCAAAGAAGCCTTCGAGATGGTGGCGGGTGACTCTGCCCGCAATGCCTTTGATCTGTCTCAAGAAGATCAGAACACACGCGAGCGTTACGGAATGACCTCGTTTGGCCAGAATATTTTGCTCGCCCGCCGACTGGTGGAGCATGGTGTGACCGTGGCTTCGGTGCGCGTGACCGGCCCGAGCTGGGATGATCATCGCGATCTGGTCAAACGGATGCGGGATAAAGGGATTCCTTATGACCGGGCATTTGCGGCACTCGTGGAAGACCTGCATGAACGTGGGCTCGACAAAAAAGTGATGGTGGTGGCGATGGGCGAATTTGGTCGGACCCCGAAATTTAATCGGACTGCCGGCCGCGACCATTGGGGACGCGTGATGAGCGTTGCCCTCGCCGGGGGCGGAATTAAAACCGGTCAGGTGATTGGCGCTTCCGATGATAAAGGAGGCACACCGGCAGACGCTCCTTATCGTCCCGAAAATGTACTGGCAATGCTGTATCGCCATCTGGGCATCGACCCTGCGACTACGTTTCCGGATCATAGCGGCAGGCCGCGTTATATTCTGGAACGTCGGGATTTGATTCCCGAATTGATCTGAAACGTGGTGTGATTCTGTTGTTTCGATTTCTGAGACCTCGCTCGTTTCTGCGCTCAGATTTTCATTCTTGCCTGCTTTTCTGAATGCCCTGCTTTTTTCTGGCAGAACGGAGGCGAAACCCTAGCTTCTGCCCCGGTTCGTAATTAAACTGGGAGTATCTACACAATTTACACTCCGATGCTCTTCGCTCTTTTTTACGGATTACGCTCGAACAATGAAACATTTTTTCCATCCCGTTGCAGACGCACCTCTGAAATCCGCTTGCCGGATTGTTTCTCTCTGTTTAACGCTCCTTGTCGTCAACTTCGCCAGTGCCGCGCCGCTGGTTTATGAAGGGACTGAGGGAGTGGGCAAAGGAAAGCATATCGTTTTCCTGGCCGGCGATCACGAATACCGTTCTGAAGAATCGCTACCGGAACTGGCACGCATTCTGGCGAAGCATCACGGCTTCAAGTGCACCGTGCTGTTTAATATTGATCCGGAAACGGGTGAAATCGTGGCGGGCAATTCGAACATTCCCGGCATGGAATCGCTCGATTCGGCAGATCTGGCAGTCGTCTTTCTACGGTTTCAGAATCTCCCCAAAGAACAGATGCAGCATTTCGTGGATTATCTCAAACGGGGTGGCCCGGTGGTCGGCATGCGAACTTCAACGCACGCATTCAATATGCCTGCCTCTGCTCCCTTCTCAGAATATTCCTATAACAGTAAAGACAAAAACTACGAGAAGGGTTTTGGGCATCAGGTGTTGGGGCAGACCTGGGTGGGGCACTATGGAACCAACCATAAGCAGAGCACACGCATCAGCATTATTGATGATAAAAAGCAGCATCCGATTTTACGTGGCGTGAAAGACATCTGGGTGCAGGCGGGCGGTTATGTCGGCAAGCCCATCGATGGTGAAGTATTGACGATGGCGCAGCCGCTAAACGGCATGAAGCCGGATTCTCCGGCTGATGAAACGAAGCCGCCGATGCCTTCGGAGTGGACGCGAACATATACTTCTCCATCCGGCAAAAAGGGCCGCGTGTTTACGACGTTGTATGGAACGCCCGAAGATCTGTTGAATGACGGCTACCGGCGGATGCTGGTTAACGCGTGTTTCTGGGCGCTGGGTATGGAAGACGCGATCAAAGCAGACGCTAATGTGGCTTTCGTGGGACCGTTCGAACCAAATACGTTTGGCTTCGGAACTTACGCGCACGGGATCAAGCCGGAAGCGTATGCCGGATTCACAAGTCCGATTCCTGCTAACCACAATACGAAGCGAACCGATTCCCCAAAGAAACCCGCTCCCAAAAAGAAAAACGCGAAGGCAAAAAAGTCCAAGAAATCAACCGCATCACTCGTGACCGGTAAGCCGGCACGTTTTGTGCGCATTGAACTGCCGGGCAATAAACGCATTTTGACGCTGGCGGAAGTCGAAGTGATCAGCGGTGGAAAAAATGTCGCGAAAGGTGGCAAGGCGACTCAGTCAAGCACAATGGGGCCCGGAGTCGCCGCGAAGGCACTCGATGGCAATAAAAGTGCTGACTGGGGCAAAGGCGGGCAGACTCATACTGCTAATGCAGGAACGAAAAATCCCTGGTGGGAAGTTGATCTTGGTCGGGATGTCGACGTGGAAAAGGTGGGTATCTGGAACCGGAGTGGGTTCGAAGGCCGCCTGGAAGATTTCACACTGACGCTACTGGATGCGAATCGCAAACCGGTGTTCCGCATCACGGACGTGGCTGCTCCTTTTACGATGGAGATTGATGTCAAGAAACGAGGAAATTTGGAATACCTGACCTTCGCTGGAAAACCGGGTGTGCCTTATAAGTCGACTTCCAAATCGGTCGGTGCAGAGTCACACAGTAAAACGGTGGATCCGACGCTGGTTGACGTGCCGGCCAACTACCGCGATCCGATTCCGTTTGCTTTTCAAAAAGGGGATGTCGTTGCCATTCTCGGTAATGGACTACCCGATCGGATGCAGCATGATGGCTGGCTGGAAACGCTGCTCCAGAGTGAGCTGCAAGGCAAGCAGGTCCGTTTTCGCAATATGAGCGCGAGTGGCGATCGTGTGGATTCGTTCCCGCGCAGCAAAGGTGCCGCCACGATTACCGAATATCTGCGGCATGTGAAGGCGGACGTCGTGTTTGCATTCTTCGGGTATAACGAATCATTTGAAGGCGTGAAAAAGGCGGGCGAGTATCAGAGAAAACTCATTGATTTTGTCAAAAAGACCCGTGGCTCGAAGGCGAACGGAAAATCGTTCCCGCGGATTGTGTTGTTCAGCCCGATCGCACATGAAGACACCGGCAGCAAAAACGTTCCTGACGGCAAAGCGCATAACATTCAACTGGCTGCCTATACCAAAGCAACGGCAGCCGCGGCCCGTGAAGCGGGAGTGGCGTATGTGGACCTGTTCCATCCTTCCCTGCAGATGTTCAAAGAGTCGAGCACACCTCTGACCATCAACGGCGTGCATCTGACGGCAGAAGGGAACAAACAACTGGCGGAAGTGATTTCATCCGCTCTGTTTGGTCATCAGGTGACTGCGTCGCAAACGATGGAGCCCCTGCGGTCGGCTGTACTGGATAAGGCTTATAAGTGGAATAACCGCTATCGCGCCCGTGACGGGAATGACGTCTGGGGCGGCCGATCCATTCTCAAGTTCACGAACGATCAAACCAACGCCGTTGTTTTACAGCATGAACTTTCGATGCTGGACGTGATGACGAACAATCGCGATGCCCGAATCTGGGCGCTTGCCAAAGGGCAGGATCTGAAAGTTGACGACAGCAACGTGCCGAATCCGGTGAAAGTGATTTCGAATGTTGGCGGGGGGAGCAAAAGTTCCAGCGCAATGAAAGAGGGGAACCTGAACTATATCAGCGGTGAAGAAGCCATCAAGCATATGGCGGTTGCTGACGGGTTTGAGGTGAGCCTGTTCGCCGATGAAAAACAGTTTCCTGAACTGGTTAATCCGGTACAGATGCAGTTTGATACCAAGGGGCGCCTGTGGGCGGCTGTCTGGCCGACATATCCCAAGTGGGAACCGCTGAAAGAGATGAACGATGCGTTGATCATTTTGCACGATGACAACAACGATGGCAAAGCAGATCGCGTGACCGAGTTTGCCCGCATCCAGAATCCACTTGGTTTTGAGTTCTGGAATGGCGGCGTGCTGGTTGCTTCCGCGCCGGAAATTGTGTTCCTGAAAGATACTGACGGCGACGACGTCGCCGATGTGCGTACCGTGTTGCTGCAAGGTCTGGATTCTTCGGATACCCATCACGCGGCGAATAATTTGATCTATGGCCCCGATGGCGCCATTTACTGGCAGAGCGGCGTATTCATGGTGCATAACCACGAACATCCCTGGGGGCCTTCTCTGCAAGCCAGTGAATCGGCCATGTATCGCTTCGATCCGCGGCGCTTCACCATTTCGATGCATGCCGTCAATTCGCCGAACCCGCATGGGATTGCGTTTGACTACTGGGGTTATCATTACGCAACCGATGGGACTGGCGGTCGTGCGTATCAGGTTCGTCCGGATAAGGGCGGGTTCAAAATGCACGAGCTCTTGAAGAAAGAAGTGCGGCCCGTGACGGCCAGCGAAGTGGTCAGCAGTGCTCACTTCCCGGAGTCCATGCAAGGCGACTTTTTGATCTGTAATGTGATTGGCTTTCTCGGCATTAAGCATTATGACCTGGCGCGGGATGGCGAAAAAGGGACCGTCTGGGGCGAGCCTGCCGGGGCTGATCTTACGGTTACGCGGCTCAATGCCGACGGTTCCAAAACGGAGGACAAATCAAAAGGTCTGATGATGAGCGGTGACAAGAATTTCCGTCCCGCGGATGCGATTTTTGCTCCTGATGGCTCGCTGTATTTCTGCGACTGGCACAATGTGATCATCGGCCATATGCAGCACAATGTGCGCGATCCCAATCGCGATCATCAACATGGTCGTATCTATCGAATGACCGCCAAGGGACGTCCATTGCAAAAACCGGTTGCCATTGACGGTCAGCCGATTGCCGCATTACTCGACAATCTGAAGTCACCCATTGATGGCATTCGTCACCGGACCCGCGTTGAACTGAGTGAACGCGATTCCGCTGATGTGATCGCTGCGACAAAGGAATGGATCAAGCAGTTTGATCCGAATAAAAAAGAAGACGCACACCACCTGTTGGAAGCACTCTGGTTGCATCAGCAGCACAACGATCGGAATCTGGAATTGCTGGGAGTGCTTTTGAAGTCTCCCGAGCCGCACGCGCGAATTGCTGCGAACACGGTGAAGCATTTGTGGTTCAACGTGGAAGGCACCATGCGTGGCGGTGTGATTGCAGAAACGGAAGAAGCTGAGACACAGAAGTCAGGCATTCTCAGTGATACACCGGAACTCACGACAATTCGCATCGGGACGGTCCGCGAACGGATGCGATACGACGTGACGAAACTGACCGTGAAGCCCGGCAAGAAGGTGAAGCTCACGTTTGCCAACCCGGATTATATGCCTCACAACATTATGCTTGTCAATCCCGGGAAAGCCGATGAAGTTGGTCTGGCGGCGATTGCTTTGGGAGCCAGTGGGTTTTCGGTCGGCTTTATTCCGGAGAGCAAAGAAATTCTCTGGCACAGCAAACTGGTCGATCATGGTCAGGAAGAGGTGATCGAGTTTGTCGCGCCGACAAAAGAGGGTGCGTATCCTTATATCTGCTCGTTCCCCGGACATCACCTGTTGATGCGTGGGACGATGTATGTGACCAACGACCTCAAGACGTTTCTCGAAAAGAATCCGGAGCAGGTCACGAAGGTGACGCAGTGGAAACTGGCTGATCTGGAAAAAGACGTGAAACGTGTGGGACAACATCGGAACTTTATGAGGGGTAAGGAAATCTTCACTAAGCTTGCCTGTGCCCAGTGTCACAAATTAGATAAGGATAGTGTCACCCTCGGCAAGAATCTTTCCGTCGGTCCGAATCTTGATGAAGTTGTGAAGAAGCATAAGCACGACGCCAAAGCAATTCTGGCAGAGATTCTTGAGCCTTCCCGTAAAATTGAGGATAAGTATAAAACGGTACTGCTCCTGCTGGAAGATGGCCGGAGTCTCAATGGGAATATTGTCGCTGAAGATAAGACTTCGTTGACACTCGTCACAGGACCACCGCAAGTGAAGGAACAGAAGATTCTGAAGAGTGATATTGATTTCCAACGCTCTTCACCTGTTTCAATCATGCCGGCCAACTTGCTCAACACGTTGGATAAAGAACAGATCCTCGATTTGCTCGCGTATGTGCTATCGGGAGGAAATGAGAAAGATCCTGCATTCCATCACCATCATTGATGGCTGTCAGCGTTTCCGTTATTTTCCAAATCCGTGCTGGGTCCGAAGTTGATTCGGGCCTGGCTCGTGCTGGATTACTGGCAATACGAGGGTGCGACACGGATGTCTGTTTTTGCTACCACGAAACGCACGAAAAGCTGTATTTTTGGAAGCTGATTCTATTCACCGTTGGGCAAGCCAACGGTGCCACCCGCCCGTTTTACAGATCGAGCTGGAAGCGGATGCCGGCTGCGAGGGCGCTGGGGTAGAGGCCGGATGGTGTATTGATGTATTGCAGGTCGGGCTGGATGCTCAGATTGTCGTTGATCTGGGCTTTGTAGAAGACTTCGACCATCAATTCCTCATCGGTGCCTCCCTGGTTGAGTTCGACCCAGCCGATGCCGGCACCGATGACATCTTCATCGCGGCCGCGGAGCAGTCCCGTGTAGGCGAAACCGGCCAGGCCGTCTTGGGGGATCTCGGGAAATGGGGAATTGCCGTTGGTCTCGGTTGGATAGTGCTGAGCAAAGACTGAGAGTCCTTGCGGGTTGTCGTCTGTGCTGTCGGCTTCGCGATACAACATTTGTTCGATCTGCAGATAATAGCCGAACGATCGGGGGATAGCACCAGCGGGAACTTCGCCCGGGGTTTCATAGGTGACGCCGGCTGAGAATTTGCCGGGTAGACCGTTCCGGGCGGTGGTGTAACGGTATTCAAATTCGGCGATGTACAGGACCGAACCGTTTTGAGAGAAAATGCCCCGCTCATTACTGCGGTAGGCGTCCCAGAGGCCGGCTTTGAAGGTGATAGAATCGCTAAGATCGGTCATCATAATGAGCGCCGGACTGGGAGCCGGGAACGACGGGAGACCGGCTGAGGGAGAGAGGCCGAACGCGGAGTTAATAAAATCGCCGGCGGTCTCCATAGTGATAAATTCGGTGCTGATGTCCTGTCGGCCGATGCGGAAGGTGACCGCCTCATCAAAGAAATCGAGTTCCCACCAGAGCTCGCTGATCTGGGTGATGTTGTCATAGGAGTCGATGCTGCTGATGAGCTGTGTGGCACCGACAAACTGATCGAGCCCCCGTCCATGGGTATTTTGAAACAGCAACGCCGCGCGGCCCGGGATGGCGAGGTCCATTTTCTCGAAATCAAAGTCGAGCGACAGATCGAGCAGGCCTTCGTACTGGGTCGAGCCGTTCGTGGCGATGCCGCCGTGGGCGTTCGTGAAGAGTTCGCCGTAATAGATGGGGGTGACGGTGACACCGTTGTCTTTATTCAGCCAGGGGCTCAGTAGCCGGTTATCGGGTTGTGCGACATGTAGATCGGCAACTGGAAGCTGATCCGGTTTGAATTGGTCCGGGGGGATGACTTCGGGCCTGGCATTCGCCGGCGGCTCCCCTGCTCCTTCATCGGCCGTTTCTTCTCCGACTGTCTGATGTGACGGGAGTGCCAGCAGCAGGATCAGAATGGGAACGAAGTCCTTTAGCCACACAGTTTCACGCTCCCTGTTCGCGCTACGCTTCCAATGCCGAAAAAATGCCGAGTCTTTTCTCTTTCATCGGCAAATTCGTCGTAAGTGTTCACTCTGGGGGAATGGAGAAGCTGGGGAGAAAATGAGGGCTCGATGGCGTGTTGCGAGGTGGTGTCGATGTAATGATGTTGTAGCGACTGTCTTAAAAATTCAGGAATTTCTCACGTTTGCCTCCCATTGTTTTCCTTCTTTGAGCATGGTGTTGAGGATGATGAGCAGTTTGCGCATGGCAGCCACGAGTGCGACCATTTTCGGTTTTCCGTTTTTGACGAGCCGTTTATAGAACGCACTGATGATCGGGTTGTGCCTCAAGGCCACTACGGTGGGCATGTACAATCCGTTTCTGATCCGGACTCGTCCCCCGCCAATCGTCCTTCTTCCTCTCAAGGTTCCGCTGTCACGGTTCGTGGGAGCGACACCGACTAACCGTGAGATCTGTTTCCGATTCAGAGTTCCCAGTTCCGGCAGATCAGAGATGAGCAGGGCCGCCGTGATACTGGCGATGCCTGGTACCGATTGCAATATTTTCGAATGTTCACGGGACTCCTCGTCGGCGTCAATCAGTGCCTTCAGTTCCTTCTCGATCAGCCTGAGCTGTTCTTTGTGGAAAGCAATGGATTGTTCAATCATCTTGATGACGTCCTGGTCCACAATGGTCTTCAGACGGTTCTTTTCCTGGATGATCATCTTGCTGGTCTGTTCCCGGCGAGAAGTAAATTCACGCATTTTCTGTTGGGCCTCTGTTAAAGGTGGAGTGAGCCGTGGGTCCATCACCTCGGCATATTCCCTGATGATGCGCGCGTCAATCTCACCGGTTTTGGCCAGTTGATTCTTCGCTCGGGCAAAGTCCCGGATCAGTCGGGGATTGACGACAGAAACCGGAAACTTGTGCTGGTGCAGACAGGCAACCAGCCTGTTTTCCCAGCCGCCGGTTGCTTCCAGGCAGACTCGAATTGGCTGAAGCTTCATAAGGACAGCGATGAACTTTTTTCTCCCGGCTGGTGTGTTCTTGTAAACAACGGACTTGGAACGATCTGGGAAACTGACATCAAACTTGGCTTTTGAAATATCAATTCCGACGTCTTCTGTGTTAAGCTGATGCATGCTAAGGCCCTTCCTTGCAAATACGAGCTGGTGGTGGTGCACCGCTCTGGCGACTGTACGGGTTAAGGCATGAGAAGCGAGTGGCGATCCAGCTACAACTCGGTCTTTAAGACCAGGGGCCGACACGATCTGACACTCGCCACCAATGTTTCCCGCCTTTAAAGGCGGGAAACATTGGCTTTATCTGCCTATCAAAACAAAGAACTCTAGACAGTCAAGAGCAGATACAAGGGGTCGACCCCTACTTTTTGAGGTGTTTTTTCAGGAAGGTTTCGACGAGCTGCGTGCGTTCTGCGTCGAAGAACTCGGGGCCGCCGTGAGCGGCGCCGTGGATGACTTCGAAGGTGACGTCGCGCTTGTGCTGTTTATATTTGCCGTGGAGTTCGTGGGATTGATTGATGGGGACCTGCGGGTCCTGATCGCCGTGGATGAGTAAGAGCGGCGGGTCTTGATCGTCGACGTGAAACACGGGACTGGCGAGTTTGGCGAGATCCGGTGTTCGTTCGGGGCGATCGCCGAGCAGCAGTTGCAGCGCGGGTACGCGGACGCTTAAGCCGTGCGGCGTGGACTGTGGGAGAATGGTCATGAAATTCGTAGGGCCGTAATAATCGACGATGGCCTGGACGCTGGATGATTCGTCGTCGAAGTCGCCGAGTTTTCCTTCGAGTTGTGGATGTCCGTTGGTGACACCCATCAGAGCAACGAGATGCCCGCCGGCGGAGGAACCGAGGATGCCGATTTTGTCGGCGTTATAGCCGTATTTTTCTGCGGAGCCGCGCAGGAAGCGGATGGCGGCTTTGATGTCGTGAATCTGGGCGGGGAATTTCGCGACCGGGGAGAGCCGGTATTCCACACTGGCGACGGCGAAGCCGTTCTGGACGAGGTCGGTGAGCGGCATGTTGTCTTTCGAGCCGGCACGCCAGGCACCGCCGTGAATCCAGACGAGCAGCGGCGGGTGTTTGACATCTCGTGGCAGATACAGATCGAGGAGCAGACGCTGCTCGGGGGTGGTCGCGTATTCAATATCATTGATTCGTTGGATGGAATCGGCAGCATCGCTTTTGTTCGGGAGGGAGATTAGTAAGAGCATCAGTATTAGACTCCACCAGTGATGTTTCATCGGTGTTTCTCTCAATGTGGGGGACGTGATTACGAATGTGATTTATTGTAATGTTGTGTGGTAGTAAATGACAGTTTCGTCAGAGGAAAAGTAGGGGCTGACTCATGTGTCAGCCCGTTGGGTTGATGTGTTTGTGATGTGCGTGGGAATGTTTTGCGTGTTGCCGATGTGGGGGTGGAATGGTGGGGATGTCGCGAGGCGGGTCGACACATGGGTCGCCCCCTACGAGGATGTGTCGATACAATTAGATGTAGGGGCAGCCCTGTGTGGCTGCCCCTACATTTTTATAAAGACTCGCATGTCGTTGTGATGATCGTGTGGTTGGGTGTGAGCCAGGCGGACTGACAGAATATTTTATTTATCGGGGAAAACTTGAAAGAGGTAGATCAGCAGCAGGAATCCGCGACTGGTCCAGGCGATGGTACGGACCCAGTTGGAAATGGCCAGCCCTCGGATGTGTTGAGTTGAAAATCGAGACGCGAGGACCTGGTGCCGGGGGACTTGTAGCACGGCTGTTGAGATCCAGACAATAAACAACAGGCCGACGCCGGACCAGGTAAAAGCGGGACCCATGCCGGGGGGAGGCCAATAAACAATAGCGACAGTCGTGGCTGCTTCGGTGAGCATTATGGGGCCGACGGCGAACGTGGTTCTTAATTGGTGCGCCTGCTGATAGCGGGTGAACTCGGGCTGGCCGACGAGAGCGAACAGGGGATAATGTACGATTTGGACGAACCAGATCAAGCCGACCATATAGAAGGTGGAGACCAGTTGTAGCAGGAACAGGATTTTCAATGTGTCGGATGCTCCCGATGGATGGCGCGCGAAGCTTGTATTATCTGGATTCCTGTTGTTCCGAATTCAGATCAGCGGGTTGTTCCAGGCGAATCAGAATTTCGTTACGCCTGAGAGGGCCCGGTGTCCAAGGGGGATCGTAACCCGCTGCTTCCATATTGTCAGTTTGGGTCAGTCCTTTCTCTTTGATCCAGGAGCGTAATTTCTGCTCTGCTTTGATGGTGGTTTCTTTATTTAAACGCCCATTAAAGCGATAGACGGCAAAGCGTCCGCCTTGGCGTTTTTGAATGCGGACGTTGTCTCCCGTTGGTACTGGAATGCCTTCAGCTGCGGTTTTTTTGGGAATCACAAACGCCATTTTTCCACTGGCATTCTCTGTTTCGGGGTCCATGAATACCGGCGTTGTCATGGAGACTTTTTGTTCCTGCTGATTGGCACCTTGAATATAACGAAACAATTTCATGAAGCGTTTGTCTTTGTTCGCTGGCTGTGCTTTGCTGTCTGTTATCACCAGCATCAGATCCGGGTATTCACGGATTTCAAAAGGACCTGCGGATTCGACAACGGTATACGCGGCTGATTCGTATGCACTTCGGGCGGTCAACTTCCAGCTGAAGAAGAAAAATACCAGCAGTAGCGTGGTCAGAACAAAGTAGATCATACGTTTCCGTTTTAGATTGGGCCTGTTTTCAAGCACTTGTGGGGGAACTATGTTCATTATTTGATCCGAGCCGTTAGTACGGAAGTTCATGGGACAGCTGGCTTTCTGCATCTAAAATGACTAAGAAGTGGATTATGCACTACAAGAAGACCCTCACGCTGACTATAGAAACTGTAGTTGCAAAACGTTGTTTGCACAGGTTCATTCCGAAAGATTTTCCAGATGAAGGGGGATCTCGATGGCTGAGACAGACCAGACCGTCACGCTTGTGAGCGGACCATTACAGACGGAACGACTTGCGGATGGGAGTCGCCGGTTACTGCGTCATTTGGTCGTGAATGTGCACGGTAAAGAGATTATGGTGCCATCTAATTACATAACGGACTCCCGTTCCCTGCCCGGTTTAAGTCAGTTGCTGACTGATTGTTCCCGCGTTGATCTGGCGGGAGTGATTCATGACCGGTTGTATGAGACCAGCCAATTTACGCGCTGTGAAACAGATACAATCTGGCGGTTAGTGGCCCGGTCAGGTTCGAGTCGTGCGAATTGGTTGCAGGCGTGGTGGGGGTGGTTTCTGATCCGGCTGGGGGCTCGGTTTGCCTGGGATCGAGAGCGGAAGAAGAATCGATTGTCGTGAAATTTTATCCGGGTGTTGACGTTTGGAGAGGTTTCATTGTGGTCTGAGCTATTGCGACGTCGCGCGGCGGGTCGACACATGGGGCGACCCCTACATGGTTAGGATTGCTGGACGATGATGGCGTGGTTGGGGGCGAGTTCGATCTGGTTGTCTTTGATGACGGGATCGGGGTCGGAGGACAGCAGGAGCTTTCCCTTGAGTGGGACAGCGATGGGCCTGGCGTCAGTGATGGCCGAGGGAGTCAGACGGGCCGTGATGGATGTGTTCTGGTAGTGTAAGATGAAGAGATTCTGTTCCTGGTTGCATTCGGTTTTGAGGTGGGGCGGTGCGAGCCAGCCGGTTTGGAGGCCTTGCTTGCGGAGTTGTAGCAGACGGCGATACCACTCATGCATGTCGTGGTCGCGCCTGGTGGCGTTGTTCCATTTGGCATGATAGAAGGCGTCTGCATTCGAGGGGAGATAGGCGTCCTGCCAGATGTGTTGGGGGTATTCTCCTTTGCGACCAAGGTCAACGGCTGTGCGAAGTTGCTGGTCTTCGAAGTCCACAAAGAACGGAAACGGGGCTTCCGTCGCGCATTCTTCGCCCATGAATAGCAAGGGGATGCCGGGATAGAGCAGGACGAGTGCGGCAGCGGCTTTCTGGAATTCTTTGGAAGTCAGGTGATGAATTCGTTTACCGTGCGGGTGATTGCCGACGCTGTCGTGGGTTTGCAGAGCGACTACGAGTGACTCAAAATGCCGACTTTCACGCTGGTTTGCCGAGACACGCTGGGAATCCTGCCCGGCGTAGACATAGCCGTGCGCGAGAGTTTCTATAAGATCGCGCGTTCCGTTGTACTGGCGGTGGGTCAGTGACAGTTCGGGGAGTGCGTGTGAGTAGATTGAATACATCAGGCAGTCACACCAGATGGCATCGTAGGCGCCCCTGCTCTGGTCCGCAGTCAGCATCTCGTGGTTGTAGACGTTGGATTCGGCGATTAAGTGAATTGGATGGTTGCTGGTTTCTGCGAATCGTGAGACAGCCTGCCGGATTTGATCGAGGATGGTAAACGAACTGTCATCGTACATGCAGTGGACGGCGTCGAGTCTTAAACCGTCGAGGTGGAATTCTTCGAGCCAGTAGATCGCGTTGTTGGTGATGAACTGTCGGACGTGTGCGGCATCGGGGCCATCGTAGTTGATTGCGTCACCCCAGGGGGTGTGATGTTTGTCGGAAAAATAGGGACCGAATTCGGAGAGGTAGTTGCCTTCCGGTCCCAGATGGTTATAAACGACATCGAGCAACACGGCGAGGCCGGCGGCATGGCAGGCATCAACAAAGGCTTTAAAGTCATCGACGGTGCCATAAGTATTGCGGACGGCAAAGAGATCAACACCGTCATAACCCCAGTTCCAATGTCCGGGCGACTGCGCGACGGGCATGAGTTCGACGGCCGTGACTCCCAGGTCGAGCAAGTCGGGCAGGCGTTCGATGGCGGCGCGGAAGGTGCCGTCTTCGGTGAAGGTACCGAGGTGGAGTTCGTAAATGATTAACTCGCGTTTTTCGATGCCTTGCCAGTTTTGATCGGTCCAGGCGAAGTCGCGGTGATCAACGATTTGTGAAGGGCCGTGAACGCCCTGTGGTTGATAGTGCGACGCGGGATCGGGACGTGCGACGTTGTTCTCGAGGCGATATTGATAATGGGAGCCGGGACGGGCGTTACAGGCAGTGCCAGAGAAGAAACCGTGTTCGTCGCGGTGCAAGTCGTGTTCGATGGTGGTATCGCCATTGTGAATTTCGACTGTGACATTGTCTCGCTGGGGAGCCCAAACACGAAAATGAGTTTTGTTGTCAGTAACAGGAGTGGCGCCAATACGTTCGATAGATGTGTCTGGTGTTTCCGCCAGTCCAAACCAGCGGCAGCCTTCGAGGACGCCGCTCGTGGCAGTGTTCTTTGCGAGGTAGAGTCTGTTGTTCCAGCCGGATTCCTGATGCAGTTGATATACGCGCTGCGCGAGTGTGCGACTGGCGTTGCCGACCAGAATGGTGCGATAGCCGGCGGTGAGTGCGGCGAGATCGTTGCCGGAATCGCCCGAGAAGACGATGTCTTCCGAGTTGAGATTGTATTCGGAGAACCACCACTGGAGTGCGTGCGCCTTGGAGACAGTGGCCGGCAGGAGATCGATCAGGCCGTCACCGTTGAAGGGGTCGACGCTGTGAATGATGGAGTATGGTGCGTTGGTCTGATCGAGATCGGCCTGGACTTGTTCCACGAGTTTGTCGAGTTGTGTAGCGTCGGCGTAAAAGCTGAGTTTGAAGGGCCCCTGCTTTTCTTCTTCCTGCAGACGCAAACCCGGAATCGACAGCAGCCGTTCGCGGAGTGTGGCGATGGGCATGGAAGTGATGATCTGATCTTGATAATCCTGATACGCGGAGACAGGGGTGAATTCACCGGATGTCTGTCGCTGAAAGATCGAGGTGCCGACATCGCAAATGATCCACTCCGGTTCAGGGAGCTGGAATTCGGTGATGGCTGCAACGACCGATTCGAAGTGACGTCCTGTGACGAAGATTAGAGAGATGTTATGAGCGGCGAACTGGCTGGTGAGTGTATGCAGGTCGGACCGGTTTTGTGTGTTGCCTTCGAGGGGGATGAAGGTGCCGTCGAGATCGGTAGCCAGGACGTGCCCTCGAGAGGAGACGGCTGGTTGATTCGGTTTCATCGGGGACATCAGATCGTTCCGTCGGTTAGACGCGATTGAGCCAGAGGATCTGGTAAGGTGCGAGCACCAGTTTCTCTGAGGTCGCGTAGGTTTTATCTTCGATCATATCCTGGAAGAATCGTCCCAGTCCGGCAGTACGGAGTTTGTTACCGTCGATTTCCTGAGTTTCTTCCGAAAAGTTGGCGAGCACGATTAATCGATTGCCATCATGTAAGCGCACATAGCCGAGAATGTGGTCATTTGCCGTTGCGATCAGCTCCATGTCCTGACCGGCGAGTGCAGGCAATGATTTTCTTAAGGCGATTAGTTTTTGAGTGGATCGATAAATCTTTTTGCGGATCGAACCATTTTCAGTGCCGATATGGTCATCGAGTTCGTCGAGGTATTCCCATTGCATTTTGGGACGATGAATCCAGCGGGAATCGCCGGCTTTGGCGGGATCTTTGACGAAGTCATAATCGTTGAGCATGCCCCACTCTTCTCCCAGGTACAGAAGTGGAATGCCGCCGATGCTGAGTGAAACGCCGTGCAGAAGAAGCATGCGGCTGATGGCGATTTTTTTCTTTTCGTCATCGTCTTCTTCGATGGCCTGTTCCAGACCAGCGAGAGACGCCATCGTTCCGGAGATGCGCATGTCGCCTGTTTCGAAGTTTTCCTGAAAGGGAACGCCACGCGCGAACGAGCCCGGGAACTGGCCGGTATAGAATTCATTGAGGAAGTTACGATGATTATAGGCGTTGATGCCGATGGCTTCGGCGTCGGCATTATCGAAGGTCCAGCCGATGTCATCGTGACAGCGCAAATAATTGACCCAGGCTGTATTGGGGGGAAGCTTATAGCGGTGTTTGAGTGTTTGCGTCAGCAAGTTGACTTTGCGGGTCGCCAGGGATTCCCAGAGCAACGCCATCAGTGTGGGGTTGTAGGAGATCTGGCATTCTTCCTCACTGATATATTTGACGACATCATCGGGATGAACGATGGCTTCGGACTTGAATAACAGGCCTGGTGTGGCGATGCGTGCGAGGCGGTTGAACGCTTGGATGAGGATGTGCGCTTCAGGCAAATTTTCACAGCTGGTCCCCATCTGTTTCCAGATAAAGGCAACGGCGTCGAGACGCAGGATATCAATGCCGGTGTTGGCGATGAAAAACATTTCATCAAGCATGGCACGGAAGACCGCAGGGTTCGCGTAATTCAGGTCCCATTGAAAACTGTTAAAGGTGGTCCAGACCCATTGCTGCATGCCGTCGTGCCAGGTGAAATTACCGCGGCGGACGGTGGGAAAAATTTCGCGGAGTGTGCGTTCGTATTTTTCGGGTTCCGTACGATCGGGGTAAATGTAATAGAAATCCTGGTACTCACGATTTCCGGATTGGGCGAGTTGTGCCCATTCGTGGTCATCGGACGTATGATTGAAGACAAAATCGAGGACCAGTGAAATGCCGGCTTCGCGCAGGTCGGCGGCGAGCAGACGCAAGTCGTCGATCGTACCAAGACGGGGGTCTACTGAGCGATACGTGCTGATGGCGTATCCCCCGTCATTATTGCCGGGACGGACAGCGAACAGCGGCATAAAGTGTAAGTAAGTCAGGCCGAGGTCCTTGAAGTAGCCTACATTCTCGCGAAGTTTGCTTAAATTATCGCCGAACAGATCGACGTATAAGGCACCGCCGGAGATCTTTTCCGACTGAAACCAGTTGGGTTCGTTGATGCGGTGGCGATCGAGTTTGCAGAGGGCTTCGGGACGTTCGGCCCAGGCTTTCGCAGCGGTGATCAGGACCTGTTCGATGTGATAGAAGAAGTCGTACCGGGAGTGATACAGACGAAAGAGTAGCGCAAACAGAGGGCGCCAATGTTCCTTCAGTCTTAATTCGAATTCGTGTCGTTTGCCATCACTGATTTGGCTGGTTTGCCAGACTGCTTCGAGCTGCGGTTGCAAGCGTTGCAGCGTCAGATCCGCTTTGAAGTCAATCTCATCCTGCGCCGTGCTCATTCGATCCGATCGTTGGGAATAGTTATCTTGTCTAAAAAGTTGTAGTATTTGATGCCTTCGAGAATGCCTGCTGCATGCGCGGCTTTCGCGAAATAGACGCGTGGACGATCACGGAGCTTTTCCAGCTCTTCACTATGGTTACCGACAACGACCCCCAGCGTCCGTCCCAGAAGCATGCCGGCATCGTTACCCGAGTCGCCTGAGACGAGGACATGTTCCGGAGCGAAGCCCCATTTCCAGAGAACGTGCCGCATGGAAAGGTCACTTCCGCCCCGTACCGGGATGATATCCAGATACATGCCGAGGGACATAATAACCTTAGCACGCAAACCTGCTTCCCGGAGAATTTTTTTAATCTCTATGATGTTGGGGCTGATGCTGGTATCGATCTCGTAACTGATTTTAAATTCTGACTGATGTTCGTCTTCCTGAGGAAAGAAACCTGGTAATGGATCAAGCACTTTATGGATCTCTTCCGGCTTCCAGGCATAGTCGATTGACTTGCGCCAACTGAGGTCGGGAGTGAGGTGCTCGCCGTAGTGTATTTGTGTACCAGCATCGGTGTCAATCAGGTCCGGCTGAGGGAGTCCCAGTTCCTTAATTAAGGCCATGGCACTATCCAGACGTCTGCCTGTAGCGATCCCGAAACCGATATGTTCATTTTCACGGATCAGTTCGATGAATTCCCGTAGTGCTTCATCGTCGCCCGTCAGTGTATTGTCCAGATCGGTGATAATCAACCGGTCAAAATCGGGAAGTCGTCTGTTGGTCGATTTGTCTGCGAGTACGGGGGCCGGCGAATGTTCAAGGATGTCATCCAGATCACGCAGATAACGATTGGCATGATTATTCCAGGAATAGTATTCGCGCGTGCCTTTTATGCCGTTGGTCGACCAGTCGGTCCACTGTTCCGGTTCTGTGAGAACGCGAAGTAGTGCGTGTTCGATGGCAGACTGATCTATCGGGTCAACCAGCAGGCCGTTTTGACAGTTGGCGATGATATCTCGCGGTCCCCCGTCATTGGTGGCGACAATCGGAAGTCCCGTCGCACCGGCTTCCAACAGGGTCAGGCCAAAGGGTTCGGTGAGCGCGGGATTGATGAAAACGCCTTTTGTTGAAGTCGCGAGCCGATACAGTTCGGGAACGTCATCTGGCTGGTGTTTTTTCGGGTAAGCCACTTTTCCATACAGATTGTACTTATCAATCAGATAGAGCACGTTTTCGATGATCGAACGTTGTCCCTTTGGTAATTCGCGCAGATCATCCCGGGCTCCCATAACCATGACCAGGTTAGCCATTTCCTGCAGCTGTTCGCTCTCGCCATAGACGCGGACCAGCATTTCCAGGTTTTTGCGTTCATCGGGGCGTGCCATTGTGAGGATCATCGGCTTTTCTGGTTCACGCAGGAAGCGTCCGAGATCCTCGGCTATTTTGGGAATCTTCCAGTTTTTATCAGCTGGTGAGAATGAGTCTAAATCGACGCCGGGAGGAATGACTTCCATCCGCGACGGTTCATAATGATCGTATAGTTGATATTGCTGTTCGACTTCCTGATTAGTGCTGGTGACGACCATGGATGCGGTTTCGAGAGCGAGCTCTTCGGCTTCGATGCGCGTCGTAAATCGATATTTGTTCTCCAGCGCTTCGATATCGGTTTTGCCGAGTGAAAGACGTTGTCGTTTTACACGTCCGAGTGAATGGCCGGTAAAGACATAAGGAATGTGCAGCAATCGCGCCAACTGTGCGCCGGCAACGCCGGCATCGGCATAGTGACCGTGAATGATGTCTGGCAGGCCGGTTCGCTTGAAATGTTGCAGTGTCTGGTCGATGAATAATTCGAGGTAAGGCCACAATGATTCTTTGCGCAGATATCGTTTGGGGCCGAAGGGAATGCGAACGATCTTGGCGTTTTCTGAAATTTGTTCTTCGACTTGCGCGTAATCATCGTCCACTTTGGGATCGATAATCTGTCGGGTGAGTAATTCGACTTCTCGGACGTGCGTATGTGCGGCCAGTTCGCGTGCGAGTTCGAGTACATATTTGACCTGGCCTCCCGTATCGGCATCTCGGCCTAGTTCGGAGTTGTGTGCGCGAATCAAACCATGCAGGCTGATTAACGTGATTTTCAAATCATCCGGTTTTTTGGCGGGAAACGCTGAGGCTTTTGTTTTGGTGGTTGATTTTGATTTCTGCTTGGATGACTTTTTTAAAACATCTCGGGCCATTTTCTTCATCCTGTTCCTTTAAGGTCTTTAAGAGAGTGACACTTTCCGGCATCCTGGGAAAATGCGGTAGTAGTAAGAGTCCGTCCTGCGCGAAGAGCGGAGCATAAATTCGGCAAAACATGGTTCGTAGTAGCGCGTACGAACTTGCGAATAAGAATCGGATGGCAGAATCGTGAGGTAGACCGGTCGCTGAGCGACCGCAGTGATCGATGAGCGACCACTGTCGCGAAACGCGTCTTTGCGAGTTTTTGTTTACTGGCGTGTAAAACTGGGTCATCCTGAACTGATCGTACCTGATTCATTGTGAGAATATAAGTCAGCAAACGATGTACCGAATAGAAAAAAATGAATTTCGGTCTAAATTCCACTGCAGGAATGACTTGAGGCATCAAGTGACAAGAGAGCTGAAGAAAGGGGCCGTTCCGTTTTCTCGTTTTCTGCATGACTTTCGAGCGGGCACATTGTATTTCGTTTGGTGTGAAATTAGAGTAATTAGTTAGGAAGGTTACTGAATCTTCCCCTGAGTATTAATTCACACCTTTGACAGTAAGAGGAATGATTTATGGTTACAAAGATCAGTTTTCAAAAGCGTCTTTGTTCGTTTCTGGTTCTCGCGCTTGTAGGAACATCAGTGTTATCCGCGGGCGAAAAAAAAGCGGACTCCAAACTGAATCAGCCGCCTGAAGGCTTTATCGCCTTGTTTAACGGGAAAGACCTGTCGGGCTGGATCGGGATGAATTACCATAAAGTCAAAGGCAAAAGTCCTCTGGCTGTCAAGAAAATGTCGGAAGCCGAACGCAAGGAACTGCTGAAAAAGAACTGGGAAGATGTTTTAGAGCACTGGTCTGTTGAAGATGGTGAGCTCGTCAACGACGGGCACGGCGTTTATCTGACGACGGCTGAAGACTTTGGTGATTTTGAATTACTGCTCGATTACAAAACCGTCGCGAAAGCCGACAGTGGCATTTATCTGCGTGGCGTGCCTCAGGTACAGATCTGGGATACCACCAAAGAAGGCGGCAAGTGGGATCGCAAAGCGAATCTGGGTTCCGGTGGGTTGTTCAACAACAAGGGTGAAGGCAAATATCCACTCGTGCATGCCGACAAACCGTTTGGGGAATGGAACCATTTCCGCATTATTATGAAAGGTGATAAGGTCACCGTTTATATGAATGACAAGCTGGTTGTGGACAACAAGAAGATGGATAACTATTATGAAAAAGACCAGCCCATTTACGAGACCGGTCCCATTCAGTTACAGACACACGGCGGCGAAATTCGCTTTAAGAATGTCTTTCTGAAAAAGTTATAATCGATTAAGAAACGTGTTTTGAACTTGGCACTGATTCTGTCAATCCCATAGAATCAGTGCCAGTTTTGTGAATCAAAAATGTTCCGCCATCGACTTTTCAAAATAGAAACTTCAAGGAGGAGTGAATCGAGATGGTTACATTTTTCAGCCGTTTGTTCCTGGTCGGCGTCTTATTGGTTGCCGGTTGTACGAAGACGACTCCGGTAGAAGAAATTTCAGTCCAGTCGAGTGGCGTCTCTTTAAGTGATTCTGATATTCCGGATCTTTCTGATAGCTGGCCTGGTTGGCGCGGACCGCAGCGAAACGGCCACGCTCCCGATCAAGCGCTGCCCACAGAGTGGGATGAGACAAAAAATGTAAAGTGGAGGACGTTTATTCCCGGACGCGGGCATGGCTCGCCGGTGATTGTGAATGATCTGGTATTACTGGCGGCCGCCGATGATCCAAATCAGGAACAGATGGTCATGGCCTTTGACCGTGCCGATGGAACGGTCCGCTGGGAAACCGTCTTGCATGAAGGGGGCTTCCCGTCGCCGGGAGAACTACACAAAAAAGGGACAAATGCCAACGGGACGTTGTTGTGTGATGGAGAAAGCATTTACGCAGTCTTTCTGAATTCAGGCAAGATCATCGCGACAGCCCTTGATTTAGACGGCAAGCAGCTCTGGCAAAAAGAGCTGGGCGCCTTCAACTCGAAATTCGGTTACGCCCCTTCCCCCCTGCTCTATCAATCATTTGTGATCATCGCCGCCGATAACCGGGGCGGCGGTTATATTGCCGCACTGGATCGGAAATCGGGCAAGATTGCCTGGCGGGTTTCGCGGCCTGCGGTCAGTACGTATTCCAGTCCGGTGGTGGCGCATGTCGGGGGCCGCGATCAATTGCTGATCAGCGGCTGCGATCAGGTTACCAGTTTTGATCCTGCGACGGGGAAAGAAAACTGGAGCACTCCCTGTCTGGCCGAAGCAACGTGCGGCACGATTGTCACAACGGATGACAAGATTTTCGCCAGTGGTGGTTATCCCAAACGCGAAACGGTCGGACTCTCTGCCGAGGGGAAACTGCTCTGGTCTGATAAAACCAAAATCTATGAACCATCCATGCTGGTCGAGGGAGAACAGCTTTATGGGATTACCGACGACGGGATCGCTTACTGCTGGTCAACCGAAACGGGCGATGTGCTCTGGAAACATCGCCTGCGTGGTTCATTCAGCGCGTCGCCGATTTTGTGTAACGGGCTGATCTATGTGCCGAATCTGTCAGGAGAAACATTTGTGTTTAAGGCACAGAAAGACGGCTTTGAGGAAGTCGCCGTGAACCAGTTGGGAAGTGACTGCTATGCGAGCCCCGCTGCCGCCGATGGGGAACTGTTTTTGAGAGTCGGCACGCAGTCGGGTGGAAAACGCCAGGAAGAGTTGGTGTGTATCGGTTCTGATCAATCCGCTGAGTGAACAGCTGCCGGAATTTATTTTTCTGCAGGTTTTTTCTTAGTCACAGGTTTGAGAGCCCATTCGGGCTCGAGAAATTCCTTGCGGATTCGTTCCGGATCATCAGTCAGGAAGGCGCCGTGATTATGCGTGGTCCAATACTCGTAGAAGGCTTTGCGTAATTCCGGATCAGTAATCTGGAACGTTCCTTGTTTCTCTTGCGCTTTCAGCCAGTTGTGCATGGCGTCGAAGGCTTCCAGTCCCGCCTGCTGCCAGAGGATACGACCGCCACCATATTGATCATACAGGTGTTTCTGAAACTTCCATTGTTTCAATGCGAACCGGGCAAACGGACTGCCGGGAATCTCTAAATCCATCTGTAATTCCGCCTGACGTTTGAGTAGTTTCTGTTTATCTTCCGGTTTCAGATCGGGGGCTGCCAGCATCTGTTTGATCTTCTCAAGTTTTTTGCGAACTCGCGGTGCGCTATTTTGATAGAGTTCACGAATTTTCTCGTTCCTGGTAAAGTATCTGGCGGCGGTCTCTGTTTCCTGTCGCGTCAGCGCGAACTTCGATTGATGAGTCTGTTGGTACTTTTGTAATACGGGAGCGGAAAAGAGACGATGCAGTTCTCCGCTGAGAGGCAGGTTGGATTCTGTGCGGATTTCATCGCGGTAAACCGGCCTTCCCAGAACCGTGCCGACTTGTTCGCGCGGCTTGTTCGATTTCTGATCGGCAGCAGCGAATGTCGTCAGAAGAAACAGAATTGTGAAACAAACGATGTGTGAAATTCTGTACTTGATCGATTTCCGTTGCATGCTCATCGCTCTCATGAAAAGGATTATTGCTTCTCAACACGAGTCGATTGTAACACGGGGATTGGCAGATTCCGAGAACGATCTTTTATTTCGTCCGTTTGCTGCTCAGTTCGCGTTTCCATTTGAGCTTCTTCTCGATCGCAGCGATCATCATGCCGGCGATGTCTTTGCCGGTGGCAGCTTCGATACCTTCCAGACCGGGTGAGGAGTTGACTTCCAGCAGTAGCGGTCCGTTTTTGGAGCGGATGATGTCGACGCCGGCGATCATCAACCCGAGCGCTTTGGTGGCCTTGACGGCGAGTTTCCGTTCCGTGGGCGTGATTTTGACAATGGAAGCCGTGCCTCCCTGGTGAATGTTGGCCCGGAATTCGCCGGGAGCGGCTTCGCGTTGGATCGAGGCGACGACTTTGCCGTCAATCACGAAGCAGCGCAGGTCTTTGCCGTCCGCTTCTTTCACAAATTCCTGAACCAGCAGATTGGCGCGGAGCGCTTTAAAGGCGTTGATCACACTCTCAGCTGCTTTTCTGGTTTCTGCTAAGACGACGCCTCGTCCCTGTGAACCTTCCAGCAGTTTCACGATGAGGGGCGCGCCGCCGACCATTTCAATCAGGTCGTTCGTATCCATCGGCGAGTTGGCAAAGCCCGTAGTAGGGATGTTAATATCGCTTTTCAGCATCAATTGCAGTGAATAGAGTTTGTCGCGGGATTGTGTGATGGCCGTTGATGTGTTCGCTGTCAGCACATTCATACTTTCAAACTGACGCGCCAGAGCACAGCCGTAATACGTGATACTGGGACGAATCCGCGTAATGACCGCGTCCAGATCGTCGAGCGTCTTGCCGCCCCGGTAATGTGCTTCCGGTTCAACGGCATCGAGTTTCATATAACACTGTTTAATGTCGAGAAATTCCATCTCATGTCCGCGTTCTTCACCCGCTTCCAGAATACGCTGATTACTGTAGAGTTCCTGGTTACTGGCGAGCAGTGCAATCTTGAGACCGCTGCGGATTTGTTCCCGTTTGCCATAATGTTTGTCGAGCGTGTCACTGGAGACCTGTCCCATGCAGAAGCTGATCGAAGGATCGACCAGCATGCGTCCGCTCATTGCTTCTCGGCCTAAGAGCATGCGAAAGCCCATGGAGTCCCGGTTGGCCAGCGTGAGCTCAATTTCCCAGGCGACGCTGCCCATCTTGAGCGTGGCCAGCACGACAAAACGTGTTTCCGAGATCCCGCTGGAGCTTTTGACAACGCGTTTGTCGACAATCGGGCGTTCACAACGCACAACGACCCGGCGGTTATTCTGCAGTGGATGGACTTCAAAACTGACCCAGGTTTCCCCCTGTCGTCGGAATTTCTGAACGTTGAAGGCGTGGATCGAAGACGTTTTCGCACCGGAGTCCACGCGTGCTTTCATGGCAGGAATTCCCAAGTCGGGAAAAGCACACCACTCTTCACTGCCAACGATTAATTTGGAATCATTATCATTCATCGTCTGTAGCTATCTTTCTTGAAACCTGATTGGGACGTTGTGCGCTAAGGGTAGCTTAATGTAGCGCAGTCTCGCAAGCTTCCTGAGTCAGACAACTTTAAGAACTACAGTGTAAAGTGGTAGGCGTAAAACTGTTCGTCTCGTTTCCAGCCAGTCGACTGGTACAGGGCTTGTGCTGTCTCGTTGGTGATCTCTGTTGCGAGAGAGAGGCGAATGGCTTTTAAGGATCTTGCATACTCGATGGCAGCTGTGAGCAATTGTGTGCCAACGCCCTTGCGGCGCCCATCGGGGCTCACGAACAGGTCATTCAAGATGAATGTTCGAGCGAGAGAGACCGAGGAAAAGCTGGGATAGAGTTGTGCGAATCCGACAGGAGTTTCGGCATCGAAGGCGAGAAACAGGACCGATTCCCCATGATTGAAGCGGGCTGAGAGAAATTCTCGCGCGGCACCAAGATCGCTGGAACGTCCGTAAAACTGGCGGTAGCTGTCGAACAGAGGCGCGAGAATGTCCCTATCGGCGAGGGTGGCTTGTCTGACAGTAATCTGGTTCATGGTTCACACGGAAGTCTTTTAGAGGAAATTGGTTAAGTAAAAGAAATGGAGTACTGGTGTTTGATCTGATGCTCGTCCACAACTTGTGCACCAGTATTTCGTGGATTTATTTTATCAATGACAATCAGCAGACTTTCAGGTTCATGGAAAATTAATTATTAAAACAATTATGTAAATGCAATGAAATTGTATTTACATAATTAATGCATGTGGTACTATCGCTTCATTCAAGCAGGATGAGTTGCGGTTTTGGTTCAGGTTGATGTGCCGCGACGAGTGCAATTTTTATTGAGTCAGTATCCGAATGAGGGGGAATCATGAAACGACGACGCGGTTTTACGTTAATTGAATTATTAGTGGTGATTGCCATCATTGCGATTTTAATCGCTCTGTTATTACCGGCAGTTCAGATGGCGCGCGAAGCGGCACGTCGCGTGCAGTGTAAGAATCATCTCAAGCAGTTGGGGCTGGCATTACACAATTATCACGAAACGCATTCCCGGCTCCCGCTGATGGCTTCTGACTCTCTATATGGTTATTCGCCTTCCGCACAGCTGCTTCCCTACCTCGATCAGGCAAATTTGCAGAATATGATTGATTTTCGGGAACCGTTGCTGACAGGGCCTGCCTGGGCAGCGACGATCAATCCATCCCTGGAAGTTGTGGCGCGACAGGTGCTGCCGGTTTTTCTCTGTCCCAGCGATGCGGGAAACGTGTATTACACGGATGACAATGGAACGGTCTGGGCCGGTTCAAATTATATGGTTAACGGTGGTTCCGGTCTGAATACGAATTATTGTTCCTCTGAAAATGATGGCCTGTTCTGGCGGGGTTCCTCGACTCGGTTTCGTGATATTACTGATGGCACGACGAATACGATATTTATGGCAGAAACTCTGTTTGGGGATCGAGGGCCAGACACCACGCTGTTAGTGAATCCAGACCGGCAAATGAAACGGGTGAGTGGCGGTGGCCCCTGTTCTGCCTCTGCTGATGCTCTGGCAGCTCGCTCGGCAACCAGATATGAAGGCCGCCGTGCAGGGACCTGGATCCGGACATTGGGCTACAGCACGCTGGTACATGGCTACTATCCTCCCAATTCGACAGAACCGGATGTCGCCCATCATGGTGAGGTGATTTCCGGGGCACGGAGCCTGCACCCTGGTGGGGTGAATGCGTTGTTGTGTGACGGCAGTGTCCGGTTTGTTGGTGAGAATATCGATTTACTCACGCTGCGTCACCTTTTCAGTAGAGCCGATGGTGCAGTGATTGGCGAATTTTAATTTTAGTTCCGATTTGAAAGTGGATTCTCACTTTTGTTCGAGAGAATTCCATGTAAACAGAGAAAGATCAAGATGTTGGCTTGTGGTACTCAATCCTGGATACGAGGGGGATTTTGCTTTTGGGGTTTGTATTGTCTGGTAAGTGTTTGTGGTTGTACTTCCGAAAGGGGAGAACAACGAAAGCCAGCTAAAGTAGATTGTCCAGAGACATTTTCTGCCGCCGGTGTCAACTGGATTCGGGAGCCGAAGCTGGGGTCTTCTGATAGTCGATTATTGACTCGCTATTTTGAAGCCAATCCGAGTCTGGCGGACAGCCCTGCCTTTCAGGGGGCCCCTGCCGTTTATCACGGAACACGAAACCGCCGTCGGTTTTACTGGACTCAGGAAACCTGCGAGAGCCCAACCTGGGTTTGTCTGCAATATGATCAGGGCCGTTTCCTGTTTCTGGAAGGCACGGATTGTCCCTGGTGAGACCATTCAACGTAAGGGTTCTACATTTGTTGTAGAAGCTCTTGCATTCATTCATTTTTTCAACTGAGGAGAAACAAGATGGGGATTTTGCGCCTACATCGCACGAAACTGAGTTTATTTCTGGGTCTGGTGTTGCTGGAACTGCTGCCACTGATCGTGCAGGCTGAGTCGAAAGTACCAGAGAAATCCAAGTCTGATCAGCATTCAAAAATATCGAAATCAACATCCAGAACACGAACGGTCTGTCGACTGTTTTTTCAGGATCGTGCCACACAGCAGGTGAAATGGGCCGACGTGCGGAAGGGAAAAACGCTAACTCTGGAGACGCCGGCGGTGATCGACGGATTCCCAGATCTGGATACCGAGTCGCAGAATCTGGTACAGATGGAACAGAGTTTGGGAACATTAATGGTGGGAGTGCGTGATCAGGAAGCGGGACAGGATCAGAGCGGCTGGGTCTTTTTCGACTCAGGCGTAAAAGAAGAGTCGCACGGCAATCATTCGCACTGGTACTATAAAAAGCAGCCGAAAGTAATCGGGACACGACTGGATACGGCTCAAGGGAACCCGGCGCATCTGTATTGTTATCAGGGGGTATTCTATCTGGCCAATGATCGCAATTCCGGTTATACGCGTCTGGATCCTCAATGGTATCGAGATGATCCCAAGGCAAACATCAAGACCGGCTTTCATCGAGGAGGAGGAAATCATATTACGCTGGCGGTCGCTGCAGAAAAGACAGGATACTCAACCTGGATCGATGGTGGCGGACCTCAAAAAGGGATGGTCGATGTGACGCGAATTCTCCCGGATGGAAATGAGCAGATTGCCTATTCATTCGCCTTACCGACGGGGGCCATTCACGGGGCGACTGTCTGCGAGGGAAAGGTCTTTTTCGCGCCGGCGGACGGGATCTGCTGGTGTGAGGCAGATCTGAATCCCCTGCCCGGCTCGCAGTCCAAAGTAAAAGTACAACATCTGTCACTGGGAGAGGATCCAGAGACAAAGAAGCCGGGGCGAACAGGGGCATTTACGACCCAGCGGAATTATGTCCTGTTCGTTTCAGGAACGGGTGATACGGCACGGCTGTGTTTGTTGAATGCCAGTTTGGATGAGCCAGCTTTGATCTCGGTGCCTTTAAAGATGAATGAAGGTAATTCGCCCGCCGGTCTGGAAGTGGTCAAAACGGCATGGGGCAAGCGACTGGCATTTGTGTTTCATAATCACTCTCAGGAATTGGAACAAAATGAGTATCTGAGTCTGATCGATCTGGATCCGAATGGGGATCTGGATTATCAGGATGCGCAAGTTCTAAAACAGATTAAGGTGGGATCGAGCAAAGTGGAGGGACATTACGGGCATCATGCAATCACCTTTGATCACGCAGGCCGCTATGCTTTCTGGACCGAACCGGGGGCGGGTAAGATACAGGCGTTTTCGCTGAAAAGTCTGAAGCCAGTCGAATCATTTTCGGTGTCTGGTGTGCCGACAAAGGTGATTGCCGTGGGACAGCAGGATCGACGTGATTGAATGCGCAGCGGTGCTGCGTTTTTATCTAACATCAATCGGAACAGATCGGGTAAAACAGGTGTCGTGCGGCGGAGTGCTGTGCGATCATCTGTTTTTTTATGAATTGAAATTGTTTCTGGAGAGAATCAAGATGTTCCGGGTATTTTTTTCAACGGCGTCCGTAGGTCAAGAGGAAGCGAAAACGACATGGTTTGGTACCGGTGCGAGAAGCTTCCGTTTGTGGGCAAAGCTGGTCCGAAGCGAGTTGAAGCGTGTCGATACGCATAAAAAATTGGACAGCGAATTGAATGTTCGATGAAAATGTGTTGGATGCCCAGGCAGAAATTGAGGGAATCGGTTCAGTACGCGAAGATAAGCAGTGCATAAACCGTTTCACTCGCGCGCGACGCATAACAGGGAGTATTCACAAGGGCGGGATGCTGTCAAGCTCGGAATGGTCAGTGAAAAATGCATTTTATAAAACAACAATGCCTCCGAAATGAATTCGGAGGCATTGAAATTCAAGATAGCTAAATCGGAGAGGAAATTCTTTTGAGGGAATTTATTTTTCAGTGGAACCGATGCAAAAGAGTTCCGTTCCGGTGCGAATCAGCAGTGACTGATCGACGGCGGCGGTGCCATAGACGGTGGGACCGAGTTGGGAATAGCCGCCTCTATCGGAGCCGCGACTGTCAGACTTGGATTTCGTATCCTGCTTCGCGGCTTTCTCTGTTTCCGGTTTCTCTTCCTCTTCCGCAATGAGTGCGTTGGAAGCCAGTAATTCAAATTCGGCTCCCGGGCGGAGGACGTCGGTCGTTCCTTTTTTGGTGAAGAAGTAGATTTGGTTTCCGGCAGCGAGTGGGGAACTCCAGCAGGGACCAGTGAGCCGTTTGGCATAGTGTTGTTTGCCTGTCTGAAGGTCGAGACAGTAGACAACGCCGACTTTATTGACGAAGTAGGCACAGCCCTTGTAGGCGAGTGGAGTACAGTAATAGGAAACCG
The DNA here is from genome assembly GCF_007754425.1 of Gimesia fumaroli. Classification (NCBI taxonomy): domain Bacteria; kingdom Pseudomonadati; phylum Planctomycetota; class Planctomycetia; order Planctomycetales; family Planctomycetaceae; genus Gimesia; species Gimesia fumaroli. Next base: position 3,421,007 of record NZ_CP037452.1, read on the forward strand.
CTTTGTTTGCTTTCCAGAGAACTTCGTATGTTGGTTTTCCCTCTTTAGTGACCAGTTTTAAACAGCAGTTGGAAGCACTGGCTTTGGCGGCGTTTGGATTTCTGCGATCCATGGACGCACCGATCAGAATGGTATCTTTATAGACCGAGGCAGAAGGAATGGTATTGCCGCTGATACCGGAATGTGTCCAGAGCAATTCGCCGGTGAGTCCCTGGTAACCGTCTACGGTGCCTCGTGAACTGACGATGATTTCCGGAGTGCCGTTTCGATCGGCAATTGTGGGAGAAGTCCAGGCGACACCAGATTCGCGATCAGTTTTCCAGTTTGTTTTTCCGGTTTTTTTATCCAGAGACAACAGGTAAGAAGGACCTTCATGAGCGGTTAACACAATGATCTGATCTGCGGTTTGTGCGAGCGAATTACCGATGCCATGATTGCTGACAAATGCACCGTAATCTTTGACTAAAGAACGCTGCCAGAGCGGAGTCCCGGAATGGGTAAAAGCGACGACATCACCACTCTCGTAAAAGGCATAGATTCCGTTTTCATCAACAATCGGTGTGGGAGCTGCGCGGGAGACCATCGAAGAGGTTTTCTTGGTCTGACTGGCTTTGAATTCTTTCGACCAGACTGCCTGTCCGTTCGTCAGATCATAGACATGGAGTAGACAGGTTTCCTGTTGTGGCCCTTCAATGGATGTGACAAAAACCTGGTTTTTCCAGACGACCGGCGAGGATTGCCCGTAACCGGGGACCGTTTGTTTCCAGCGAATACCCTGGTCGGGAGTCCATGTTACCGGCAGATTCACGGCCGGCGAAATGTTGGAACCATTGCCACGAAAACCAGACCAGATATCAGCAGCTTCCACTGTTGCACAGCAAAGCAGAAGTACGAAATAGATTGTCATTTTATTTTTGAACACAGTGCTGTTCCTTTGAATTTTGTTCTACAGGAGTCGTAATAATATCTGCTAATGACGTTTGATCAAGTACGGATTCCAGCATGGAAAACGTCTGATTCAGGTGTTCGTTTAATTGATTGATTTCTGTTGAATTTGACGAAGCGTATAACGGCGCGTTTTTTGAGGTCCCGGTTCTGACCGCTTTGATAATCTTCAGCAGGGAAATATTCTGCGGATGTTGTATTAAGGCGTAGCCGCCATTTTGTCCGCGCTGCGAACGAATGAGGCCGGTTCGATTTAATTCCAGCATGATTTTGGGGAGATAGGCGTGTGGGACCTGGGTGACGTCAAAAAGTTGATCGCGTGTAATGTAGCTCGGATGCCGGAATGCCAGACAGGTCATCGCCCGTAATGCATATTCTTCAGTTTGAGAGATCATGACCGTTTCTTTTCAGGCACGCCGCGCGTTTGGTACAGCGTGTTAATTATTCAATGGATCGGAAAATCGGGGCGGCAAAAATTCCGGCGAAGTTGGGATCTCAGTTGATTGAAGTTGTTTCAGTTTGTTTGAACAGATTTCGTGCCTGGTATTATCTTCTGCCAGCGAAAAAATGCGGATCAGTTTTTTCAGACATGCAGCACACGGGATCTGGTTCAATTCCGATGTCTTTATTTCTTTCACAACACGGTAAGCCTGGTCGAATTTTCCTGACTGCTCCAGCACATTACTCAAGGCGATGCGATAGTGTCGATTTTCCGGGTCAAGCGTGACTGCTTTACGGAGCACATTGGCGATCTGTTCTTTCGGGTAATGTAGCTTCCCCATGAAACAGGCCATGCCCAGCCAGGATTCAGCACACCCGGGGTCGCGTTTGACTGCTTTTCTACAGGCATCCAGCGCTAAATAAGTGAGTTCAGGGTATTGTCCCAGGTAAGACGAGATTGCCGGCAGTAGTCGATCTGGAAGGTCCTGTCGCTGGAGCAGGATTGAGAAGACAGATTTGGCGAGTGCGTGTTTACCGATTTCCAGATAATTCTTTGCCAGAATATATTGTCCTGAGGCTGAAATTGGAATCAATGTTGTCGCGGTTTCCAGGGAGCGAATTGACGTATTTCGCCAACTGAGCGAGTCTTCGACCAGGCCTTTCAATTCCCAGATTTTGCCTTCATTGGGACAGGTATTCAAGAGTCGGGAAATCTGATCCAGCGCTTGATAATGCAAGCCTTGCCGAAACAGGCCGATCGCTTTCTGCAGTGTGTTTTGGGCATCCATGGTATTCTCGCTGAGGGGGAAGTATATCGAAAATCCACAAAAAAGAGAGAGACAAGAGCTCCCGGAAATGGGGCGTATCCAGAGCAGAGCTCTTGTCTCATCAAGCGGAAACACGCTTTTAATTCAGTTTGACCTGCTCGATGGACTTCAGATGACCTTTGCGAGAGGCACCACCAATGGCGAGCAGACCGCCGTTACCGTCTGGTAACATTCGATGGAAGAAACGCTTTGTCGCAAGCGAACCTGCTTTTTTCCATTGATTGTTTTTCTGATCCAGCTGAAAGACGTCGCCATCCATTCCGCTGACGTATAGATTGCCGTCCATGCTCCAGGCGGTGGTTCCGAAGCCGTTCATGGTGCTGCCAGGCAGCTCAGGGCCTTTGGTCCATTTGCCGGTTTCAGGAGAATAGATATCAACTTCGTGGCTGATATCGCCACCGTCATCGATGCCTCCCATGGCATAGATTTTTCCCTGGTGAGCAGCAGCCGAAAGTGCACGTCGCTGGAAAGGTTGTTTGATCGTTTTCCATTTTGCTTCAGGCTGAGAGGCATCCAGTACAAGCATTTCTTCCTGCCAGATGGACTCGTCCCCTTTTCGCATGGTCCAGCCACCGACGACGTATAGGTTATCACCTGAGAAAACAGCGTCATGTGAAGAACGACCAGTGGGCATGGGGGTGACTGCTTCCCAGGTTTTCTTTTCTGGAGCAAAACGTTCGACCGTTGGCAGTGATTCCATCAGAGAATCTTCTTCTTTTTTGTTCAATACTGAAAGACCGCCGACACGATAAACACTGTTGCCGTGGGGTGCCATGGCTAATCCCTGCAGCGGAGTCTTCAGAGGCAGCGATTCCCACTCTTTGGGCTGCTTCAGGTTCAGACGCTGAAACTTCTGCGAGAGGTTATCTGCACTATGGGCATGGGCACGTCCAATGTGGCCGCTGTAGACATACAGATAATCTCCACTCACAGCAGCACCGAAGCTGGAGATCGCATCGGGAAGCTGAGGGAATTTGCTGTCTGCAGCAGGCGTTGCTTCGGTGGCAGTCGTTTTGGTGTTATGATTCAGAGCAACGAATGGCAGTGTCAGAGTCGAGTAGTGGCGAACGCTGTCATATTTGTCTCCCTGGTGTTCCCCTGATTTCTCTTCGACGTGTTTGGCACGAATCGAATAGAGGCCGTTCGTCAGTTTGGTCTGGTACTGGCCTTTGGCGTTGGTAGTCGCGGTGACTGATTCGCTGTCGGTTTTAGGGCCGATGATTTTGAGCTCGGCGTCTGCGAGCGGCTTGCCGTTCAGGTTCACCTGCAGGGTGACTTCTTCCCCTTTCAGGACAGGAACGATTTCCAGAGGCAGTTGTTTGGAACAGTCGATTTTACTCCAGACGCGCTGGCTCTTTTGGGGATAGGCTTTCGCGTAGTACTTCAACAGGAACTGGCTCTCGCCGCGTGTGATCACGCCGTAGGTATGATCGAGACCATAGGCGGCTCTGCCTGCTCCTTTGGGTTTGGGGGTGATGAACAGTGAATCATCGCCGGCAGTTAATTTGTAAGTTTCCAGTTGACCCTTGGAAGTCTTTTCCCAAACTTTGATGTCTGTGAGTCGCTTGAGCAAATCCGGGTCGTCCGGTTCAGCGGCTTCTCCGAAGTAGAGTTGAACTTTGGCGGCGTTGTTTTTGCCTTCGGCCTGCGGCAAGAGCCAGAGGAAGTGGGCATACGCCTGGTTGGTGATTGACGCGGCCAGCAAGCAGATGATGGCGACGGTCCATTGAAACGTTTTCATGTGCATACTCTGTATTTAAAGGGTTAAGTAGTGTGCCCGTCCAGATGAGATTATTTTGTTTGCGACAGCGATTCGGGAGACAGTAAACGGTGGTTGGAAAGTTTGATCGAACCAATATTTCTCTCGAAGTTCTCGCCACATTCCACAGTGAGCATGGTTTCCGGCAGATCATATTTTCCCACTCGTGCAAACCCGAAGGTATTGCTGCGATTGGATGTGATCGCACCGGTTTTGGGATTGCGGTAAGTGACCGACGTATCACGTGGGAGAACAGCGCCTTCTTTGGTACGCCAGACATCCAGGGTGGAAATGGTAAACCACATTTTGTCAGAGCGACGCTGAACGACGGTCATCACGTCATCCTGCAGGCGAAAGGAGACATTTTTACCATCGATATTCACCAGACGTCCCAGCGGGTGGTTGACCTGCTGGTCAGCGAAAGTCGCAGGAATCGGTTTCTGTACACGGTACTTGCGGTGGCCAATAACCGATCGCAGTTTGGGAAGACTCCATTCGGACAGCGATTCGTCGTCGAGTGTCAGTTTGACTTTGAAGTCTTTGTCTGCAGTGAGTTTGCCTTTCGTCTGCTTGCCATTATAGCTCACGGTGACGTCAGCAGTGAAACCGGGAAAATCACGCCAGACGGCACGAGCTTCCCGGACAGCCTGGTAAAGCTTCGTCGCGGCTGCTTTTTCCTGATCTGCCTCCGTAGCGGGTTGACCTTTGGCGGGCGTCCATTGCATGGTTGCCGAGAGTGTCAGCAGAACAATCAGCCCGGCCAGACCCCATTGTTTCAGTTCACGTTGAACCGTTTGATAGCACTTCATGAGATTTCTCCATGTGTAATCTAGGAAAAGTAATCTAAGGTGATTTTGAATCAATTTTGAACTCGAAGGTGTTTTTACCGTCTTTGGTGATTTTAGCCGTCAGTTTGGAATTTTTGTTATAAGCGGCTGGGATTTTAACACTGGAAGGATCAACAAATGGTTTTCCCGTTTTTTTCGCTTCGGCTTGTAATTGCGCGATCTCTTCCATCTCTGGATAAGTGGGATAGATCTCGACACGAGCCTTCCCAGCAACCGGCCCTCCTTTTTCAGGGATCTGATAAATGCCTTCTCGAACGATGCCCGCAGATTTGACTTTTCCTTCTGAGGTTTCTGAGATGAATAGAATACGGGCACTGGCAATAGGATCCCCATCGTAATAAACCAGACCCGATACACTAAAGCGTTTGCCACGCGGGTCATCTTTTGCTCCGCTGCAACCAACACAGCTTAGTAAGACTAATCCAAGGAAAAGGCTGTATCGGATCGAATAGAAGCAGGAGAAAGAACTTTTTATTGATACTATTTTCGTGATCATATTTAACTCCTCGGATAGCGTTTGCAGAAGCAGATATTCGCTTCTGCAAACCATCGGAGATAAAACTTTCCATATGAAAGGAACGACTCATTAGAATTCGCCGATGACTTCGCCACCTGCTTTGGTAGCCAGCGCGTCAAGCGTTCCAGCGTCAATATTCTCACTGACGAACCGAACAGCACCATCACCTAACAGGAAGTGGGCACCACCGACATGATCACTCCGCCAAGTTCCTCGGTTAGCATTGAGATTGACATTAAAATCACCATTGGTACTGCCTAAAGCAACTCCAGGATAACTTCCGCCCCACCGATGACTACCCCATCGTGGAGTACCTTGAACTGATGTGTCTGATGGGCAAGAGGATGAGTGGCCAGACCATAAGTAGTCTTCTAGCCGATAGTTGAATTCACCACACATGATTGTATTTGTTAGACCATCGGTAACATCACGAAAGCGAGTTGGACTGGTGTAGGTGTAGTTACGCCCAGGAAACATACCATCTGGGTTTCCGGCTGAGCCATCATCGGAACCTTCATGAAGCCCTATTGAAGCACCATAGCTGGTAGGGCCTCCTTTTTCTGCGCATGATAAATAGGGGACAGCTCGAGGAAGAACCATGGTTGGGCAAAGATAAATCGTGATCGTTCGATTGAGGGCATCCAGGTTCGCCGGATCGGTATAATAAAGGTCGAAGTCATATAAGTTTTGTAGATTGGTTTGATCAAGAAAAGGCAGGATGGCAACAAAAGGGCTATATAATTGAGCGTTTTGTCCCATCGGTAATGATGTATGAACATCGTTATAATTGTGCATTGCCAGGCCAATTTGTTTCAGGTTGTTTTTACAACTGGATCGGCGGGCGGCTTCGCGTGCCTGTTGGACGGCGGGGAGCAGTAAGGCGATCAGAATCGCAATGATGGCGATGACCACCAGAAGTTCAATCAGCGTGAAAGCGCGTCTTCGTTTGGGGCGGGGTAACATGGTTTCTCCTGAATTGTAGCGGGTTACCAGGATAAAAAAATTGAATGGGATCAGGCCCGATTCAATGGCCAAGTGTTCTGGCTGGCTTGCTACTAGCGGAAATACCACGATTGCTGGCTGGCTGGTTGAAATTGAAACTCAATCTCAATATGGGGATGTTATACTTCCATCGACTGCCCTGCAAGATTTCTCGCAACCGATTTTGCGAAAAATAAGAAAATACAAATTAGATATATTGTAACTGATAGATATGTAGTGGCTTACGTTGTTGTTGGGTGAGACGGGAGTATTGGCGCTATCGAAAAAGAGAGAGCAGAATGTATGGGGAGTCTGAGATGTCGTTGGCTCAGTAGATGATCATTCAGGCCGTTATTCACCGTCAAAGCGGGCGATACAGTCCAGAAATTGCTGTCCAAAATCATCGCATTTCTTCTGTCCGACCCCCCAGATTTCGAGGAATTGCGTCAGCGTCTGGGGCTTGTGGCGGGCCAACTCGCGGAGCGTGGCATCACCAAACACCATGTAAGGTTGTAGGCCCTTCTCTCCGGCGATCTGTTTTCGCAGGCTGCGTAATTCTTCGAACAATCCCTGGTCCACACCTTTCCAGTTCAGGTCAGCCAATTCATTTTTCGTGCGGCGAGCTTTGTCAGCTTTGACGTCCTGCGAGGTGCGCATGAGTTGGGGAGCGACTTCCCCGCGTAACAACTGCCAGCCGGAGTCAGTGATGCGCAGTTGTTGGTACTCGGCGGTTTTCGTTAAGAAGCCCTGGGCCATCAATTGATTGAGCCAGTGGCGAATCGTCGATAAACTTTCCTGCTTGAGCAGGCCGTAGGTGCTGAGTTCGTCGTGACGATTTGCGAGCACTTTCTTATCTTTCGAACCTTTCAGCACAGCGGCCGTATATGTGGAGCCAAAGTTTTGATCCTGTCTGAAAATTGAGGACAGGATTTTCTGGCCGATGACTTGTGCATCATCCACCTTTTCAAAATCGCCGCGACACAGATCGCAACCGGTTTCGCAATCCTGCTCCAGGTCCTGACCGAAGTGCCGCATCAGATAGCGGTGACGACAGTCAAAGCTATGGCAGTAGTTCTGCATCGCTTGCAGGGACTGGAACGCGGTCGCCTTTGATTCGTCAGGTTGATCGTCCAGAATACGTTTCCAGATCATCGCGTCCTGTTCGGAATAGAGTAAGACGCACTCGGCTTCGAGGCCATCCCGCCCTGCTCTGCCGCTTTCCTGCTGATAATTTTCGAGTGACTTCGGCAAGCCCGCATGAATGACATACCGCACGTTGGGTTTATCGATGCCCATGCCGAACGCGATGGTAGCGACGATGGCGTCTACGCGGTCTTGAATGAAATCTTCCTGATTGGCAGCGCGTTCTTCATCGGGTAGCCCTGCATGATAAGGCCGCGTTTCATAACCGGCATTGTTGAGTGATTCGCTCAGCGATTCGACATCCGCACGGGAGATGCAGTAGATGACGCCGGGTTCATTCGGGTGGCGTTCCAGTACTTCAGACACCTGCGTAAAACGATCAGACCGTCGGGCTACCGAGTACGTCAGGTTGGGACGGTCAAATGAGCCGATCAGGACATCAGGCTCATTGAGCGCGAGCTGGACGGCGATATCGTCGCGTACCTGTTCGGTGGCGGTCGCGGTATAAGCATGAATGCCACACTGTGGATAGATGTTTTTGAGTTCCTGTAGTGCATGATAGTGCGGGCGAAAATCGTGTCCCCACATACTGACACAATGGGCTTCATCAATGACAATGTAGGCCAGCTTGATTTCAGTCAGCATACTGAGCATGCCTTCCAACATCAGCCGTTCAGGAGCAACGTAGAGCAGTTTAATCTCCCCTTTGCGGACGTCACTCAAGACCTGTCGCGATTCCTTCTGGTCCAGCGAACTGTTGAGGTAAGCAGCGGAAATTCCACAAACACGAAGGGCGTCAACCTGGTCTTTCATCAGAGAGATCAATGGGCTGACGACAACCGCCATTCCGTCCATACAAAGTGCTGGCGCCTGATAACAGAGCGATTTTCCCCCACCCGTGGGAAGCACAACCAATGAGTCACGGCCTTCGAGGACAGCGGTCATCGCTTCCTGCTGGAGCGGACGAAATTCCGCATAGCCCCAGTATTCGTGTAAGACATCCAGTAAAGCGTCATCCATCCCAGCTTTAGCCATCATTGGTCCCAATAAGAATAGGTCTGTCGTTTGATCAATTTCTCAAGGCAGACACATATCGTAGCGGGTCAGGCGGAAAAGCTAAAGGATGGATTTTACCGTCTTGAAGAATGCGATTAAATCACTTCGTGCAGTGGTTCGTAGTCATCGACCAGATACTGCGGACGTCCGGCGAGGTCCGCGATGGTTGTGCCGTGGAAATCGATTCCCAGGTGACGATAGAGCGTGGCGAAGACTTCTCCAAAGTGAATCGGTCGATTAGCAATCTGAGCTCCCATTCGATCAGTGGCACCGATGACCTGGCCGGTTTTGAAACCACCGCCAGCCAGTAAGCCGCCGCCGACTGCCGGCCAGTGATCGCGTCCGCCATCTTTATTGATTTTGGGCGTGCGACCGAATTCACCCCAGGCCACAACGGCAACGTCGTCCGCCATGCCGCGTTCGTGCAGGTCTTCGATCAGTGTGGCTAAGCCCTGATCAAACTGTGGAAGATGTGTTTCTTTTAAACCGCCAAAATTGTTACTATGGAAATCCCAGCGTCCGAAATTCAATGTGACGATGCGGGCACCGGCTTCTACGAGGCGTCGGGCCATCAGAAAATGTTCGAGGTTTCGCGGGGCACCGTCGCCGTAATTTTTCGGATCCCCTTTGCCATAGCGTTCTCGGATAGTGGGATCTTCCTGTGAAAGATCAAGGGCATTGACCAGTTTGTTGGAGGTCAGAATGTTGAAGACCTGCTGGTTCATGTCATCCATACCCTGCATCGATCCGCTGGCGTCTGCCTCGCGTTTAAATTGATCGAAGGTTGCCAGCAGTTGTTTCCGGTTGTTGAGCCGGGCTTCGTCGATGCCATTCAGCACCATGTTTTTGCTGGACGGTCCTGAGGGGCGAAATGCGGAGTGGCTGACTCCCAGAAAGCCGGGGAGACCGGGAGAACCGTAAGGCGGATGTCCCGTATTAGGAGCCAGGCCGACAAAGGGAGGTACAGCTGGATCAGCGGGGCCAGAGAGTTTGGAGACGACCGATCCAATCGAAGGCCAACCCCCGGCTGGTTGATTGCGGGTGGTTCGTCCGGTGTAACAGATAAAGGAATCGTGGGCACCGTTGGGGGAACCGTGTACCGAACGGAGTGGAATGATTTTATCGGCAATGTTTCCCAGGCGAGGTAGATGCTCGCAAATTTGGAAGCCGGGGACTTTTGTATTGATCGGACGAAACTCACCACGAATTTCCGAAGGAGCGTCCATTTTGAGGTCATACATGTCCTGATGCGAGGGGGCGCCACACATGTAAATCATGATGACGGCTTTGTGGCGTTTGCTTTTGCCGGATGCGGATTCTGCTTGCAGAAGTTGAGGCAGGCTGAGTCCTCCCAGACCCAATGCGCCGACTTTCAGGATTTCCCGTCGTGAAATGCGATCACAGAGCTTCGTTTCTGGTCCCCAGATAGACAGCATAGGTGTTCCCTTCTCAAGGAGTGGCAGGAGTTTAATGGAGATATCGGTTGGTGAGCTTTGCAGGAGTGAATTCAATGATAAAAAATCATTGATGTGATCAATTGTAGCATCTCATAAAGCAGAATTCCAAGTCCAAATTGACAAAGTCAGTTCTTGAATCAGGAAAAAAATGGGGACGCGTTTTATTCTGGGAAAAGGATTTGGAGCGGAAAATCTGGATCAATATTCATTCTTTCAGAAATTTTTCATACTCAGCGATAATTCAGTTAATCCGGTTAATTGGGCTAACAGGACAGTTTTTTATGTCTGCTGAGACTGTACCTATATTTTTGTTCGTAGCTGGATGGGAGCCGGGAAAAATATGCAAGTAGTTCTTTCTGCAATATTTAAAATTTTAAGATTAGTGATCAGAAATTCAAAAATGAATTGAAATTTGAATTGCTTGAGTGAAAATAAAAGGCGGTATCAAAATTTCAAATGCGTTTAGTAATAGGATAATTAAAAGCGTTTTCAATCGAGTGAGAATCTGGTCATCGCAGTTCGGGAGAACCACAGTGAATCCAACAAAGTCTGACTCCACACCCAAACATGCTCAATCGGAAGGAATTACTGGTTCAGAAAGTAATCTTGCACTTTCTGATATTCATTCTCGATTACCCGACCCGCAGAGAACATCCGGCAAAGCGACTGCTTTGGACCGATGGCTGATGCGAACCATGCTACAGAAGGCAGGTAATCCGGAAATCGAAGTGGTCTTATGGGATAACACCAGGATTACCACATCTCCCACTCCCCCTGCTGTGCGCGCCTTCATTCATCAGCGCAGCACACTGTATAAGATGTTGATTGATCCCAGTCTGGCTTTCGGAGATGGGTATTCTCAAGGGGGCGTTGAAGTGGAAGGTGGTTTGATCGCCTTTAATGAAGCCATTGACCAGTGCACTCATACAGCCGATACGAAATATTTTTACCGCGATGGGATACGAAGTTGCCTGGGATGGCTACAACGAAATACAATCGACGCGGCTCGCAGTAATATCCATCATCATTATGATATTGGAAATGATTTCTATAAACTCTGGCTCGATCAGCAATTGGCTTATACGTGTGCGTATTTTTCCGATCCGGAGATGTCACTGGAAGCGGCGCAGATCGCCAAAATGGATCATGTTTGCCGGAAAGTCGGTTTGAAACCAGGAGATACGGTTGTTGAAGCCGGTTGTGGCTGGGGCGCACTGGCATTGCATATGGCCAAATTTTATGGAGCGAAAGTCAAAGCTTTTAATATTTCACATGAACAGATTGTCTATGCCCGTGAACGTGCCAAACAGGAAGGGTTGGGTGATCAAGTTGAATTTGTAGAAGATGACTGGCGAAATATTACCGGTAGTTATGATTCCTTCGTGTCGGTGGGGATGCTGGAGCATGTCGGCCTGAAAAATTATGAAACTCTGGGCGAAGTGATCGCCCGCTGTCAGAGCCCCCGTGGTCGCGGTTTGATTCATTCGATTGGCTGTAACTCGCCGCGAATGCTGGATAGCTGGACTACCAAACGCATTTTTCCCGGGGCGCATGTTCCCAGTCTGAGCCAGATGATGCAGATTTTCGAGCCGCAGAAATTTTCAATTCTAGATGTCGAAAATATTCGCCTGCATTACGCGCTCACGTTGGAACACTGGCTGCAGCGTTATGAACAGAATATTGATCAGGTCCAGTCTATGTTTGATGAGGAATTCATTCGAACCTGGCGTCTTTATCTGGCAGCTTCTGTGGCTGCCTTTCGAGCCGGTTCTCTGCAGTTATTTCAGGTGGTCTTCACCAATGGGGGGAATAATGAAGTTCCCTGGACTCGTGCTGGCTTGTATCAGGCTGAGCCTTCACAGGTGGTGAGCGAATCATGATCGCACCAGAGAGTGAGACGTGTGATGTATTGATTGTGGGGGGCGGTCCTGGCGGCTCCTCTTGCGCCAGGGGCTTGCGTGATTCTGGCCTGGATGTGCTGGTCATGGATAAGGCAACGTTTCCACGTGATAAAGTCTGTGCGGGTTGGATTACGCCGCCGGTTGTGGATCTACTGGATCTGGATTTGGATGACTACAAACGAGAACATGCTCTGCAGCCGATCACGCGATTTCGAACCGGGATCATTGGCGGTCCTGCTATCGAGACCGAATACGACAAGACCGTCAGTTATGGCATCCGTCGATGTGAGTTCGATGACTACCTGCTCAAACGCTGTGGTGCCCGAACTCAACTGGGATCGCCTTTGAAAACAATGGAACGTTCTGAGAACGGCTGGCTGATTAATGGTTCCCTGCAGGCAAAACTGATTGTGGGGGCAGGAGGTCATTTCTGTCCGGTGGCCCGCAGATTGAATCAGGCGAACCCGTCGGAAAAATCAGTCGTGCTGGCACAGGAAACGGAATTTGAACTGACTCCCGAACAGCAGAGTCTTTGTCGTGTGAAACCGGATACACCCGAATTATACTTCTGTCGGGATTTAAAAGGATATGGCTGGTGTTTTTTAAAAGATGGTTTTTTAAATGTGGGTATAGGTCGCGAGGGAGAAAAACAACTGTCGGCGGTGCGTGATGAATTTACTGACTATCTCGATCGCGAGGGACGCGTGCCTAAGGAGATACTCGGGAAATTCAAAGGTCATGCTTATCGCCTGTATGGTTTGCAAAAACGGACGATCATTGACGATAGCGTCCTACTGGTGGGGGACGCAATCGGGATGGCGTCCCCGCAAAGTGGAGAAGGCATTCGTCCTGCCATTGAAACGGGATTGATCGCCGCTGATATGATTCGTGATTGCCAACGGGATTATTCAAAAGCTCGATTAGGTACTTATCAGGAGAAAGTTTTCGATCGGTTTGGGGAATGGTCAGACCATCCGGAAGCGAGTTTCATTCCAGCAGCTTTCCGTCAATTTCTGGGACGCCGATTGATGTCAACCCAATGGTTCACACGCATGGTACTCCTTGATCGCTGGTTCTTACAGCAGCATCTACTCCCTTTAGTTCATGGTTAACTCAGTTTTGACCACTCCAGTTCGATCCCCTGCTTTGAGAGTGTAGTCTGGAACTCTTGGAGCTGGCGTTGATCGTTGCGAATTTTACGCGGCGTTGTTTTATGTGAAATTGCGTGGGCACATAAGGCGCCAGCTGCTTCACCAATCGACCATTCCACAGGATGCAGACGGTAGCAGCCGTTGGAAATGTGCGTGGTACCGATGTTTTTGCAAGCGGGGATCAGATTTTCGACCCGCTGTGGAATCATTGCCCCCAATGGGATCTGAAACGGCACACTGCCCATATCGATGTAATTGTCGCCTCCCGTACTGGGGTGCAGGTCCAGATGGTAATAGCCGATGCCGACGGAATCAGCGAATGGTTTGGCGAGCAACGGTTTGTGATCCTTGCCCAGTTCTTTGAGTCGCTCGGTATAGGTCAGGTCTTGTTCTTTGATCGTGAGCTCGGCTTTGATACGACGGGACTCGCGAATATAAGGGTATTTTGCCAGGCCATCTTCGGTACCAACGATATCTTTGCGCAAACGCAGCCCTTTCCAACCTTGCTTGCCGTCCGGTCGGGGAGCTTCGGTCTGCAGCCAATACAGGAGCGACAGGCTGAGTTGTTTGGCAGCGTTGAGATGTTTCTCGCGTTCTGCTGGAGCGACATCAGTGATGTTACCCAGCATATAGTCATTCTGAGGCCAGTTGATGACGGTGATATCACTGGCGTAAGAGCCGGGTGTGAAATTGTTACGGTCGATCATCCGGCGGTAAAGCCAGAGATTCAGTGATTTGGTTTTGGGGGGTGCTGTCTCTTTACCACAGGGCACGAAGGAAAGTTCTTTGGGCTTCAACGTGCGTGGGTGGGAATAATAGAGCGAAAGGATCTTACCCGACCATGCGGGTGTTAATGGGGGAACATGATTTTTCCAGAAATCATACATCGCAGGGCGCTCAATTGTGTGGTCTTCCCCTTCCCGATGATCAATGGCAAAACAGTGCGTCATCGCCTGAATATTAGCAGGGTTGGTTTTTTCCGGTGCATGTGGTTCACCGGTTTCTGCCTGTGATTCGGCTCCCAGAACGTATTCCGTTCTGGTTAATGGTAGCAGGTCCCCTTCTTCGCTGGCATCGATGAAGTATCTGGCGTGCAGTGTGACCGGTTTATCTGATCCTAATGTCTGGCAGGTTACGGTTTCAATACGGTCACCTGTTTGAGAAGCACTGACGGGTTGTGTGTTTAGAAGCAGGGTCAGTTGACCGCTACTGACTGCAGGAGCCAACATTGATTGTAACGCTGCAATGCCGACCTTAGGTTCGTGGCAGATGCGCGAGACGGAACCGTTACCAGGATTCAAATTCGCGACTTGCCGGGCTTTGCTGGTTAAGGGGTAATGTTGCTTGTAATAATCACGAATCAGAGTTCGCAGTTGTGCATAGGATTCTGTACGTCCGAACGATTCAATCCACTTATGTTCGTCTGGCGGGACCGCTTGTTGTGAGATCTGACCCCCGATCCAGTCAGTCGGCTCAGTCAGAATCACGCGGGCTCCATTGCGGCAGGCAGCGAACGCAGCAGCACAGCCTCCCAGGCCGGCACCGATGATGACCACATCGGCTTTGAGTTCGCTGGGGTTTGATG